>CAYMVL010000024.1:0-5890 GCA_964394145.1 uncultured Dehalococcoidales bacterium | reverse complement strand
ATTAGAAATACAAACTGAAGAGCTCAGCAGCCAGTTTATCCGTCGGCTTGAGGCTAGCGGCTATAAGGTAGAGCAGCATGCTCGCCTGACAGGCAAGTCCGGCCTTGAGCACAGCTTTGATATCCTGGCTCACAGGGATAACGGCTTTGTTGCTTATGGCTTAGCTGCAGATATTCTTTCGAGCGACGAGTCAGAAATAGACCTGCTTGAGACTCTTTCCTTCGATGACAAATGCTACGATTGTAGTATCAGGGACAGGATTCTTATCGCTTGCCCTAAACTTGACCCGGTAGCTGCTGACTTTGCTCAGAGACAAAGGATAAGGGTATTTGATGAGAAAAGCCTGAAGGCATTTTTGGCTTTGCCTTCTCAAGACGAGCAGCTTGGAGGAGTCCCTGTCACAGTCAAGTCAATTCCTGACCTGAAGCAGGCCCTCGGTCGGCTCGGTTACGAAGTCCAGGATAATGTCGGACTTAAGGGAAAATCCGGGTCGGAATATAGCTTTGCTATCCTGGCTTCCGTGGACGATGGTTTCATAGCGCACAGGCTGGGCATAGATGATATAAGCGCTGAAGAAGCCGGGTTAACTCAGGTTTCCTCGTTTGACAGCAAAGCCTGCGATACCTGCATTGAGGAGAAAGCTCTTTTGATTGCAGGTAAGCTTGCTGATGAAGCTCAACAATTCGCTCGACAACAGGGGATAAGAATCATCAGTCTTGAGAGTGATGATGGGAGGCTGCCTGCCCGGCACGACGCAAGGGGGGATTCAGGAGTCACGGCTGCCAAGGCAAAGGTGTTCCAGCGGCGAGCTGAGCCTGAAGTGCTGGAGTTGATCCCCGAGGCAATGGCGAGGCGATTTAATGCTATGCCTCTGGCTATCAGAGGTAAAAGCCTGCGGGTGGCTATGGCGAACCCTGCTGACATTTTCGCCCTGGAGGCCCTGGCGCTGCAAAGCCGCCTGCGCATAGAACCTGTATATGCCACCGAAAAGGAAATCCGGGAAGCTATTGACTTCAACTACAAGGGCCTGGGTCAGATTGAAGAACAGATATCACGTATTCCCGGCGCGGATACAGCCGACACGCAAACGCTGATTGAAGCCAGTGAGGATGCTCCGGTGGCCAGCGCCTTGCGCATCATCATAGATGAGGCAGCTAAAGCCAGGGCTTCTGATGTCCATCTTGAGCCCGAGGAAGACAGACTGAGAGTCCGCTATCGCATTGATGGCGCTCTTCAGGAGGTAATGTCCCTGCCTCTGAAGATACACCTTCCCCTCACATCCAGGGTGAAGATAATTGCCGACATGAATATCGCGGACCATCTTCGGCCTCAGGACGGACAGTTCTCCATTGAATCTAAAGGCAGGCTCTTAGATGTTCGAGTAGCCACCTCGCCTACGGTGCGAGGTGAAATCACCGTGCTGAGGCTGCTGGACAAGTCGCTGGCTGTTATGGAGCTGGCAGAGTTGGGTTTCTCCACGCAATCTCTGGCCAGGTATGAAGGGATGCTGAAGGTTCCCTTTGGCATGATATTGATTAGCGGTCCCACGGGAGCGGGCAAGACCACTACCCTTTACGCCTCGGTTAACAGGCTGGACAAGGTGTCCAGGAACATAATCACCATTGAGGACCCCGTTGAGTATCGCTTTGCTAATATGAATCAGATTCAGGTCAATCCCAAGGCTGGAGTCACCTTTGCCGGCGGGCTGCGGAGCATATTGCGTCTTGACCCTGATGTGATACTGGTAGGGGAAATTCGCGATGCGGAGACTGCGAGAATAGCCGTACAGTCGGCCCTGACAGGGCACCTGGTGCTCTCCTCCATCCATGCCAATGATGCTGTGGGCGTCATTTTCCGCCTGCTTGACCTGGGCATAGAACCTTTCCTGGTATCATCAGCGGTTATCGGGGTGGTGGCTCAGCGTATGGTGCGCCGTATCTGCCCCGATTGCTCGGCTGATAAAGAAGCTTCGATGGTGGAACAGCTAGCTTACGCTAAGGAGACAGGAGAAAAGCGGGCCAGATTTCTCTCTGGCGCTGGCTGTGAGCTATGCAGTTATACCGGGTACCGGGGGAGAACAGGGATCTTTGAGATTCTACCCCTGAGCGACAGGATAAGGATGCAGATACTTGACCACGCCAGCACGGCCGAAATCCGACAGCAGGCGATTGAGGAGGGTATGGTGCCCTTGATTAAAGATGGCATGCTCAAAGTCAAGCAGGGAATTACCACCCCATCGGAGGTCCTGCGCAATGCTTACTCTACAGAGTGACTGGCTTTAGAGATCAGATATCAGGGATCGGAGACATCATGGATTATCAGTATATAGGCTACATCGAGGGCAACAGGGTAGTGAAGGGTAAACTCTCTGCTTCGAGTGAAGAAGCTGCCGTCGGTATGCTGTCGTATAGCGGTTGCAAGGTACTCAGCCTTAAGGAAATCACGCCATTTGTTAAAGCCGACAGGTTGACTGCCCGCCTGTCGCAGATTAACCCGATGGAAGTGATACTGTTCACGCGTCAGCTGGCTCTATTGCTGGAATCGGGCACCGATATCGTTACCTCACTGGAGTTGCTGCAGGCCCAGATGACCGGCCGCAACTTGAAGAGGATAATTGCTGATTTAGTTAAGGATATCCGTGGCGGCAGCCCTTTTTCTGAAGCTCTAGGCAAGCATCCCCGTGCCTTCCCTCAGATTTACCATCGACTGGCAGCCGTGGGTGAAAAGACAGGGAACCTGGAAGTGGTGTTGAGACAGGCCGCCGACTATATGGAAAAGAACCTTACCACACAGAAAAAGGTGAAGAACGCCTTGATTTACCCGGTTATCCTTTTCCTGCTGACTATCGGGGTTGTGGGTGTAATGGTGGGCTTTGTTTTCCCTGCCTTCGTCGGCTTTTACGGGTCGTTTAATGTCGAGTTGCCGGCAACCACGAGGGCGCTTATCGCTATGACCGATTGGTTGCACAGTTACGGCCTGTGGATCCTGTTGGCGGTAGTGGTTCTAGTGGGTGCCGGGTATGCTTATACTAAGACGCCGGCGGGAAAATATCAGTGGGGTAAGTTGCTGCTGACCCTGCCACGCTTCGGGCGTATCAACCTTCTCAATGAGCTTTCGCGGATCTGTCGGAACATGGCATTACTGTACGGCGCGGGCCTGCCGCTTCCCGAAATAATGAATCTGCTCCTTGCGGTAACTAAGAACAAAGCTATGGAAGCGGCTTTGAGCGAAGTCCGGCAGGGTATGATTGCCGGGGCTGGCCTATCTGCGCCAATGGCCAGAAATGACCTCTTCATGCCGCTTATGGTACAGATGACGGGTGTCGGGGAGAACACCGGTAACCTGGATAGCACACTGAACACTGTGGCCGAAAGCTATGAAACTGAGGCTGATGACAAGACAAAAGCTCTGGTGGCCGTTATTACTCCAGCCACTACCTTGATTATCGCCGGGGTAATTGGTTTTATCGCCATATCCCTCATCTCTGCCATGTACTCAATTTACGGCCAGGTGAATATTTGAGCCAGCAGTAGCGAAAAAAAGCGAAGGCGCGGTGACTTATGGCAGTGCTAAAGAGAATCACTAGCTCGCTTCGGCACAACTCGGAGGGTATGAGCCTCATCGAGGTAATAGTGGCGCTCGGTATCCTGGGTCTGGTTGCTATTACCTTCCTTACGGGCGTGTCCACCGCTCTCAAAGCAGCCTCCCTCGCTGATGAGAGAGCTACCGCTCAAAGCCTGGCGCAGAGCCAGATGGAGTATGTCAAGAGTTGCCCCTATGACAGTGCCAATAATCCGCCAGAATACGGCCTGGACGCAGATCTTCCTGTTCCCGATGGCTATACAATTGAGGTTGCGGCCGAGCGAATGGACCCGAAGGCGGACGGCACGGGTAACGACGATGGCATACAGAAGGTAAGCGTTACCGTCAGAAATCATGGCGATTTGGTGTTGACACTGGAGGACTATAAGGTGGACCGCTGATGTTGGTTATCATTGCAGGGAACGAGGTAGCCGAATTAAGTACATGAAGACCGTGCCGATTGAGATGTCAAGTAATCTGAAGCGCAACCAGAAGGGCTTCACACTGGTGGAGTTGATAATAGTTGTGGCTCTGGCAGGCATCATTGTCGTGGCAGCCACTACGACGTTTCATCAGGTTCTTCTGGGTACCACTTTGAGCAACGACCGCAACAGCGCCGTGAACCAGCTGCGAAACGCTGTCCACTGGATCAGCCGGGACGCACAGATGGCCCAGATTGTGGTTGTGGATGACAGTCTGGAAGTCCCGAAGGTTCTCGAGATGAGCTGGGAGGATTGGGAAGGCACCCCTCATGCGGCGTATTACAGTCTCGAAGATGGCAGGCTGGAGCGCAACTACGATGGCCAGATGACCTTCATCGCCGAGTACATCGACCCTGTCCCAGTTAATACTGATTTTGTTTGGGATGATGTTGATAGGGTTCTTACTGTGACTATGACTGCTCGAGCCGGTGATGAAATAGAGACGAGGACCTTTGACGTCAAGTCCCGTCCTGATCCTGTCTCCTGAGTGCTGGAGCCGAACTGAAGATGGTAGATTTGACATAATGTTAAAACAATATGAGGATGAGACTGCTACCGGAGCACCGGAAGGAGCACGTTAGTTCCGAATGCGGCATGAACGCCCGATGCTAGCGATACAGATGGCAAGAGACATGCGAAAGAAGATAATCATGGAGCAGAAAGGGCAGGCTCTCGTCGCAGTGCTGATTCTTCTGGCCATCGGGGGGCTGCTCATGGTTCCGACCCTGGGCTACGTCTCGACGAGCCTTAAGGCACACCAGGTAAGCGAGACGAAAACGATGGAGCTTTACGCCGCTGATTCGGGCGTAGAAGATGCCATATATTGGCTGATACAGGGCAAGCCGCAAGGGGGGGACTGGAGCTGGAATGGGAGCACAGGGGAAAGAATCTCGTACGTAAGAAATGATTGCATCGTCAATGTGAGCCTGGAAGTCTTACCCGAGGCCAACAACTATAAAATTTCCTCTCTAGCCACTAGCTCTAGGGGAAGCACTAAAGTGCTGTCTCTTGTCTGGGCAATTACCTGGTTCCAGGGTGACCACAACTTTAGTAATACGAATCCCCCCCCGGAGGGTGATATCCATGTCGAGGGTGACGTGTCATTCTCAAATAACGTACAGTTCACAGGAGATTTGACTTGCAGCGGTAGTGTCACCACTATGAATAACGCTGTAATTACAGGCAGAATTTGGGCTTCTGGGGATGTAGTTATGGAGAACAATTCTGAAATCCATGGGACATTATGTTCAGGGGGCGATATTACCTTGGGGAACGGGTGTGTTCTCACAGGTGAGATTCGTCTCTGGAACGGTGGCACAATCAGCATCGTGGAAGCCGGTGCCTATGTGGATGCCAACGTCTGGGTCGATGGTAACCTAAGTCTTGATATTCAGTACGGTTCTGCCGCTCGAACTGAACTCATCGGCTGCGTCTATGCTCCCAGCGGAGATGTCTCCGTTTACCTCAGGAAGAAGGACTCAGAAATCCAGGGTGATATATATGCCGGCGGGTTTATCCAGATACTTGACGATACAGGCACGCACATAGGCACCCTGTATCCCGGGTATACTGGCGAGCCGCCTTTCATTGAGCCGGATTGTCCTGACATCCCCACGGATCCCGTGGACATCAAGACATATGAAATAATATAAAGCCGGAGTTGTAGAAGGATTGATGTGATGTTGCATATCGTGCCAGAAAAAAGAGGGGACTGATATTGATGAAGTTAGGCAAAACAACCCGCTGGGCCTTGCTCATTGGCATCGTTGCTGTCCTGCTTGTCACCCTTGGCGTCATGTATTCTCGCCAGAAAGAAGAAGAAGGCA
>CAYMVL010000023.1:0-2869 GCA_964394145.1 uncultured Dehalococcoidales bacterium | reverse complement strand
GGGCATCCCGCTGAAGGGGAAAAATGCCATGGGCGCCACTATACCGATATTGATACCAACGTTCCCGCTTCTGACTTTGTACTTGAATTCTCGAGCGTTTGCTCCACTCGAGGTGAAAATAGCATCGGCGTTATGGAACGGATTGTCGTTACATATTCTAATGGCTTCATCAAGGGTTTTCACACGGAGAATACCCATGGTCGGACCGAATATCTCCTCATCAACTATCTTCATTCCGGGTTTCACGTTTTCTATGATGGTTGGTCCCAGGAAACAGGTATCAGGATAGTTTCCTTTAACTTTGAATCCGGTCCTGCCATCAAGTATTATCTTGCCGCCTTCTTTACTACCGCTACTGATATATGACAGTATTTTCTTTTTTTTCTCAGGATCATGGACAGGACCCATTTGAACTTCCTCATCAAGACCATTACCAATTACTATCTTCTTGGCTGTCTCTACTACGCCGCTGATAAACTCCTTGTAGAAACGGTCGTCATCGCCGACGACAATGGTGTTCTGCCCGGATAGGCAGCGTTGCCCTGCATTACCGAAGAAAGATGTCATCAGCGCGGGTATAGTTGCTTTCAGATTGCAGTCCGGCATGATTACCATAAAATTCGAGGCTCCCCCCTGAGCAATAACCCGCTTGCCGGTGGCGCCACACCTGGGGTAGATGACATTCTTGGCGGTAGGGGTCGAGCCGACAAAGGTAATACCCTCAATATCCGGGTGGTCTAGCATTCCGTTGACCACCGTTCTTCCACCATTCACTACATTCCACACTCCCGGAGGAAAGCCTGCTTCATCCACAAGTTCGGCAATTTTCATCTGGCTTAGCGGTACCTCGCTGGATGGCTTAATTACGACGCAGTTCCCAGTTGCGACGGCGTAAGGCGCTGACCAGAGCGGAATCATGAACGGGAAGTTGAAAGGTCCGATGATACCAAATACTCCGAGCGGCGTAGGTATAAGATATTCGTCAATACCCGATGCGATATCCTCAGAATTGTAACCCTGCATCAGGGTGGGAATACCGCAGGCAACTTCCACATTTTCAATGCCACGCCTGGTCTCACCCCTGGATTCATCAATCGTCTTCCCATGCTCCTGGGTTTGCACCCTGCTCAACTCTTCGAAATTTTCCTCGAGCAACTCCTCTAAACGGAACAGGTATCTGGCCCGGGCCACCGGCGGAGTCCTCCGCCAATCGGGGAAAGCTGCCTTGGCCGCTTCAACTGCGCTGTCGATCTCTTCCTTGGTTGAAATCGGTACTCTGGCAATCACTTCACCATTGACTGGATTCACCACATCCTGAGTCTCGCCTTGAGACTCAACCCACAGCCCATCAATGTAGTTTTTGACTTCCACTGTCTCTTTTATTGGTTCTTCTAAAATAGCCATCTTTACCTTCCTGATTTGTTTTGTTCATTATACATTACCCTGATAGATAGCACTCGGTCAAGTGGAACGGGTTACCGGTGCTTCTCTCTGTGCCTCATCGATTTCTACAGCCCTCATTGCTAGCTGTATTTGTCAATAGTGGTATTGACAGATACCAAAGAAGCTCTTATCATTACGTAGATTGAGTCGTCTTGTCTCTAACTACCAAGACAGTTAATCAGTAGACTTGAAGGGATTGTGGCACTCGGTTTAAAACGTTTTCGAATTCTACAGATCGTCGCTCTAATTGGTGCAGGCAAAGAGCACTGAACTCAGACACAATCAGTTCAATAATGACAATGCGGGAGATTGAGAATTGAATGTGAAAGCAAGTAGCAATCTGACCACGATAATAGACAAAGAAAGGGTCATCAAGGCAGGCAAGGTCCTCGGCAGGTACTCTCATGATAACAGCTTTGCCTTGCCCATGCGGCCACGCTCAATTGTGCAACCCCGTAATGTAGATGATGTGCAAAAGATTGTGAAGTGGGCCAACGAAACGAAAACGCCACTGGTGCCAGTAAGCTCAGGTGAGCCGCACTTTCGTGGTGATACCGTACCCAGCGTACCTGAGGCGGTTATCGTCGACCTGCGGCTGATGGACAAAATTATCAGGATCGACCGCAGAAATAGAATGACGATAATTCAGCCGGGAGTAACTTACCCGCAGTTGCAGCCGGCTTTGGCTAAAGAGGGCCTGAGACTGTCAACGCCACTGCTCCCCCGCCAGTCAAAGTCGGTGGTCACCAGTCTGCTGGAGAGAGAGCCAACGCTGGTACCCAAGTACAGCTACACGCTGCTTGAGCCCTTGAGATGCCTGCAAGTAGTCTGGGGCAATGGGGAGATGCTGCAGACTGGCGAGGCGGGCGGCTACTACCCTACGCTTGAGCAGCAATGGGAAATGGGTCTGGCCCAGGTATTCTCGGGAGGTCCCGGTCAGGTAGACTATTACCGGCTTGTTTCCGGTGCTCAGGGAAGTATGGGGATCGTGACCTGGGCATCGGTAAAATGTGAGATTCTGCCCAAAGTGCACAAGTTCTTCTTCATACCGGCGGATAACCTGAGAGACCTGATACAGTGCGCTTATCGGCTGCTCCGAGTCAGGCTGGGGGATGAATTTTTCATATTGAATAGTGTTAACCTGGCTAGTATCATAGCTAGGGATGCTCGGGGAATACAAGCCCTGAAAAGTGCGCTGCCACCCTGGGTCATCATAATGGGCATTGCCGGACGTGACCTTTTCCCCGAAGAAAGGGTGGACTTCCAGGAAAAGGATAGCCGGGACATTGTGCAACAGTTCGGCCTGCAATTAGTGCCAGCGGTGTCAGGCATAAGGGGTGCAGACGTGATGTCAGCCGTACTCAATCCGTCTCCACCGACCTACTGGAAACTAGCTTACAAGGGTGCCTGTCAGGACATTTTTTTC
>CAYMVL010000022.1:0-62869 GCA_964394145.1 uncultured Dehalococcoidales bacterium | reverse complement strand
GCGGTTTAGGAAACCGCTGCTCTATCCTCTGAGCTACAGGGGCACGCATACCTGACCTGACCTGTCCCGGCGTTTGACGCTTGCTCAGAGCGGAGGTATACGGTCTCTCTGACCAGCTTGACACTATCGTCGTAGGTGCTCTCCATAATGCGATACGCACCTTCCAGAGACACGAAGACGTCGTCCTTGTTGAATCCGACCTCTGTCGTCCTCATCGCTTTACCTCGACTACTCCGGACGCCATCACCTCGCCCAATAACAACATATCATCACTCCGCATACACTCTATGAGCCTCGAGTAAACATCCATCGCGAACGCTACGGGTGCATACCCCAGCGCCTCCGATATAACCTCCGGCTTCACGCCTTTCATCGGCATAACGCTGGCGAACCTATGCCTGAGATCGTGCAAGCGCACACCAGCCAGTCCTGCCCTCCGCGCTATTCTAGCAAAATTATGAGCGCAGGTGCAAGGTTCGAGCAGCTTACCCTTATCGCTGGCGAACACCAGGCTGTCCAGACCGAGAACCTTGCCACACTCCAGATACATGACCTCACGCTGAGCCTTATATTGCAGCAGGCAGAGAGCCAGCTTAGGCGTCGTACTCATTCGACGGGCAGAGCCTCTGGTCTTCGGCTCCTTGAAGCTGCAGACATCCGATTTCTCTTGTAGAGAACCTGAGAAACGCTTATACATTCCATCTAGAGGCAAGACTTCGCAATGTATGAGAGCATGACAACTCTGGTGTCGCCTCCTGACTGAAATGGATAAGACTCACGGCAATCTCGCTGGCTAATATACAGTCAAGGTTGTTACTTATACTGCCACCCTGCCGTCTTCTTAAGGTTTGGCCGTAATATAATCATACCCAATATCAGATGCCGCCGGCTAGACCAGAGTAGGAATGCAGCATGGAAACTTGGCCAGGAGAACATGAATGGTCTATAATACGGTTTCTGGAGTGAGAAGATGATATCTGTGGAAGCAGCACTGGAGAAGATTTTAAGCTATGTAGACGTCCTGGAGTCCGAGGAGAAGCCTATACTGGACTGTCTAGGGCAGGTCCTCGCCGAGGATATCTACTCCACCCTTGATATACCCCCGATGGACAATTCTGCCATGGATGGCTACGCTGTGAGAGCTGAAGATTCTTATGGTGCCAGCAAGTCGTCTCCAAGAAATCTGGTCGTTGTCGGCGAGCTGGCAGCCGGAGCCATGCCTCATGCCGAAGTTGCACCCGGAACGGCTATTCGCATTATGACGGGAGCGCCGCTCCCTAAGGGGGCCGATGCGGTAATCCAGTTTGAGGATACTGATGAGGCGGCCCGCAAGTCTTCCGGTGCTGATTTGTCGCAAATCGGTATATTACGCCAGGCCGACAAGGGACTGAATGTAAGATGCAAGGGTGAGGATATTGTTGGAGGCGAGCTAGTTTTGGAGCGAGGTAAGGTGCTTCGTCCCTCTGAGTTGGGCGTATTGGCTTCCGTGGGGCGTTCTGTAGTAAGAGTCGTCCGTCGACCAGTTGTAGCTGTACTGGCTACTGGTAACGAGCTTCTAGACATTGACCAGCCGCTAGATGGGGGCAAGATTCATAATAGCAATACCTACACCATTGCCGGCCAAGTGCTGCGATACGGTGGGATTCCTAAAATTATTGGTATAGCACAAGACGCGTTTCAATCACTGAGCACGAAAATTGAGGAGGGACTGTGTTCAGATATGCTCATCACATCTGGTGGCGTGTCACTGGGAGATTACGATATAGTCAAAGAGGTTCTAGCGAGTCGGGGTGAGATTGCTTTCCAGACAGTATGCATGAGGCCCGGGAAACCATCCGCTTTCGGTGTCATTGTAAAAGTAGAAGGTGGAAAGGAGAAAAGGGTACCCCATCTCGGACTGCCGGGGAATCCGGTAAGCTCCATGGTCAGCTTTGAGCAATTTGCCCGTCCTGCAATTCTCAAAATGATGGGTAGGACGAATTTCGCAAAGCCGACGGTTCAAGCAATTATCGAAGAGGACGTCGCCAATCTTAATGGGCGCCGTATGTATGTCAGGGCAATCGTCACCACCCGTGAAGGCAAGTTCTATGCTCGCCTTACCGGGAGGCCACACGGTTCAGGAGTTCTTACATCTATGGCAAAGGCGAACGGGTTGGCTATGGTTCCTGAGCATACCGAAGGTGTCAAGGCAGGAGATATAGTCCAGGTACAGATGCTGGACTGGAGTGGCGATTTGATGTAGGAGCTTATAATAAGCTGCTATTGCCCCGGACCGGACCATTGCACAGTAGACCAGAGTCAAGTGAGGATTCAGTATAAAGAGTAAGAATGTTTACCGTGGGCATATTGACTATCAGTGACAAGGGATGGAGGGGGGAACGGCGGGATACGAGCGGGGATGCTATTTACAAAATCCTCTCCGGTATGGATGTTCAAATCAAGAATCGTGACATCGTTCCTGACAACAGTGACCTCATTGCTCAGAAGCTGATAAAGTGGGCTGACGAGGATATCCTGGACGTGGTCATCACTACAGGCGGCACTGGCCTTAGCCCCACAGATGTTACTCCTGAGGCGACGCTCTCAGTAATAGACAGGCTTGCACCCGGGTTCTCTGAGGCAATCAGAGCTGAAAGTCTCAAGAAGACTCCTATGGGGATATTGAGCCGCGCGGTGGCTGGCATCCGCGGGAACACCCTGATCATCAACCTACCGGGCAGTCCCAAAGCCGTGCGCGAGTGCCTTCAGCCGATCTTACCTGCTCTGCCTCATGCTGTGGAAACGATTAGAGGTCAGGGCGGTGAATGCGGCACGGCTGACCTTTAAGTCCACAATTCCAAAACTGCGTGGATACTTGATTAGTAAGCTTCCCAAGTGCAGTGGACTCAGCCGACCGTTCCAATTTGTCGATGATTCTCCCATGTTTAAGAAACCGCTGCTTCTTCCGAGAACGCGCAGCACAATCTGGACACCGGATGTATCAGAGTACGCTTGCCCGATGGCTTCAATGGAACTCCAAGAACACATGCCATGGTGAGGTGGTCCCCGAAATTTGGACAGGTAGCTAGGAGCAGGTCTTGCCTCTAAAATAAGAAAGGTGAGGGCAGCCTCAGCTATGAAGAGCCGGTATATCTGGTATCTGAACTCTTGAGCTAGAGCGGAAAACTTACAAAGTCACCCCAGGGCAGAAAAGAAACCTGAAGTGACATTGCTAAAGCTCTCTGTACTGGCTATTGACAAAAGGCCCACCTTGTTATAGTATCTATAACCGCTGTTTATAGCGAAGAATTAATACTGAAGGGGGTTATATTAATGCCAGGCGTCAACATGATTGTGTGCTGTAAGCAAGTGCCAGATCCTGAAGCTCCACCATCTGCGTTCAAGATTGATACAGCAAGTAATAAGATGACCATGCCACCTGATATAAAGCCAGTAATTGGCCAGTATGAGGAGTTTGCGCTGGAAGCTGCCCTTAAAATCAAAGATAAGATAGGGGGCAAGATTACGGTGCTTAGCTTAGGTAATAACATGCTGCGTGAAGTAATGAAGAAGACTTTAGCTGTGGGCAGTGATGAGCTCATCCTCCTAGAAGATGAAGCCTTCGAGGGAGGCGATAGCTGGGCAACGGCTTATGCCCTCGCCGCTGCTATAAGAAAAATAGGACAGTATGATATTATCTTCTGTGGTAGGCAATCCTCCGACTGGGACGCGGGGCAGGTTGGCTTGGGTATTGCTGAGATCCTGGGAATTCCCGCTGTGACCCTAGCCCGCAAAGTGGAGGTTATGGACGGAAAAACAAGGGTAGAGCGAGTCGTCCCTGATGGTTATGAAGTTGTTGAGGCGACACTTCCCGCCCTTATCACAGTGACGAGCGAACTTGGTGCACTGCGCTACCCGGCTTTAAAAGGCATTATGGCAGCCGCAAAGATACAACCTACCGTGTGGAAGCCAGGTGATATAGGACTTGAGCCGTCCCAAGTTGGTGCCGCTGCAATAATAACTAAGTTAGGCAAGCTTTTTCAACCAGTAAAGGAAGCTAAGTGCAAAATAGTCGAAGGAGAGACTGCAGAAGAAGCTGGCGCCAACCTGGCTGTAAAACTTAGGGAAGCAAAAATACTCTGAAGATAAGAGGTCAAAATATGGCTCAGAATAAAGGTATACTGGTTTATGGTGAGTTCACAAATGGAAAGTTAGATGCTATCACTACCGAATTGCTAGGATGCGGTAGGAGGCTAGCTGACGAGTTGCAGGAAGGTTTGTCCTGCCTCCTCGCTGGCGACAATATTGGTGAAGCCTCTAAAGAAGCGATTAGTTTCGGCGCAGATAAGGTTTACGAGGTCGAGAACCCTTCACTGAAAGAGTATCAGGCAGACTCCTATATGCAAGTCCTGGAAAGGCTGGTTAAAGAAACTTCACCTCGAGCCGTACTTATGGGACAGACATCTGTAGGCAGGGATTTAGCTCCTCGACTAGCCTTCAGGCTACAAGTTGGCGTGGCAACGGATTGTCTCGACCTCAGCATAGATCCCCAGACAAAGTCGCTGCTGCAAACGCGGCCTGTCTATGGGGGCAATGCCCAAGCAGTCTTCTCCAGCGAGCGTATGCCTCAGGTGGTTACCGTGAGGAAGAAAGTAATGTCACCGATCAAGCGTGATGAGTCAAGAAAGGGAGAGATCATAAGCACTAAGGCCGAAATAGATATGTCTAAGGTAAGGACAACTAGATTAGAGATGGTCGAGCAGGAGGTGACTGGCATCAAACTCGAGGACGCCGCTGTAATAGTCTCCGGGGGTAGAGGTCTTGGTGGGCCTGAACCTTTCCTTACAACGTTAAAGGAACTGGCTGATGTGCTACATGGCGCTGTAGGTTGCTCACGACCACCTGCTGACAATGGCTGGGTACCGGAGGCAGAACACATTGGGCTTACAGGGAAAATTGTCGCCCCAGATATTTACTTCGCCGTAGCTATATCAGGTGCCAGCCAGCATATAGCTGGTTGCTCTGGCTCTAAGAACATAATAGCGATTAACAAGGACCCTGAGGCCAATATATTCAGGGAAGCAGCATTTGGAGTGGTTGGCAGGTACGAGGAGATATTACCTGCACTCACCAACAAGCTAAGGGAACTCCTCACCAGCTAAGCCATTTTCTTACTTAGCCTGCTCTTTGTTAGAGCTAATGACCTTCTGACTAATGTAGGCCGGTACCTCTTCATAACGAGAAAATCCCATGGTGAAGCTGCCACGACCTTGTGTCAGTGACCTCAAATCTATGGCATAATGAAGGAGCTCCGCATAGGGCACCTGAGCTTCGATTACGTTAGTGCCATCCTGAGGTAACATGCCGAGTACACGCCCCCTCCTCGTATTAAGATCGCTCGTAATATCCCCCGTATATGCCTCAGGCACAATTATGGTGAGATTCATTATCGGCTCAAGCAGCACCGGCTGTCCCTCGGACAGTCCCTTCCTTAAAGCGTGAGCTGCGGCGATTTTAAAGGCGATATCTGAGGAATCTACTGCATGGAAGCTACCATCGTAAAACGTTACCTTTATGTCAATTGCAGGATAGCCCGCTAAAACACCTTCCTGCTTCGCCTCATTGACCCCTTTTTCCACGGAGGGAATGTAGTTCTGAGGTACTGCCCCACCAACAATCTTCTCGGCAAACTCAAATCCAGCTCCTCGTGGCAGCGGCTCTAAATGCAACAAGACATGCCCATATTGACCATGCCCTCCGGTCTGCTTCTTGTGCTTATATTCCGCCTTGCTTGGCGCAGTAATAGTCTCTTTATAAGGGATTTTGGGCAGGTCCAATTTCACCTCCACACCAAACTTGCGGTGCAGTCTTTCCTTAACCACTTCTAAATGGCTATCGCCGATTCCGGAAATAATAAACTCATTAGTATCAGGTTCCCGGCGTATTTGAAGCGACGGATCCTCTTCACATATCCTCGGTAACACGGTGCTCATCTTATCTAAATCGGCTTTTGTCTGAGGCTCGATTGCCATACTGAAATTAGCCTGAGGGAACTCAATGCCGTCAAACAACATAGGATATTCGCGGGAGCAAAGACTATCACCTGTAGTGGTCAGGGTCAACCTGGCCACTGCACCAATGTCACCGACAGCCAACTGAGATACCTGTTGTTGAGTTTTACCCAGCAAGGTAAAGAGCTGGCCGATGCGTTCCGTGCTATTCTTGCTGGCATTCCAAACCTGGGAATTACTGGACATGACACCGGAATAGACGCGAAAATAGCTAAGCTTGCCTACGTAAGGATCAGCGGTGGTCTTGAAAACAAAGCTGCTCAGGGGCAATTCTGGACTGCATTTGACTTCTTCCTTATTGCCAGATGCCGCATTTGTAGCCATAACAACAGCTTTTTCCGCAGGGGAAGGTAAATGGTCACAAATGGCATTGAGGAGTGGCCGTATGCCGATATTGCGCAGAGCAGAACCAACGAGAACAGGCACCAGTTTACCTGCGATAGTTGCTCCCCTTATAGCACGTATAATTTCCTCAGCTTCTATTTCCTCGCCTTCCAAATATTTGCCAAGCAGTTCATCATCGGTCTCAACAGCAGACTCTACCAGTCTTTCCCGGTACGACTTCGCTTCTTCTATAAGCGCCCCTGGTAACTCCATTTGCAGCTCATCAGAGTCACCATAGACCTTCATGGTTACCAGGTCTAAAATGCCCTTGAAGTCACTTTGCGAACCTACGGGCAGTTGAGTGGGCAAGCATCTTTCCGATAACCTGGCCTGAATTCCCTCCAAAGTTTTGAAGAAATCAGCATTATCCCGGTCCATCTTATTGACAAATATTAAGCGAGGCAGATTTGTTTTCTCGACATCCTGCCACATAAGCTCAGTCCCCACTTCCACACCTGAGGCAGCGCAAACCACAATGACAGCACCTTCGCATACCCGCAGACTTGACTTCACCTCGCTTACAAAATCAGCATAGCCCGGAGTATCTATGAGGTTCAGCTTTGTCCCTTCCCACTGATGCGTCAGCAGAGACAGGTTGATACTCATCTGCCGCTCTACCTCAATGGGGTCACAGTCTGACGTAGTGGTGCCATCTCCCACTCTCCCCAATCTCCCAATAACTCCCGCGGCAAAGAGCATTGACTCTGCAAGCGAAGTCTTGCCGGCACCCTGGTGAGATAACAAGACTACGTTACGGATTTTGTCTGTTTTATATTCGTTCGTCACTATGCACTAACTCTTTCTCTTTCTTCCTTTATTTCAGATCTCAGCCCTCCCCATTCACTCGGCGGCACGACCTATCAGACGACGCAAAATAGACAAAAGGCTCAGATGCACCATGCAGCCTGTGCGTGATATCGGTGGTGAGGACTATATTCTCAGTAGCTAATTCGCCCGCTCTCAAAGCTGCAGCTGCACTAAACTGGTAGGCTTCAGCCTTGACAGTGCACGGGACAATCCTCACAACCGTATTATAATCATACCTCAGCCATATAAGCAAACAAATCCAAATCGGACCAGAGGGACTGAATTCTCTGGGGCCCGGCCCTGAAAAAGAGCGGTATTGACAATTGTTGCAGTTAGTGATAATTGTATCTATAAAATGCCTAGTAGCCCGAGGTATTAGTTAGACGAGATATTTTGAACTGGCCAAGATTTGCTACACGGGAAAGTTGAGTGACAAATAAAAAGAAGATGGATTATGAGTCTTTAGCTCCAGGTTATGAGTTCCCTCCTGCGCGCTATGAACTGAGCGCCTCCATTATATCCAAATATCTCCAAGCAGTAGATAGCTCAAACGGCAACTTTGTGCCGCCTTTAGCTATAGCCGCATATGCCATGACCGCTATGGCAGGTTCCCTTACTCTGCCACCCGGTTCCATACATGCCTCCCAGGAATTGGAATTCTTTAAATTAGTCCCGGTTGGCGACGTTATCACCTGCCATGCTAGAGTAGCGCGAAAGTTAACTCGAGGCAACTTGCACATGCTGGTTTTAGAACTCAACGTGTTCGACCAAAACAAAGAGAGGGTGCAATCAGGGAAAGCAACTGTAATGTTGCCGGCCTTGAGCTAAGCAAATGTGATGCCACCAGAATTCAGTCCAGGGCAGCCTCTGCCATCTCTAAAGAAGCATATAACCCAGGAGAAAATCAATCTTTATGCTGAGGCATCAGGCGATTTTAATCCCATTCATGTAGATGAATCCTTCGCTGCTAAGACCCCACTGGGTGGTACTATAGCCCATGGTATGCTTATTTTGGCTTACATATCTGAGATGATGACACAAGCTTTTGGCGAAAGTTGGCTCTCCCGGGGCGAGATTTCAGTACGGTTCAAAGCACCAGCACGTACCAGAGACATCCTGACTATTAGCGGTTGCGTCGATTCCATTGAAGAGGTAAATGGTGTATCATATACAAATTGTACTGTTCAATGCCATAACCAGAGAGATGAAGCTGTAGTTGCAGGACAGGCTGTGGTTAAGCTTGCTGTCAGGGAGAGCTGATGCCGGAAGTTAGCGGAAGGGTAACAGTAGCTGTTGATGCTATGGGTGGAGATTATGCCCCCGAGGAGATAATCAAGGGGGCAATTCTCGCAACGCAAAGAACTGAGGTGAAAATTGCCCTAGTTGGGCCTATGGATTCATTGCAGAGAGAATTAGCCAAATATAGATTCGCTGCTGACTTGCCGCTCCGCTGTGTCGAGGCTAATGAAGTGATTGCAGAGAGTGAGTCGCCTGCCGTTGCGGTTCGCCGCAAGCCCAATTCCTCTGTAGTTGTAGCAGCAAAGCTCGTGAAATCGGGTGAGGCAGATGCACTGGTTGGTGCCGGCTCTTCGGGAGCGCTGGCTGTTAGTGCTATCCAGTATATAGGTATGCTGGACGGAATGGAGCGGCCGGCAATTGGAGGAACCCTGGGTAGTTTTGCCCGCAATGTGGTATTGATGGAC
The DNA here is from genome assembly GCA_964394145.1 of uncultured Dehalococcoidales bacterium. GTDB lineage: Bacteria > Chloroflexota > Dehalococcoidia > GIF9 > AB-539-J10 > JAFGBN01. The sequence goes on along the minus strand of CAYMVL010000022.1, from coordinate 53,925 downwards.
TTCGGCGCCAACGTTGACTGCAAGCCATATCATCTTTTGAGTTTCGCTATCGCAGGTTCAGTCTACGCCCAAAGGCTGCTCCATATAGCTGATCCCACGGTAGGCTTGTTGAGCACTGGTGTTGAGGAAAGCAAAGGCAATGAAACTGTGCGCGAAGCTTACCACTTACTCAAGAACAGCGGCTTGAACTTCATTGGCAATATAGAGGGCAATGATATACTAAGCGGGCGAGCTAATGTTGTGGTATGCGACGGGTTTGTGGGGAATGTGATCATCAAGTTATATGAAAGCATGTCAGGCTATGCTCTCGATTGGATGAGAGTTAAGTTAAGTAAATATCCCCCTGTAAGAGCCGTGGGAAGCGTCTTGTTTAAGAGGTTATTCCCTGTGACCAAGATGTCCTACGAGGCTGAGGACGAAGGCGGAGGTATCTTATGGGGTATTAATGGAGTCGTGCGGGTGGCTCACGGGAGTTGTCGAGCGCCACAGATAGCTCATGCTATAGTAAGTGCCAAGAGTGCAGTAGATGCCGATGTCGTGAACTGGCTGAAATCAGGGTTAGCAAAATCAGGAAAGGAAGTAAATCCATCAAGGAGGTATTCGTATGTCAGTTGAAGAACAAATAAAGGATATCATAGCTAGGGTAGTCCATGTTGATAAAGGGACCCTTACGCGCGAGGGCACATTCAAGGATATAAAGGCAGACTCCCTTGATGTGGTGCAGGCGATGGTGGCAATAGAGGAGACCTTTGATATCGAAATACCTGACGAAGAGGCACAGGAGTTCAAAAACATGGGTGACCTGGTTGGCTACGTGGAACGTCGTGTCGCAGAGAAGGAGAAGGTTTAGCCATGTCTTTTGAAGGCAAATTGGCTCTGGTCACAGGCGGTAGTAGAGGTATCGGCAGGGCTATTGCATTAAACTTCGCCTCTCAGGGTGCTGATATCGTGGTCAACTTCTTCCGTAGACGGGAGGCGGCGGAAAAGACCGCCAAAGACATCGAGGCCATGGGAGTCAAGGCTGAGCTAATCAAGGCCAACATGGGAGACCCTGCTAAGATCGACGAGATGTTCGACACCATTGCGAATAAGTTCGGCCATCTAGATATATTTATTAACAACGCTGCTACAGGCGTAGGCCGCTCTGCTCTGGATATAGATGCTAGAGCCTGGGACTGGACCATGAACGCAAATGCCAGGGCATTCCTGCTTTGTGCTCAGAGGGCGTCTAAGCTAATGGAAGGAAGAGGTGGTAAAATAGTTGCCATCTCCAGCATAGGTTCTTATTTTGTGTTGCCTACTTACGTTGCTGTGGGAGTATCCAAAGCGGCATTGGAAGCCTTGACCCGTTATCTGGCGATAGAGCTCGCTCCCAAGAACATTTGCGTTAACGCTATTGCTGCTTCTGCCGTAGAGACGGAGGCTCTAAAATTTTACATCAAGGAAGGCCTGATAGAAGACACGCGCCAGGCGACGCCAGCGGGGAGGATGGTAACCCCTGAAGATGTAGCCAAAGTTGTGGCCTTCCTATGTAGCGAAGAGGCTTCTATGATAAGGGGACAGACAATTATCATTGATGGCGGGACGTCAATAGCATTGCCCAGCCTTACACCAAAGGCGGAATCTTGAAAAGCAAATTCTTGGGCAATACGATTAGACCGCCTCGAGTTGTGGTCACCGGAATGGGCACGGTTAATCCCCTTGGCTTGAGCGTGCCGGAGTTCTGGGAAGGACTAGCTACCGGCAAATCCGGCATCGGGCTCATCACACGCTTTGACAGCAGTAATTTCTATGTAAAGGTGGACGCCGAAGTGAAGGGTTTCGACCCATCGAAATATATGGATTTGAAGGTGGTAGACCGTAACCCACGAGCGGTTCATTTAGCTATTGCCGCCGCGAAAGAAGCGGTAGAATCAGCCAAACTTGAGATGGCTCAAGAACGTCCTGAGCGGGTGGGAGTCAGTATCGGTGTCATGGTAGAAGGCGGTTATGCCGTCAGACAAATCGAAGTACTGAATAGCAGAGGGCCACGAAGAGTCGATCCCCTTTTTATTGCCAAGTCAGGCCTGAGCGCAGCTGCGATGCAGGTGGGGATGTGGCTTGGTGCCAAAGGGCCTAACACCAGCGTCAACAGTCTCTGCGCCACAGGAGCCGACGCCATAGGCACGGCGGTCAACCTCATGCGCCTGGGTTATGCCGATGTAATGATAGCCGGAGGGGCTGATTCGAGTTTAGACCCCCTGGGCGTAGCTGGCATTGATATCCTGGGAGCCCTTTCTCGCGAGTCTGATCCGGCCAAAGCTTCTAGACCTTTTGATCTAAACCGCAATGGTTTCGTCTATGGTGAAGGTGCTGGGCTGATTATTTTGGAGACCTACGAGCATGCCAAATTGCGAGGTGCACCAATCCTGGCCGAGCTAGCAGGTGTCGGCTGGTCCTTTGATGCGTATGACCAGACTGCTCCTGCCCCAGAGACGCAAGCTTACGCTATGAAGACTGCCCTGGAAAATGCGGGGGTGAAGCTTGAGGAAGTTGATTATATCAGCGCGCATGGAACCAGCACCAAGCTAAATGACCCATGTGAAACAAAGGCCATTAAGATGGCCTTTGGGGAAAGGGCTTACAAGATCCCCGTGAGTTCTGCTAAATCGATGATTGGCCACATCGTAGTTGGTGCTGGTGCTATTGAGACTATTGCCTGTATAATGTGTATGAACAAGAGTATTATCCACCCCACTATAAATTATGAAACGCCCGACCCCGAGTGCGACTTGGACTATGTCCCGAATGTGCCCCGAGCAGCGGAACTGAATGTTTGTTTGAAAGATAGCTTTGGGCTTGGCGGAGAGAATTGTTGTCTGGTGCTGAAGAAGATCAACGACTAATAACCTTGACCCATGTCAAAGTCGATCCTCAGCTATATTACCGCTGTCTCTGCAAGCGAAATTATTTCACTCTGGCACAGTATTCGGCTACCGGCCCTGTCGCAATAATACAATACGCCACCCGCGAATTGTTTTAATAATGCTAGGAGCAGGATATGGAATTGGAAGGTAAAGTATCTGTGGTAACCGGTGCCTCTCGTGGCCTGGGCAAAGCTATTGCTTTAAGACTCTCCAGCCTCGGTTCCAAGGTAGCGGTTAATTATAGGGCTGATGCCGATAACGCAGGGAACGTAGTCGAGACCATAACTGGCCTCGGAGGGGAAGCCATGCTGGTTGAAGCTGACGTTAGAGATAGCGATACAGTGCAAGGCATGATGCAGAAGGTGACTGATAAATGGGGCAAAATTGATATTCTGGTAAATAATGCTGGTATCAATAGGGATACCCTCATTCTAAGGATGCCTGAAAGTGCCTGGGACGATGTGATTGACACAAATCTGCGAGGATCTTATCTGTGTACCAAATTTGCCTTGAGGTCTATGGTGAGAGAGCGTTGGGGGCGTATTATTACTATTACCTCAGTTGCTGGAATCGTAGGTAATGTAGGACAAAGCAACTACGCTGCTTCTAAGGGAGGCTTGATAGCTTTCACAAAAAGTCTAGCTCGTGAAATGGGCTCCCGCAACATCACAGCAAATGCTGTGGCCCCAGGCTTCATTGTGACTCCAATGACAGATAAGCTGCCCGCTGAAAGAAAGGAGTCTATCCTGGCGATGATTCCACTGAAGCGCTTCGGTCAGACCCAAGATGTGGCCGAGTTAGTAGCCTTCCTGGCCAGCGACAGGGCCGCTTATATCACAGGGCAGGTCATCTCAATAGACGGCGGGGCCTTCACCTAATTGACTCGTCCCTATATGCAGAGTTACTAGCATGATATAATAACTGACTTGCTAAATCTACACTTTTGCGGCAAGAGACCAACTGGTAAGACAGCGCTGATAGCTGGAAGCCTGAAAATATCGGCTGAATAGTCGGAGGGAGACCTAGAAGAACCTAAGAAGGAAACTAGAATGACTGAGCAAGAAATTTTTGAACGCCTAAAGAGCCTTATGGTGGAGCTACTGGAAATTGATGGAGCAGAAGTAGTTCCGCAGGCCTCGTTTGTGGATGATCTCAAGGCTGATAGTCTGGATTTGATAGAGTTTATCACAGCAGTGGAAGACTCCTTCGGAATCGAAATATCAGACGAGGAAGCTGAGAAGATACAGACTGTTCAGGACGCAGTCCATTATATTAAGGTAAAAACCTGACTCTAATATGGCCCTGCTTGGTGGGGCAACCAGAAATCATGTGGACACAGGGTGATATATCCTGCTGCTGGTTAGATTATCCATGAAGGCCTCAAGCTCGGCTAGATATTCATCGACTTCACGGCGATCAAATCTTATCGCCTTGTCGGCTATTTCACGACAATAATCGCAATTAGCACAACCGGAGAGACAATCCTGTTTTTTGAAAAACTCGATAAAACCGTCTAAAGCCTGATTATCGATATATATCTTGGGCGGAGAGCCTATAGTAGCGGATTGTATCTTACCCGAACCAGGGCTGACCCACCTGACAGTGGGATTAAGAGCATGCAGGATATCATAAAGGTTTCCCTGGTATTGTCCCGATAAATACGCCGCAGAAGCTCTTAAGATCGACTCGGTTGGCATCGATCTGCTGCTAATTTTAAAGGTAGTAATGCCTATCTCTTCATAAAGATGGATGTCCTCAGGTCTTATCCAGCGCGCCTTGATCATCTGTGAGCTGTCAGTAAGCCTATCTATAGTACAACGAAGCACGCAATAGTCAGGAGGAAAACCATTAAGCTGGTTATAGCTTTGGCTCGAGTGCCCCAGAGCACTGTAGTGGTAATATTCGTATGGGCACTGGTACAAGCAAAGGTTGTTCATCAGCACGCTGAGCTCACACTTCACTGCCTTCCTTATAGCCCTGAGTACTTTGAAATCCCGATTTATATGCGCGTCCAAAGTGATGGAATCGACTCCTAAGGATTCAAGCAATTGTGCTCTGGCTACGCTGTTCACCTTGGATATGGTTGATGCTCTGACGCTGAAGTGCGGAAATTGCTTCTTTATCAGCTCTACCAGGTACGGGATAGCTACAGTAATATTATCTACTCCAATGTCACTAAGCCACTCCAAATGTTCTAACAGCTCCCGATGTGTCTTCTCCTCCCATTCCATGTTGCCCATACTTGGGGCGTTCAGAAGATAGTCAAAAGTCATTCCTGCTGAGTGGGCTAATTTAACATAGTCTTCAGCACGATCTCTTGTCATCTCGGGAACATGGGGCCCTGAACCACCGCTACCTACAACTGTTGTGGGTAAAACACCATATATCTGGATATCTGGCCCCATCTTGCTCAACGGGGCTATCAGGTTCTCGTCCCAATTTGTTGGTGCTAAAAAGCGCATATTATTCCACCTTTCATCTGGCTGGTAATGCTGGCAGGATTATGAGATGTTTAAGATAGTCAGCCTCATCTTATTATGTGGCACGAAAGTACTACACTCGAACGCATTGGCCATTTATATATTGCCTATTGAAATACATCGGTACATGATATATCATATATTTGGAAGAACAAATTGTCAATAAGGCGAGATAATATTAATAGTTCTTACCCTAAACCAGTCGCCCGGCGTCATTTTGAGACCAAACACAAAGCCTTGGCTGCAGCTAAGGCAAGGCGACATGGTAGTGTGATCTTCAGTTCATTTCTAAGTGTCCTGATTCATAGCTCTAAATCGCAATGACATCCAGGGCTGCAGAGCATAGCTATCGGAGGCAGGCATGAATATCAAACAGATTTTGGAGAAAACTGCTAGCGAGGTTCCGCAAAAAGACGCTATCGTTCAAGATTCTTACAGGGTTACTTACAGAGAGCTAAACGAGACTTCTAATAAGGTGGCCAACGCTCTTATCGGGCTGGGACTAAGAAAAGGCGACCATGTGGCTCTCCTGATGCCCAGTGGCCCTGAATGGGCCATCGACTATTTTGGAGTCGTTAAGGCCGGGGGCATAGCCGTTCTCCTCGGCTCCATGCTTAAACCATTCGAGCTTATAGCATTATTACGAGACTCCGACTCTAGAGTCCTGATAACGAGAAAGGATTTCTCCCGCACGCTTTCCCCACTATTATCCAGCATCCCCTTGCTAAAACATGTCCTTGAAGTTGACAGCGATCACTACAAGAGCATATTGGCTACGAGTTCTTCCACTTCGCCTGCAGTAGACATGAAAGATGATGATGAGACTACCATCATCTATACCTCCGGTGTGCTAGGAAAACAAAAGGGCGTGGTGCATACCCATGCTTCGCTTATGAGCACGCCGCCCATAATTTCATCAAGCATACAGCGGAGGAGGGAAGATGTTACTGTAGGGCTGGCTCCCTTCTTCTATATTTTTGGACTATGCCATGGTCTCTTGGGTTCAGTTATGAAAGGCTGCACTGTTATAGTAGTTCCTAGTTTTACGCCAAGGGCTGTCTTGAGAGCAGTAGAGATAGGGCAAGGCACCATCCTCTTTGGAGTCCCTGCCATGTATAATGCTTTGGCCATACTACGAGATGAGACCGTCAAGAGATATGACCTGAGGTCGCTACGGGTAGCGGTTACAGCTGGCGCGAAGTCGTCGCCCCGTCTCATGGAGCTATTAGAGAAGAAGTTAAATTTAACCCTTTGTGAAGTGTACGGGCTCACAGAACTGGAAGCTGTCTCCGTAAGCACGCTCGATAAACGCAAGCTGGGCTCTGTAGGTAAGCCAATATGTGAGCTCAAGATACTAGATGACAGCGGTCAGGAGGTTTCCAAGGGTGAACCCGGGGAAGCATTCTTCAAGGTACCCTGGGCCATGAGGGGATATTATAAGGCGCCGCAGCTTACAGATGAGGTCCGCCAGGATGGCTGGTTTCGTACAGGAGACTTAGTTAGAATGGGCGAAGATGGCTATCTGGAGTACATAGAGAAAAAGTCTTTCATAATTGTGACCCCTTCCGGGCTCAATATCTCCCCGTGGGAAGTAGAGGATGTGCTTCTGACACACCCCTGCGTTGCGGAGGTAGCCTACGTGGGCATTAATAATGGATCTGGAGGGCAAATCCCTACAGCTTTCATTGTGCTTAAGCACGATAGGATTGCCACCGTTGAAGAAATAAGCGATTTTTGCAGCGAAAAGCTAGCTGATTTCAAATTGCCCAGGCAGATTAAGTTTGTTGATAGCATACCGAAGACTAGCTCAGGCAAAATAGAGAGACGACGACTGAAGGAAGGCTGCTAGCTGAAACAACAAATAGCTAATCTAGGACTATCCTCCTTACCAAAATGCCCGTAAAGTAAGCCCAAACGAGCGTAAGGTGCCACCAGTAGCGAATAGAAGCGATAGGATTAGGTACGATAGCTACGACCTTATTTTTGAAACCACTCTTTTTTGTCACAAATAGAAGCTCCGCTGCCATACATGGAGAGCAGTTCCTCGGGATACCCCTGTGACACAATCCTTCCTTCTTGCATGACATATACTCTGTCAGTGATACTTGGAGCCGCCGGAGCATTTTGTTCGATAAGGAGAACGCTGACTCCCCAATCCTTCAACTCAGATATGGCCTTCATGACCTTCATGACCAGCATAGACGCAAGTCTTAATGAATCGCCCAGTCGCTTCCGAATAATCCAAGACCTGCTTCCTTTTTCCGCGCGGACAGAGGGCTCCTGTCAAGCGCTGTGGCAATTTATAGGGACCGATGGGCAACACACATCGCTTCAATATGGTAAAATGATCCTGTTACTTATGTTAGTCTTTACCTAGCGAGAGCGAGCTAACCATGAGAGCAGGCTTAGTGTATGCACCGTTGTACCTGGAACATGAGACGGGCGAGCACCCGGAAAATCCGCAAAGGCTAGTAGCAATTATATCCCATCTCGAAGAGACCGGCATGAAAGAAAGACTTACAGTACTTTCACCTCGCCCTGCCTCAGTACAAGAACTTCAAACAGTGCACACCCCAGAGTACATATCCGAGATTCAGAGAAAGGCAGAAAGAGGCGGTGGCTGGTTGGATCCTGACACTATAATCTGTCCAAGGTCCTACGAAGTGGCCGTACATGCTGCCGGTGGACTGTTAACTGCTGTGGAAGCGGTAATGAAGGGCGAAGTCGACAGTGCCTTTGCGCTGGTCAGGCCACCTGGGCATCATGCTACCCGCAACCGAGCAATGGGCTTCTGCATATTCAATAATATAGCTATTGCAGCCAAATTTGCCTTATCCAATTTCAATATCAGCCGTGTCCTCATAGCTGACTTTGATGTCCACCATGGTAACGCAACTCAGGATGCGTTCTATACTGACCCCAGAGTCCTCTACTTCTCCACACATCAATACCCCTTTTATCCTGGCTCAGGATCGCTGGATGAAATTGGAGCGGGAGAGGGAGAAGGGTTTACAGTCAACTTTCCTATGAATGCCGGTTGGGGCGACGAGGAATACTTGCGAGCCTACAATGAGGTCCTGGCGCCTGTGGCCAGAAGATTCCAGCCAGAGCTTATCCTGGTTTCCGCCGGCTTCGATCCTCACTGGGCCGACACTATAGCCATGATGCAAGTAAGCGTCACCGGGTTTGCACAGATAGTGGCAGTATTAAAGAAACTGGCTGCTGAAGTTTGCCAGGGGCGTATCGTTTTCACCCTGGAAGGGGGTTACAATCGTGATGTGCTTGCTTCCTCGGTGAAAGCCAGCTTTGATATACTTCTGGACAGCCCTGAGATAGTCGACCTATTAGGCAAGTCTACAAGAGCGAAACACGAAGGATTTGACCAGCATATTAAGAGAATAATGGAAATGCACAGGCTGAAAGCCTGAATCAACCAGGTCCCAACCGCAGTAACCAATGAGGCTCTCGCTTTAAGTCTCACCAGCCATGTGTTAGCGCGGCGGGCTAACGATTATCAGAAATCAATTTAATCCGATAACACAGAATGCTTATTTGCCTATAGCCTTTGTTATTTGGGAGGCGGCCCCTCGCATACTGCCCACCAGTTCCTACACTATGGTACATTAGAAGCAGCAGCTTAAGATCCATTCAGGAGCTTTTCTTAGCGAAGGGTAACCAGGAATTAAGGCTACGCCATTTGCCCTCTTCCCATACCACCAGAAGCTGGCTGGATATACAGATAGAGCTATAACTGCCGATGATGACGCCAATTACCAATATTAACACGAAGTAGTGTATGGTGGCTCCGCCAAAAAGAAACAGCGCTAGCAACACGAAGAGGGTAGTCAGAGCAGTGTTCAAACACCTTCCCAGCGTTTCAACGAGGCTCGAATTCACTGTTGTGGCAAAGCTAGAACTAATTCCCCTGGATACGTTCTCCCGGATACGGTCAAAAATGACGACGGTATTATTGATACTGTAGCCTACAACTGTAAGTATTCCGGTAATAAATAGGGCGTCGAGCTCTACTCCAGCGACCCTACCGAGTATAGAAAAAATGCCCAGTATTATGAGCACATCATGAGCCAGCGCGATAATGGCACAGACGCCCCATCGGAATGGCTTGGGCATACGGCGGAATGCCCAGACAATGTAAAGCAGCATCGCTACAGCAGCAATTATTATGGCGATTCCAGCGTTGCTTGCCGTCCTCGCTGCAATAATTGGGGATACCTCAAGCGGCACAGAGATTTCTACAGCCCTGTCAAAAGTAGCCTCTAACTGCAACTTCAATTCATTCAGTTCTTCGGTAGATATGAACTTCATGCGGATGAAGAAGTCGTGACTCTCATTTCTAAATTGGATGATTGATTCAGGATGTCCGAATTCCGCAATTTCCTCACGCAGTTGACCCTGGAATTCAACTGACTCGCCCTCCTCTATCTGAGGAGTAAACTTGATTGTTATCGATGCTCCGCCAGTGAAATCGATTCCGGGTTGCAATTTGAAAGCAGCTAGCGAGATTATGGCTAAGACAACTGCTATCGCCGTCACAAAGAAGAACCATCGTCTCTTACCAACAAAATCAATCATTTGCTAATCCCAAAGGCTGATCGCCTGCTCGTCGGTCGCCTAAACAGAATTAATCGAAGTAGAGTTCGCGTAACAATGATAGCAGTAAACATGCTAAGGGCTACACCAATAAACAAGGTTATGGCAAAACCGGTAACCATAGAAGCATGAAACGCACTACTGGTACCAAGCCAGATGAGCACGGCACAAGCAATAAAAGTTGTAATGTTGCTATCTCTGATGGCTGTCCAGGCGCGATTGAATCCGCCCTCAATCGCAGCGCCTGTAGTACGACCAGCACGTAATTCCTCCTTCATACGCTCAAATATGAGTACATTGGCATCTACTGCCATGCCTAACGACAAGATGGCGCCAGCAATGCCAGATAAGGTCAACGTTATAGACGCAACGTCAAAAATGGCCAAAAGGAAGACACCATAAATACCAAGGCTAATACAAGCTATAAGGCCAAACAACCGATAGTAAAGGAGCATAAATAGCACAAGTAACGCAATCCCAATTATTGCAGCTAGCTGACTATCCTTAATTGAATCAGCGCCTAACGTTGGATCAACGCTCTCCTGTCCGATAATCGTCAACGGGACATCCAAGGCACCCGAATTAAGTTGAACTGCCAGCCTTTCGGCTTCTTCAAGAGTTGTAGGACTATTAAAATCAATTTGCCCCCTAGCACTGATTACCTCCTGAACAACCGGAGCTGAAATAGGCTCACCGTCTAGGTAGATAGCCAACTGCTTGCCTATATTTCGACCCGTTATTTGTTCAAAGAGGTATGCTCCTTCATCATTCCATTCAAAAGCCACTACCGGGCTAGCCGTATACGGATCTACGTCTGTTCGAGCACTCTTCAAATATCTGCCAGTTAGTTCTTGTTCGCTCCCATCTATGCCCGTAGCTTTGGCTGGCTCATCCTCGAACTCCACCTGCCCTTCAGCATCAAGCACCGGCTGACCATTTTCGTCAAGCTTCTGCTCCCTGAAATCTAGTAAAGCCGTCTTACCAATAAGGCTGATCGCCTCGTTAGTATCTTTCACTCCTGGAAGTTGAACCAATATTCGATTGGTACCTTGCCTCTGAATTACAGGCTCAGTGGTGCCAAACTCGTTAACTCTTCGCTGAATTTTGTCTACCACCGCTGACATTGCTTCCGCATCAGTCACAGAAGGGTCTTTTTGTGACAGATCAGCCTCGTAAAGCAACTGAGCCCCACCCCTCAGATCGAGCCCAAGGGTCAATCCGTTGGGGCCAAGCAACTTAGCATTTAGGGGCACTATAGACCACAGAGCCACGCCAAATAGCACCAGTATAATAATTAACCAGCCAACGTTCTTTCTATTCAACAGCATTACTCCTCAAGGCATGGCTATCCAGTTCCTTACGCACCAAAGCTAGCGCCTCTTCTTTGGTACTCAGCTCACTGCTGGCCTGAGCTTCTCGAACGAGAGACAGAAGATCACCAATCAAAGGTCCGGGTGTTAAGCCAAAAATCTCCATTAAGTCATGGCCATCGACAAGCTTCACAGGGAGGACTCTGGCTTCCTGTCTTTCATGCTCTGTTAGTATATACTCCATCAACTTGCAGTATCTGCTCCATTCCTCCACACGCACAAGAGGTCCATAAACGGCCAGGTAGTCAGCCAAGGCCAAAATCACGATCTCAATTCCAGCATCGCCGGTATCTCTAAAGTAACGATAAATTGCCCGTTGAGTAGGCAATTCCTCATTCGTCATTTGAGCCGGACGGAGATGATGATAAACAAGGCTCTCCACAAAACTAATTTCCCTGTTGCTAAAGCGCAACCTCTCCAGAATACTCTTTGTCATGGCCGCTCCCTCTTTAGCATGTCCCAAAAAGTGCGCTCGGCCTGAATCATCAAGCGACTTCGTCCTTGGCTTCGCAATGTCATGAAACAACCCACCTAGCTTAAGCAGAGTCTTACGATTGCTCCCGCTTGAAATCCCTTGGCTCAGTTGGGCATCTATCTTGTCAGACCATGGAGCAGTTACCAGCAACTCTTCATTACAGTAGCTCCATTTGCTTTCCCTCATCAAGAATTCTATCGCGCCCACTGTTTCCACGGAATGATTGAAGACATCCCAGAAGTGCACAGTGGGTTGCCCTACACCCTTACCCTCCCCTAGTTCTGGAATCAGGGATAGCAATAAACCCAGATCATCCAGGTATCTAATGTGGCAGGCAGCTTGTGGCAGTCTAAGAAGTCGAAGCAACTCATCCCGGACCCTCTCACCCGGAACATTCGTGATTAGCTCGGAATCATGACGAAGCAAATCTTCCGTGTCTGGTTCTATCGCGAAGTTAAGCTCAGCAGATAACCTAACTGCCCGCAGCAATCTAACAGCGTCAGCCTTAAAAATTTGCTGGTTGACAGCTCGCAGTATCCGGTCTTGTAAATCGCTCTTCCCGGAGAATGGATCAATGATCTCTAATTCAGATCGCTTTTCACCTGACAATTTCACTAACCCTCCGGAGTCCATATCCACCATGCTCGCGATAATGTCTGTTCGACCAAGCTCCATAGCCATGGCGTTTATAGTGAAATCGCGGCGGGCGAGATTAGATTCAATGTCTCCATCAATCGACGAGAAGTCAAGATTCCATTGCTGCTGCTTATGGGCAACTACTACTCTAGCTACACTGTTCACATCATCCAGCACCACAAAGTTGCCACCAAGGATCTTGGCGATATCCTCAGCTACACCCAGCGCATTGCCATTTACGGCGATATCAACGTCATTGGTTTGCCTGCCGAGGAGCCAGTCACGAATGAAGCCACCTACAATATAGCTATTATAACTCCGCTCAGCCAAGAATTCGTGTAGCTTATTCAGGGTGCTGATTAAGTCAGCTATTTCGTAAGAGGGCATTGGCGTAGATTATAGCTATAAATGATGGTATTGTAAAGGGTATTTGGCGGTTGCAAGGTTAAAAGTGTAGAACGGCTCCAAAGTCTATATGCATATTTGAAGGAGTTTCTCCTGTTAATGGCGCTCCTTCAGAACAATCCGACATGAGACTCATTTTTCACAAACAGTTCAACGGCTAATTCTTGATGCAGTAACGGAAAGTGAGGGAACCCATCTCTTACGCTGCACGCTTGACTAGGTACTAATAAAAACCTCATTGATAAGAATGTCATAGCCCCAGTCGAATTGTTAGCAACTTCGGCTCTACAAAGACTATTCTATATCATGCTACTGCAATGAGTAATGAATAAAAAGATCTTACAGAGGCACCTTTAGCACGTAAAACAGAAGATTGCTAACCGATTGCCGCATAAGACCAGTTTGACATGCAGACACTCCTTTTATATACTTCCTGCTAGAGTCTCACTATGAGGCCCCGTGGTGTAGCGGATTAACATGCCACCCTGTCACGGTGGAGATCAGGGGTTCGAATCCCCTCGGGGTCGCATCTAGCACTTCGGGCATGAATTCTCAGCATTATCTCGAAGTTCGGTTTTAGCTAGCAACTAGGCCTTTCAGCCTGCTCTGTCACTGAAAACAGCAGGGCCTCTATTGCTGAGGGTTGGATGATCCAGCGCTCAACCCCGCGGTGTCACTCTTGGGCAAGCAGTCCAAGAATTGATAGACGTTGGTTCCATCATCTTGAAGCTGGAAGGCATCGGTGGTAAATGACCACATGAATCAAGTTAGACCATAGCTCTTTCTCTTGCCGACCTTCTTCTCAAAACGACTTTAGTGCCTTCAATTATGCCAAAGACAGCTGCCCCAAAGGCAATAATCATGCCCAGGTCGGAGAATGAGGGTTTCGTGATGCCGAATGAATCGCGAACTGACGGAATCTGGACCAACACGGTAATCAAAGCCAGTTCCCAGACAAGAGCGATAATAAGCCATTTATGCGGAGGTGCCTTAAATACGCTGAAAATGAGAGAGCGGCAGTTAATAGCAATAACCAGCTCTATAATGATGAACAGGAAGAAGATCTGTGTCCGGTCATGAGTTATGTCTCCAAGTCCGTGAAACCAGATGAAGTAGAAGAAGGGCACTTCGATTAGTACTGCTCTCAATATGAAGGATTTCACATCCCAACCAAAAATACTTTCTTTCGGGTTCCTGGGTGGTCTCTGCATAATGTCCGGCTCAGGCGGCGAGACTCCTAGGGCAAGCGCCGGCAGACCATCAGTCGCCAGGTTCATGTACAGTATAGCTGCAGGGAGCAGGGGCACGAATGCTGCACCCAGCACCAACACTACTCCTCCAATGACAAGCACCTCAGTTATGTTGCACTGGATGAGATAGGCGAGATATTTCTTTATGTTGTCGTATATCCATCTTCCACTCTCGATAGCTTTCACAATGGTGGCAAAGTTATCATCACTGAGGACCATTGCTGCCGCTTCTTTCGTGACATCGGTCCCGGTTATGCCCATAGCAACTCCAATATCAGCTTGCTTTAATGCCGGTGCATCATTAACCCCATCCCCGGTCATCGCCACCACTTCGCCCTTGTCCTTCCATGCCTTGACTATCTTTAATTTATCCATGGGCGATACTCTGGCATAAACGGTCACACTTTCCACGATATTCCCATATTCGTCGTCACTCATATTTTCCAGCTCTTCGCCCGTCAGAGCTATATCGCCTTCCTTATATATACCAATCTCGCTAGCTACGGCGACAGCGGTGAGTTTATGGTCTCCGGTAATCATTATCGGTCTGATATGTACTTGCTTACATATATTGATGGCTTCAATAGCTTCCTGCCTCGGCGGATCTATCATGCCAACAAGACCGAGGAAAACCATATCCTTCTCAATGGCCTCTTCAGTATAGTCAACATCGTCCTGAAGCTCTCTATAAGCCATCCCAAGAACTCTCAACGCCTCCCGAGCCATTCCGCGGTTTGCCTCTAACATCTGAGCTCTTTCAACCTCACCCATCTCCTCAACTCCACCATCAGCATAGATACGAGAGCATCTATCCAGCACCAACTCTGGAGCTCCCTTCATGAAGGCTATCTTCTTACCATCATCCATTTGATGGATGGTGACCATTCGCTTTCTTTCAGAACTGAAAGGTATCTCTCCCACCCTCTTATATTTGCGTCTCAGCTCAGTCTGTTCTAACCCGGCTTTCGCCGCCGCCACAACCAGAGCAGCTTCTGTAGGGTCACCCTTGACCCTCCATTGCCCTCCGTCTTCCGACAGAAATGAGTCATTACATAGAAGTCCTCCAAGAAGGAACAACAGCAAAGCTGAATCACTGATAACCTCTACTTTCTCACAGCTCTTGAATTCGCCCTCCGGCGTGTAGCCCACTCCACTGACATCTATCATCCTGTGCCCCAGAAGTATTCTCCTTACTGTCATCTCTCCCTTGGTCAGAGTACCGGTCTTATCAGAGCATATCACTGTGGTGCAACCGAGGGTTTCAACTGCCGGCATCTTCCTCACCAGAGCATTCTTCTTAGCCATCTGGCGCATACCTATGGCCAGGGCACCGGTGACAATAGCCGGCAATGCTTCGGGCACGGCTGCCACAGCGAGGGCCACAGCAAACATGACGAGTTCAACTACAAAGGGCAGGTCCATCTGCTCCCCCAAAGAGACCTGCCGCACAATACTGATTGCCACAATAAGGCCACATATGGACAGGGCTACAATACCTAGCCATTTGCCTATTTCGCCTGTCCTTTTCTCCAGAGGAGTCCGCTCAGACTCTACTGCTGACACAGCTTCGGCAATCCTGCCAAATTCTGTGTTCATCCCTGTCGATGTCACCACCCCTTTGCCTCTGCCATAGGTAACCGTAGTGCCGGTAAAGACCATGTTCTTCCTGTCGCTAACACGCACCTTCTCAGGCAGTGCCACTACATCTTTGGTTACCGCAACCGACTCTCCGGTAAGAGCCGCTTCGTCACTCATCAAGGAGTGGACCTCGACCAACCGGGCATCTGCCGGAATCTTATCCCCCGCCTCAAGGACCAGGATGTCGCCCGGGACAAGTTCAGTAGCGGGAACTTCCTCTTCCCTACCCTCTCTTAACACGGTTACGGTAGGAGAGAGCATTTTCTTTAGCGCTTCAAGGGCCCGCTCAGCGCGATATTCCTGAGTGAAACCCAGAACAGCACAAAAAATGACTATTACCCCAATAATGCCAGCATCTACCAGTTCACCAATAACTGCAGAAAGCACAATGGCTATAAGAAGAATCACGATGAGAACATTCTTGAACTGACTTATAAATAGCCTGAAGGCCGAAGGCTTCTCTTCTTTCTTAAGTTCATTATAGCCGTATTGTTCAAGTCGTCTCGGAACTTCATCCTTGGCCAGACCGCGATCGAAATCAGTATTCAGCCTCTTCGAGACTTCTGATAGCTCCATCGAGTGCCAGACTGCCATATCAACGCCTGTGTGATTTATTGGCCATCGTCAGCGAAATTGGGGGGACTGGGCCTTTGGGGATACTCGAGAGTTCAAAGGTAATACACCTGGTCACTAGCTATTCTATTATAATCCTTTCTTACATTACGTGCTGGTCGTCTGCGCATACAGCAGGTGAATATTGCTTCAGCATACAAGATGGACCTATTCACATTCATCCGCCTGTGCATGGAGGCAGTAAGCTACACTTATATGCCTTAGACCCGTTTTGGAGGCTATCAGCCAAGGGCCCTCTGTGGAGTCTCCACGAGTTGTGCGCTCAGTGCCATTCTGGCACATGAAGACAGGCGGCGGGAAGAACAATCACACCGATAATGGCGACATCAGACAGTTTGCGCTACAATAATCACAGCAACCGCCCATTAGCAGGCCGTAGAGAATCCACGTTACCACCGCAGTGCCAATGACATCAGCAGCATTCAGCCCCCGCGCATGCATGAGCAGAAAGTCTCTGGGATTGGCTTTCTGGCCCGTTTTCTTTACCACGATGACTGACATTGGTACCGCCGAAACGCCAGCAGAAAGTCAGAACGTTAATAGGTACAGTGCCAGCGGATTCAGCCAGACTGTCAGTTACACCGGTAACACGGAGCAGGTTACCAAACATAAGCATGCCAATTATAGGCACAGATTTGGGGACAAAAAGAGCCGCCACTATGAAGATGCCAACCGGAAAGCGAACACGCTCAAGCTTGGATAGCTCGCGTATCTTGGGATCCATGCAGGCGGCGCGCTCCTTTTGAGTGGACACCAGTCCCATTACAGTCGCCTGGATAATTGGCACTAGTGCCACATACGATTAGGCGGCAAGAGCAATGGGCCCAAGGAGATGAGGATAGGGATTATCTCAGTCTTGACGCCATAGGCAAAAAGAAAGTTAAATAAGCCAACTGCGCTATCTCAGATATCCCTCAAAAGTCGCCCAAGGTCAGCGGCCCAGCCGACGGCAGCCGAATCAATCACACTTGTCCTCCTTACAAATCAGATTCTGCTCTCTCCTTTCAGAGCATCATCACCGAGAACGGAACGTCCAGTGTCCACTCCAGTGATGCAACTAACCAGTCAGGCCTAACGTAATACCACAGCCAGCACAATAGCAATGACCAAAATTATACCGGTCGGGATTCCGATTCTCTTCAGGTCAGCTATGACGTAAGCGTACTGGCCTGTAGCTGGGGTGGGAGATTGTGCAGATGCAGTTGCCTGGGAATCTATCTCACTGGTAGTGGCTGCCGCCCTAGGAATCTCCGAAGCTACAGGTTGTCGGCCACTTACGGCTAAAGGCCGCTGTTTATCCCTCCTTCTTTTGCTCAGTGTTGAGCGTTTTTTCTTGCCATGTGGCGATTTATTTGGCATTCAGTAATTCCTCCACTCATAAACGGAATAGTTGCCTCATATACCCAAGGGTTATAAGCTAAGTCAAGCCTGTCTGCTTCGAAGGTTTGCATGAGTCAGTAGAACAACATTAATTCCCACCGTAGCATGATTACTCAGTGCGCCCCTTAAAGTGGCTGGAGACGTAGTAATAGTAATTACATCCCAACAAGCGTTCCCTCTTACTACGATATTCACTCCACTTTCGCGCAGCCTGCAGCAGCGAGCGACAAAGCTAGCACGGGAATCAAGGCTAGCATGCTTGATATTTCCAGTGGCTTACCGATAGCAAACCCCTTTCTCTGAATCACTCACCAGCATGTATCAGTACATGCGCTTATGATGAGCCTCCTTAATCCAACGCGCGATATCCTTTGGCTTGTCGGAGTCCCAAAGTTTTTGTCCTTTGCCTACCGGTTGCATATCAACCACATCGGCTGTATAGATGTTGTACTTTTTCGCTTTCTTCTCAAGGACCTTAGGATTAAGCTCAACAACAGTAGCACCCATGCCGAGGGGCCCACCATGTGTACCGCCGCGAGCCATATAGAAGAAAACCGTGCTCCCGGGTTCGCTCAGTGCTTCGACTTTCTGTTGTATCTCATCCTGGGTGAAAATGGGAGTATCCCAATTTACTTTCTTCTTCTCCTGCAGTACAACCTGTTTTGATTCCTCGTTGAACCAGCCCTCATACAATATCAACCCCGGCTGCTCGTCAAACGTGGTATAGTCAGCCACCTGTACTTTCTTTGCCTGCGCTTCAGAATCATCGAAAATCCGGATGTCAAACGCTGTTTCCTGACTAGCGCTTTTGCGTACGACCGCCTTCAGCAGCGGCACCAAGTCTGGAGATAGTTTCCATTCATCCACCAGACACTTCTGAATCAGCATCGGTATCGCTTGCGGCTTTCGCAGTTTTTCTTCTTCTTCCGTTTTTTTCTTCCCGAACACTTTTACTCCTTTCTTGACTAAATCTGTTAGCCCAATTGTCTAAACATCGGTCCATTTCGTAACTGATAAGGTGAAGGCTGTCTGAAAATCAGCTTCTCGAAGCCACCGCATCTGCAACGGACAAGCTAAGCTGTTGCAACCGCAAACGAACGTAAACCACTGAAAAGCTGGCCTACATTGACCCCGAAGCTGTAAGACATACTACAGCCTCACGCAAAGAAGATGGTGCTACTGAATTGTCACAGGCGCAGGATTAGCCCTGGCGGAGAAAACAAGGATAGCCTCCCCGGTAATGAACCAAGGATTGCCCGCCTTGGCTGTCCCCCTCGCTGTGACAGCTCACAGCTACCCCTTGCAGCCGATTTCGCGCCGTGTCCAGAATGGGTAAAGCCCTGAATCTCTGTTTGGTGCCGCACAAGTCGGATGCAGCTGGGTTGCTGGCCACAGTCAGCCAATAGATCAGAAATGATTCTATCCGGAAGACGTGGCAACGACGTTGAATCCGACGTATCAGAGTGAATCAAATCGGCACCGAGAGATGTGGCTACAGTTCCCCAAGTCGAATTCTGCTCCACCGCCGCCATTGCTTCGCCATGTCCGGCAACAACAATGCCCGACACCAGCACCACGATGAGCAAAATTGCAGTTCGCTTGTTCATCCCCTCATCCTTTGCTCTTGATTACAGGCGACTTTGAAAGGAGCGGGCAATAGAATCGTCCCTGTACCAAAAGAGCATCTACCAAATTATGCGCTGATTCTAAACCTTCAGTCAATGAAATGATTTGGCACTGGATATGCGGATTTCAGCAAGCTTACAGGTAGCAACTCGCTACAAAATACTATTTCGCTTCAATCACATAAGGATTGGCTGTAGTATTTGCCTTCACGGCGATTGCAGATCAGTGGCCTGCATCACCTTCTGTGTTTCAATTACGCGGCAAGCCTGTACGCCTAACAGCTTGGGACACGTATAATAGTGTAATAAGGGCAAGTGCTGGCCGTCTCGCTACCACAGTAACATCTCTGTCACCTCTTTTTTTATCAGACCACCATCCCTCGCTCTAAAAACGGCGTCATTACTTTCTCGCGACATCCCTCTCATCAGCATGAACTGCTGCTAACCCGATATCTACCCGGAAACACTATCAGTGCATTATCAACTCGCCCTGTATTAACCAGTTGCCTTATGCGTTATAATGCCTATCAGCCGCGTTGGCGGCATTCTTACAAATGCTCTGTGGGGGTCGACTTCAACCACGCTGCGAGGATATGGCCATAAATGCTTGCAGTCCACGTGCAGAATCTGGTCAAGAGTTACGGCAGCAAGCGCCTACTCGATGGAGTTAACCTTGATGTGCGGGAGGGCCAGTTCTACGCCTTAATGGGACCGAACGGCTCCGGCAAGACTACACTTGCTTCCATAATTGCTGCGGTGAGAACTGCGGATAGCGGCATCATTGAGATTTATGGCAGTAAGCCAGCACAGTCCAAGAGATTCATCGGTTACGTACCGCAGGAGAACTTCAGCTCCCGTAAGCTTTCAGGAAGAGAGAACCTGACATATTTCGCCACTCTCTTGGGCTATTCCCGCAATGAAGCAAGTCAGCTGGTGACCGAAATGCTTGAGAGTACCGGCCTTTCTGGAGAAGCGGATAAGCGAGTAGACAAATACTCTGGCAGGATGAGGAAAAGACTGGAGGTTGCTACTGCGATTTTCCCTGGAATGAAGGTCCTCATACTGGACGAGCCAACCACAGGGCTTGACCCCGCCGCCAGAAAGGCTTTCTTCACTATGGTTCAGGAAATCATGAACAAAAAAACCAGTATTATCCTGATTACTCACATCGGAAGCGACGCTGAAGTGGCCTCAAGAGCGGGCCTCATAGACAACGGCAGAATAATAGCCGAAGGCACTCCAGACGAACTCAACAAGGAACATACAGTCGAAGATGTGATTACTGTAGAGACAGCTGTAAAGTCCGACGTTGTGCTCTCTGTCTTGAAGGGTTTTAGCATTGATGGAAGAGTGGCAGCATCAGAAGCTGGCTATAGAATCTGCTCAAGGGATGGGGACAGGATAGTAGCCGTGGTTGTTCTTTCTTTGCTTGCGGCGGGCCTTGTTGTATTGGTTGGCCTCGCCATCGGCGCACGTTTCACCGGCACTGGAGCCGAACTGGCAAAGGTTATCGGCTTCGTCTGCCTAATAATCTGCGCATCTGCTGGAGTGGGACTCATCGTCGGCACGTTGATTAGACATCTCCAGGGTGCAATCATGACAGGGGTGGGAATTGCGGTAATAACATCTGCCCTATCAGGCCTGTTTGCTCCGTACGAGGTCCTGCCAGCACCTCTTCAGTTGTTTCCTCGAGTCTATCCCATCTCATCAGCACACGCGTCAATCGTGTCCTTAATGGCCGGCCCCGAAATGGCCCGCTATAATCCCCTGACTTCCTGTCAAACAGCGCTGACTGTTATTCTCTCTTTTTTTACTTCTCACTGTCGGTATAGTCTTGTATTCACGACTCGGTTGGAAAGTAGAGTGACTAAGATCCCTGACTTACCGCCCATACGAGAGAACCCCGAAGCGGTTTCAATTAAGCTCGCGGTAACGCTCCTGATGCACTTCTGCTCAGCGAGACTTCAGTACACAAATCCCAGATACTTGAATACAGGTCAAGGATGGCCCTGGGCTGCTTTTTCCGGACCTACGTATGCTTTTCCAGCAAAGCCCCCACGGCTCCTATGGGCTACCTGACATATCCTCTCACTTCTTTGGTCAGAGGCTGCAGGTACGACAAGATCCTATTCCAATGGCTCCAGAGTTAGTAATTCTTTAGCGATTTGAGGATACTTAGCAATAAACAGCAGTTCGTCCTCCACGAGCGGTTTCTGTGTCTCCACATTAGCATATCGTACCAGCTCCAGGATTTCCCCTGCCTCCTCGCTATCTCTAAATGGCACTGCCGTTTTGCCGGCCATCTTACCCATAATATATCGGAAGCCGGATATTCCACCGTATTCTCCAGAGCATATTTCCCTGCCTGTTTCGACAGTCTCTGGCTCACCCCTGCCCACTTCATCGAAGCTATACAGTTCATAGTTGTTAGGATCTTTTAAAACACCGTCAGCGTGGATGCCGGAACTGTGGGCGAAGGCATTGGCCCCGACACCCGGTTGGTTTATAGGGATGGGAACTCTAAATGCGTAGCTGGCAAATCTGGCTATCTTCCATGCCTTCGTTAAATCGATCGGATTCCCCAGCTGATACTTCTCTGCGTAGCCCTTACACTTAGTGACGGCTAGAACTGTAGCCACAAGATCAGCATTACCAGCTCGTTCCCCAATACCATTGATTGTAGTGTTAATATAAACGTCCTGGCCTCCATCCAATGCTCCCTTAGCCCCGGCAACAGAATTAGCAACAGCCATCCCCAGATCACCATGGCAGTGAGTCTCGATGGCAATCCCCACATTCTCCGCCAGCAATTTGATTGCCTCGTAAATGGTAAACGGGCTATCGTAGCCCAGAGTATCACAATATCTAAGTCGATCAGACCCGTGTTCTTTGGCAGCGGCAGCAAACTCGACTAAGAAATCAACATCTGTCCTCGATGCATCTTCAGCATTTACCCCTATGCTTTCTGCCCCGTGTGCCCGAGCTGCTTCCACAGCATCAACCATAGTCTTCACTATGTCCGCCTTGCTCTTCTTGCCCATGAATTTGCCGTAAATCATTTGATCCGATGTGGAAATGGATAAGTTAAGATGGCGGATGTTAGGGACAAGCTTGAAGGCCGTTTCCACATCAGAGACAGTAGCCCTTACCCAACCCTCCAATCTTACGGGTTTCAGCACTCCCATCTCAGCTAGTTTCAAATTAGCCTGAAGATAATTTGATTCATGCCTTGTCGTGGGGAAGCCAAATTCAGACTGGAAGACGCCCATCTCATTAAGATAAAGATTTATGATAGTCTTTTCCAGCTTAGATAAGCCGAGCCTCGCAGTCTGAACACCATCACGATTGGTAACATCTATGAAATAAATCTTGGGCATCTTCACTCACTCCTGACGCAGGGATTAACGGACTAAGATATCATTATTTCCCGGAGTTATCAAATTTATGATTAGCTCACCTTGCTTAATCCTCCTCATAATTGCAGACTACATATCGCAATGTACTCCCCCCGGAACTCAGCGCTTTCGCGTCTATAAGACAATTAGGTGTTATTATTCTTACCCGATCGAAATAGTGACGGCTCTAAAATAATCGTTTATAACCAGCAGAATTGGAACATAAAGGGAAACATACAGCTTTCCGGGGCTGAAGCTGTGGCAATAGCTAATATGAAGCTTGGGGACTTACCCGCACAGACTCCAGCATGGTTGGCAGAGATGATGGACGGAGTACTGGCAACCAAAGGAATTTACAAGAAATTTTCTCAAACAGCAGCCTTGATGCTTTCAAACTACGATGATGAAGATAACATATCTGCCGCTGAATAGTCAGGAGCCTGTGGATTCATCTCTAAGAGGACGCCCAGATCCCGGCTAATGAATGGCATAAAGACCATATATCACATTGCAGAGCATCTTCAAAGGCCTGACACACTGTCCGGCTGAAAACGCATCTCAGATTACCGAATAAGCCGCTTCTAAACTTGCATTGCTCGGTGTTAAAAGCTAGTATATTCCCGGTGAACACGAACAGAATATCTAAATTGTCCCTTTTCCCTTTAACCGCAGAGGTCGATAATCAAGGTCATCTCCACATTGCAGGCTGCGACGTCGTTGATCTGGCCAAAGAATTCGGCACTCCCCTCTACCTCTTCGATGAATTCACTCTTCGCTCCAAATGCCGTGAATTTAAGGATAAATTCTCCAAACGCTATCCTGACATCCTGATCATTTACGCCTCTAAGGCCTTTCTCAATAGAGCGCTTGCCTTAATCCTTAAGGAGGAGGGTCTAGGCCTTGACGTCGTCTCAGGAGGAGAGCTTAGCATTGCCCATTCAGTAGAGTTTCCGCTGGACAGAATTTATTTCCACGGTAATAATAAGACAGCAGAGGAGTTAGAGCTAGCCCTGGATTTGGGCATCGGCCGCATTGTGGTGGATAACTTCTATGAGCTTGAATTGCTCAGTTCCCTGACGAATAGAAGAGATAGCAGTCAGGATATTTTGCTGCGCATCACGCCAGGAGTTGACCCCCATACCCACCAATACACAGCTACAGGAATACTAGACAGCAAATTCGGTTTTTCTTTAGCTGCAAGACAGGCTGAAGAGGCGGTAAGACTAGCTATGTCGACCTCTAAGCTCAGACTTCTGGGGTTCCATTTCCACCTGGGCTCTCCAGTGTCTGAGACAAAGCCATACGAACTAGCTATGGAACTTGTTCTCCGTTTTGCCCGAGAAGTCAGCCAGAAGTACAGTCTCGATACTACTGAGTTTAGTATAGGTGGTGGCTTCGCCATCCCTTATACCGTTGAGTCGAAGCTGCCTACTGTGGACGACTATGCTAAGGCTATAGTCGATAAGCTAAACACATTCGTTTCGCAATCGGGACTGAGCTACCCGAGAATCGTTATCGAGCCTGGAAGAGCGATTGTCGGACAGGCCGGAATAGCACTATACACCGTAGGAGCAATAAAGGAGATACCAGATGTGAGGAAATACATCTGTATTGACGGTGGCATGACTGACAACATCCGCCCTGCACTCTACGGTGCCAAATATGAAGCATTGGTAGCCAACAGAGCGCTAGAACCAGAGGCTGACATGGTTACTATTGCAGGCAAGCTTTGCGAATCAGGGGATATCTTAGTAAGTAATACCAGTTTAGCTTCCGTACATTCTGGTGACATCATAGCCATTCCGGTTTGCGGTGCCTATTCTATACCCATGTCGAGCAATTATAACGCCTTACCCAGGCCAGCTATAGTCATGGCACAGAAGGGAAAAACGCGCCTTATACGGAGACGGGAAAGTTACCAGGATTTGATGAGTCTGGATGTAATTTAGATGTGGCAAGTTATAGGGCAGGACAAAGCCTTGGCTCTGTTGGACCGCAGTCTTAAAGAGAATAATGTAGCTCATGCCTATCTCTTTGTGGGGCCCCGACATATAGGCAAGAAAACTTTAGCCCTCAATCTAGCTCAGGCTCTAAATTGTGACGCAGATAAGCCACCCTGTGGTCAATGTCACTCCTGCCGCCGGATCCTTGAGCAGAAGCATGCAGATGTCACCTGTATTGGTTTGGATTCCAAAACAGAAATAGGAATTGATGACATAAGAAAGCTCCAACGCTTGGCCAATTTGCCCCCATACGAAGGGAAGCGTAAGGTATTTATTATAGATGATGCCGAGTATCTATCCACTGAGGCGGCCAATTCATTGCTTAAGATTCTAGAAGAGCCTCCCCCTAAAGTAGTCTGGGTACTGTTAACTGCTGAGGAGCCACGCCTGCTACCCACAATCGTATCGCGATGTCAGAGGCTAGAATTGAGACCACTGCCCTTAGGTCAAGTGGAGCAAACACTTACTAACGGATATAATATTGATGCAGGCAAAGCAGAGCTTCTGGCTCGATTATGCCATGGTCGCCTTGGCTGGGCGTTGTCCCACCTAGACGGCGACATGCTAAAACAGCGATCGCAAATGACAGATATCGTATCTTCGCTAACAACTGCCAGTCTGGAACGGAGATTTGGCTACGCACAAGAACTGGCGACCCAATTCAGTCAGGATCATAGGTCGATAGCGGACATGATGGATATTTGGCTTGGCTGGTGGCGTGATTTGATGTTTGTCAAAGGCGGTTACAAGGAGGCCATCGCAAACATAGATTACGAAACGGACCTGGAAAAACAGGCAAGAAACTTGAGTCTAAGTGAGATTAAAGAGTTCTTGGCTAATCTATATCTGCTACAAGAGGAAATTCTACAAAATGTTAGCCCCCGTTTAGCGATTGAATCACTGATGCTCAATTTGCCTAGAATAAGTAACTAATTTAGCTGAAAGTCAAGAGGTCATTAATGACTAATATTGTAGGTGTTTATTTAAAGCCCAGAGATAAGCTGCTTTACTGCGACGCGTCTGATATAGCAGTGCAGTTGGACGACTATGTAGTCGTTGATACTGGTCAAGGGCTAAACCTGGCCAAAGTCGTAGTCACCGAAGCTCGAGTTCAACAGAGCGATTTAAGCACGACGTTAATGAAAGTAGTACGCTTGGCTGAGACTGAGGATTTAGAAAAGGCTCGGCAAAAACAAGAAACCGAAGCTCTGACTAAGTGCAATGAGATGGTCAGCAAACTTAGCTTAAAGATGAAGCCTCTAGCAGCTCGTTGGGATCTCAAGACCGGTTCCGTAACCATATTCTTTCGTGCTAGAGATAGAGTCGACTTCCGGGCGCTTGTTCGAAAGTTAAGCCGCGACCTAGAAACACGCATTACCTTAAGGCAAGTAGGACCAAGGGACGAGGCCAAAGTCATAGGTGGCATAGGGAAGTGCGGTTACCCTTTATGCTGCCAGAGTTTTCTAAGTGATTTCCCTTCAGTATCCATTAGAATGGCCAAGGAGCAAGACTTAACCCTAAACCCCATGAAGATATCGGGCCTTTGTGGAAGGCTCTTATGCTGCCTAGCATATGAAAGTGAGCAGTACACTGATACAAGAGAGAGGATGCCTCGACCCGGTGAGCAGGTATCAACACCCTTTGGCAAAGCTAAGGTAGTAAGCGTAAATCTGATAAAAGAAAATGTGTCAGTTGAGCTCAAAGACCAGACACTTAGGGAAGTACCCCTAAATCAGCTAGCCTGGGGGAAAAGTTGAGCAGGCAAGTATTTTTGCCACTCATGGTGGTTGCTAAGATGATAACATGGAATGTAGAATCCATTATTATGAGGTGAGCGTGGCTGCCGCAGCAGCTTCATCCCGGCTTCTTGTGGTGCACGTCCGCCCTTGCGACGATTACAAGGAATACAAGCACTGACTACATTCTCCCAAGTATGCTCTCCACCTCGCGCCCTGGGTATAACATGGTCTATGGTAAGTTCCCTGGTCTGTCGCCCGCAATACTGGCAAGTGTATTGATCACGATTAAACACTTCAAACCTGGTCAGTCTCCTTTCATGTTGTGGCCGCTTAACCAGGTAAACCAGGCGAATCACGGAGGGTATTTGAAAAACTTGGTTAATGGAATGGATCTCACCCCTGCCGTTTTCCAGCACTTCGGCTTTGCCATGGAAGACCAGGACTATGGCCCTGCGGATGCGGCACAGATTCATAGGCTCATAGCTTTGATTGAGAACCAGAACCTGGGAATCAATCATAATCAGACCCTTCCCATCAATATTGGCCATTTTAGCAATCACATAGTTCAATTGCAATAATCCGGCGTTCAGGAATATTGCCTTTTGGGGCCTCCAGTTTGCTCTGCAGATTTAACATTGCCACGATAATCAGGAGCAATGATATTGAATACAAGGCTTAGCCTCGGGTCTACCATCCGCGAGCTAATCCGTGTTTCAATCTCGTCCAAAGAAAGGCACGTGGTGACAACCATTGGCAATCTGGCATTATAACGGTAATTGAGCAACTGATATATCTTCTCCTGAGCCCACAATGTGGTTGATTGCTCCCCGAAATCATCTAGTATCAACAAGGGCGTCTCTTTTATCCCCTCGAAAAATTCATCGTAGGATATCTTGCTGTCCGGGCTGAAGGTAGACCGCAGGTGGTCAAGCAAATCAGGGACAACTACAAAAAAGACAGGTTTCCCTTGTGCCAGCCTGGTGTTCGCGATGGCCGCTGCTAAATGAGTCTTACCACAGCCATTATCACCGGTAAATATCAGCCAGCCCTCCGGGGAGCGAGCGAATTCTACTGCTAAATCAAAAGCTTGGTGCAAATTCTGCCGCTTCTCCAAAGGCAAATCGACTCTCTCATGGTCAAAATTGTCGAAAGTCATATTTCGTAGAAGCTCTAATTTCAAGCTATCCTGGTACTCCAAACTCGACCGCCGTTCAATCTCCCATACTTGGCAGAATTCATTGCCCACAAAATGACCACGTAGGCGTTCCTCAAGTTTATCTAGCGCAACATCAGTGGTGATTACTGTTGCCAGCCTTGTGTTGAAGCGGTAGTTGAGGAGTTGTTCCAGTTTTTCTTTAGTCCAAGGTGTAGCGCTTTCCATGGTAAAATCATCGAGCACCAGCAAAGGCACATTCTTCACTTGCTCAAACAACTCATCATACGTGATACCGCTAGTGGGGCTAAAAGCGGAGCGGAGGTGATCCAAGAGATCGGCAACGGCAATATAAAATACAGGCTGCCCCAAGCTAAGGCGGTGGTTGGCAATAGCACAAGCCAGGTGAGTCTTGCCGCAGCCGCTAGAACCTGAAAATACTAGCCAACCCTTGGGATTATCTGCAAAAGCTACGGCAGCCTGGTAGACCTGAGCAAAGCGCTGCTGGGAAACAACATCTTCCGCCTTGCCTTTAGGGGATAAGTTATCAAATGTCAGCAGCGATAGAGAGCCAAGATTACTATACTTCTCCAGATGTTCCGTCTTTTTCTTCCTTAGCTCCAACTTGCTGCACTCACAAGGTACAACGCGGCTAAAATCAGGCCGCCCTGAATCCAGAAGCGGATGAACGAACCCAGCACCTTTGCAAATAGGACAGACTTCACCCTCTCCTTTCGAGATGTCGGAAGCCCTATCTTTTGACCAAGTGCCCGTATTTGCCCTTGACATATTTGTCAGGGTCACCCTTTTTAAGGCCTCTCCTATGTTCTCCACTGTCCTTACCTTCACTAGCCCAACTCTCAAGAATTCGAGCTATATACTTCCATCTGCGCTTATTCATGGTAACCGCCTCTTTAAAAGCCTCGGCGATCCACCGGGACGGATAGAGCCTCTCGGCTTCTTTAAGCTCTTCGGCAATGATTGGCGTTATTATACCTATGTTCTGCTCATAAAGAGTAAAGATATTACGCCCGGGTTCACCATCTTCAGGCATAGTCGCCCCAGGAGAAGATCTTCCTGATTTGAAGTCAGCAAATCTTTCCTTGTCAGATTCCGTGTTCCCAAAGTAGACGTCCTTCGATTCCTCCGTTATCTTTATGGTCGAGTGAACCAGAACCCTGTCCTCTACAGCAGAGTCCAAAGCTTTGCGAATCACTCCTTCATCCATCGCAGTAATTAGCTTCTGGGATAGCAATTCCTCATAGGTCACAAACGGGGGATGTCCCTGTCTTCGCTGAATCAGGTAGGATACGTAAAGCACCACCTTTAGCTCAGCCATCTCTGTAATCTTGGGCAGCATCTGACTAAAGAAAGCATTTGGTAAAGTGGTAGAATCAGTCTTCACCTGTGAACCTACATTCCCATAACTTGCCATGTTTCTTTACTCTTCAGAAGCGGAAACCCGTTCCATTCCCAAACTGTCAAATTTGGCAATCCTACTAATGAAGCGTAGCTTTATTCGCCCCAAGGGTCCGTTGCGATGCTTAGCTATTATGATATCGGCGATGCCACGAGGATAAGGTTCCCTTTCAATATCATGCAGCTTGCTCCATTCTTCGGCGGAATATGCCATGTCATCCCTATAGATAAAAATAACGACATCGGCATCCTGTTCAATGCTGCCACTTTCGCGCAGATCAGCAAGATGAGGTTCATGAGACGCACGCCATTCCACAGCTCGACTGAGTTGAGATATAGCCAACACGGGGACATTCAATTCCCTGGCCAGCATCTTCAGGGAGCCACTTATCCTGGTCATCTCCTGGACTCTGGTCTCATTATGGCCGTCACCCTGTATCAGTTGTAGATAATCCACGATAATCAGATCGATCCTGCGTTCAAAATGAAGGCGCCGAGCTTTGCTTCTTATATCCATGATGCGGAGCTGAGGGGAATCATCCATATAGATGGGCGCTTCAGATAGAATGCCACTTGCCTCCATGATTTTCACTTCGTCACGCTCATCAAAACGGCCCAGATGAACCAGTTTAGAGTCCACACCTGATTCACTGGCCAGCCAGCGTTTAACTACTGCGTCCCGAGACATTTCCAAACTGAACAGAGCAATACACGCCTTCTGGTTCATAGCAGCGTTTCTAGCGATATTCAGCGCTAAGCTTGTCTTCCCTAGACTGGGTCTGGCAGCCAGAATGATCAGGTCGGACCTTTGAAGTCCTCCGAGAAAGTCATCCAATTCAGCGAAGCCAGTGAGAACATATTGTATCTCACTCTCACCGGGAGCAGTAGCCTGACCGACCTCATCAAAGTATCGCCCTAGAGCCTCACGGAGTGAAATGAAATCCCGCGAGCCCTGCCTCATCCGCACCTGAAACAGAATGTCCTCAGCCTTATTAATGCTGGCCTCTATATCTGGCCCAGCCTCATAGCCGATGGCAGCAATTTGCCCTGCAGCAGCGATCAATCTCCGCATTACTGCCATATTAGCTACTATCTGAGCATAATGCTCAACATGCAATGAGGTGGGTACAATAGCTATTAAATGGCTTAGGTACGCAGCCCCACCAATTTGCTCCAGCCTATTCTGGCGCATCAATTCGTGAGCTACTGTAATCTGGTTTATGACTTCATTTTCCGGTCGTTGATAGATAGATAGGCAAGATTGATAAATCGCCTGATTAGCTTCGTCAAAAAAATCCTCAGGCTTCAGAAAGGTGGCGACCTTTAATACCGCGTCAGGGTCGATAAGCAAAGAGCCAATTACAGCTTCCTCCGCTTCAATATCATGGGGCGGTAACTTAGCCTCTGACATATTCAGTTTCTCTCCGGCTCGAGAATCACTTTGACCACGGGCACAAGGTCTTTAGTCAGCTTGATACCTATATCATAACTGCCTGCCTGGCGCAGAGGCTTATTCAGATCTACCTTTCTCTTATTGATAGGAAAACTAAGGACCCGATTCAATTCTTCAGCTATGTCAGCAGCAGTGATGGAACCGAACAATCGGTCTCCAGAACCAATACGTACTTGAAAGTGCACTTCAGTCCCGTCAATTTGCTGAGCCAGTTCGACGAGTTTAGCATCATCAACCGTTTTCTCATCCTTTCGCGCCTGTATCTTCAGGCTCAACTCTTCCAAAACTCCCGGTGTAGCTCTCAGAGCAAAGCCTCGGGGCAAGAGGAAATTCCTGGCATAGCCCTCGCTGACTTCCTTCACCTCGCCAGTTTTTCCACTACCAGCAACTTCTCTTAGAAAAATGACCTTCACTCTTTGTCCACCCTCTCCCACATATCGCACCTCCCGCCCCACCTAGCCAAAACCTTGCCATTAACAGAAATCTGGGAGATTTCACACAGGTTGGGACAGGCTTTGCATATGAAGGACGAGACCTTGAATTCCGTTTGGCTAATGCCAAATCCTTTGAAGTTGGTGCTGCGGCGATTCCCCTCAGCTACCATTTCTTCGTGTGCTAAAATAGCAGCTCCAATAGCACCCATAAGCTCATTATGAGGGGGAACATAGACCTCTGTATGGAAAGTCTCATTAAATGCCTTGATTATCCCTTTATTAAAAGCTACCCCTCCCTGAAATATTATTTTGGGACGGACCTCTTTCCCTAAAGCAACATTGTTCAGATAGTTACGCACCATCGCCTGGCACAGACCATATATGATGTCATCAACGGGATAACCCATTTGCTGTTTATGAATCATGTCTGATTCAGCAAACACAGTACACCTACCCGCAATCCGTGCCGGGTTCGTGCTTCTCAAAGCATGGTCGCCGAAATCCTCAACCTTTATAGTCAACCTCTCAGCCTGATGGTCAAGGAAACTACCAGTGCCGGCAGCACATACCGAATTCATTCCAAAATCGACAACCACGTTATCGCGAATTATGATTATCTTGCTGTCCTTACCCCCAATTTCAAATATGGTCTGTACATCCGGCACATACTCCATGGCAGCAACCGCGTGAGCTGTAATTTCATTCTTTACAAGGTCAGCACCGAGAATGACGCCAGCTAATGCTCTGCCGCTTCCTGTAGTACCCACGCCGCAGATTTCAGCATCGGAAGGCATCCGTCTTCTTATCTCTTCCAACCCCCGTTTTATCATATCAACCGGGTTACCCTGGGTTCGCTGATAAATAGAAGCCACTATGGTATGACTTACGTCTAGCAAAGCTAATTTGGTTGTCACTGAACCGACATCAACACCAAGATAAGTTTCCATCCTTACTCCACTCTGTCCAGAGATGTTCCGCCAAAGCTACCAAGCCTATTCTTATTAGATTCCTTTATTCTTTTCTGCAATTCCAACGATTTCCTTTGTCTCCTACCTAAAATAGGGTTGAACAAGATTGAAAAACTGGCCATAAAAACCAGAGCTATTATAAGTTGCTTGCTTCGAATAAACCTATCTAAAGTGCTGAATTGTTCTCCCAATTTTTCTCCTTCTGAACTCCAATAGGTCGACAAAGGCTTCAAGCCTGGTCAGCATTCCCTGCTTGCCCATCTGCTCATCAGAGATAAGAACAAAAACAGGTATATCTTCTATTGTAGACTGCATAATGTTCTCAGCCACTATCTCCGGCATGCAGGTAAAAGGTGCTATATGAACAACTCCGTCATATCCTTCACGTGCATAAAGGACTTTTTCCCCTACCGACTCCCAGCCATCGCCACCCACATCATGGTCAATATAAGGCTTGGCCAGCCTATGCACTTCCCTCCACTCATCTACACCCAGGTAGTTGAGAAAAAGACTATACTTGACCCAGCGGGAAAGAGTCACCGTCCGGTGTACCTCCACACCCAACTTGCCCAGCTCCATCTCTATATCCATATTGGCGAAAGGTTCTATGACAACATAGATTTCACCAAATACACCCACTTTGAGTGGCTGCCTGGAATTCAGGGGAACCCGGTTCAGCCTGTCCGTATATTCCCTGCTTACTTTCCTGAGCTCTTTCGGTTCCATTGCCTGGTCAACAGCGTCGATAGCTTCCCGATATATCTCATTGGCTTCCCCCTTCTCGACTTCTACCGCCCGTACCTTCTGGACCACCTTCTCTATCCTATCCAAAACAAATAGTTTATTAAGACCAAAAAAAACCGCAAAAATGATTTTTGATAGAGAGGCACCATTTGTAACATCCTTCATGAGCCGCTTCAGACTTTGAATCTTGTGTTCAGACACATCGATGTTAAGAAAACGAGCGTTGTAACCCAAGTCTCGAAGCATTTGCTCTTGGCCTTTCAAATAGTAACCCAAGCGGCAAATACCAGTACCTCTGGCCTGAATTAGAGTATCAGCCCCCAGTTCACACGCTTCGAGTAGACTACCCAAAGTGAGCTTATAGGGCAAACAAGCCTCGGCCGGTGAATACTTGACTCCCAGGTCTAACGTCTTCTGAGTCATAGGTGGCGGCATTACTAGGTCAGCGTCAGCGGACCTAAGCGCTTGAGCCAGAGCCTTAACGATAATATGACTATTCCCAAACTGCGGAACCCCTATACGCATGCTTTCCTACTCCTGATAACCATGTCAAGGAAGGCCTCCAGGCGGGTAAGCAACGCCCCTTCGCTGCTATGCTCATCTATGCTAAGCGGCAAGAAGGGTATTCCAAGCTCTTTAGCCCGATGCCCGACAAAGCTTACCATCATTGAATCAGGACCACAACCGAAGACACTCAGATTAATAACCCCATCAACTTTTTCTTCAAGGTAATACTCCCCAGCGCCAATAATATCGTTTTCAAATGACCAGTGCGCTTCACCAACAAGCCTTCCTGTTGCAATATCAAGCATCTCCTCTGGCACCATCTCGGGAACCAATACCTGAACGTTTCTTGATGTTAGCTGAGAAATCAGATTATGGTTAATATAATCATCATAAAGGACGTAAGGATGGCCGGTAACAGCTACAGTCAGTTCCGCTGATACAGGCAAAGCTGAAGGCGAGGTAGAATTCTCACCAGGTATGCTATCCATCGCCTCGATAGGCGTAATTTTGTCTTGGGACATTTTTCTTCTATAAGCCAAATTCCGTTCCCATGCATACTCGACCGCTTTCTTAAGCGTAAACGGATTGGAGGTGAAATAGTGCCCTGCCTTATAGACGTTACGGTATAAGTAATAGCGCCCTTTTTCCAAATCTATCTCCGGATCTAGAATAACAGGGGCTTCAGGGATCAAAGCTCTGGCCATATTGGGCAAACCAATAATTTTAGAGCAGTTGTAAGTCCTACGCCCTAGGCTGGTAACGGCAGGGATAAACACAAAATCACATTTATCTGCCAGAGAAACGACATGCCCTAAGAGAATCTTTACCGGCAAGCAGGTATCGGCTACTGCTCGCGAAACACCTAAATTCAATGTGGTTTTGTTAGTCGGTAGTGATACCACTACCTCCACACCCAAGGTTTCAAAAAAGGCTTTCCACATTGGATAATATTGATAGTAAAGTAAGGCTCTTGGGATGCCCACCTTTATCATTGCTATAAAACTGCTTTCCCCCCTGGGATCATGGGTGCTGAATCAAACTTAGCTACCACGACTACAATTCTTACCTGTCTAATTATACTTCAATTCAGATTTAGCTGTATAGGCTAAGTGCTTGTTAAAGTGATTGGTGGCACTCTCTCCTTTCTTTTATTTTGCCAATATTGCTCCGGATATTCCAGTGGGGTAAGCTAGCCAAGCTCTGTATATCGTATTTAGAGCTCTTAAAGCGATTGGAGCACTTGTAGAATGTCTTCCTTCAGATACCTGATTGATATCACCTTTAACCATACCATGAGTGTTACCGATGTTTCTAAGCCCCCGCAGTGTAAGAATTCACCGGACATTTTCTAGCAGTTTATCGAGAATCTCCTGTCTAAACTCAACCAAACGATGTCGAGACTATATTGTCCCGTCACAGATTAATTGAACATAGTGTGGCCAGGGTAAGCCTCCAAGAAAATATTGACTTTGGCTTTGGCAATCTTCCTCACCGGCAGAAAGGATTCAAAGACTCTTTGCTAGCAAAGACTGAATACTAACCCGTCCTGCCAAACTCCTTCTCCAGTTGACGCGAGCTCAGGTGAATCATGGTTGGCCTGCCGTGAGGGCAGCTGCGTGGTTGTTCAGCTTGTTCAAGTTGTCTTATCAGCTCCCGCATTTCTTCCTGGCTCAACTGTTGCCCGCCCCTGATGGCACCGTGACAAGCCAGTGACTGGGCTATCTTTTCCTCCCAGGGGGCTGAATTTTCTTTTGCGACCAGATTATCAAGCAAGGCACTTACTGCCTCACTTATGTTTGCCCGTGTTATTAAAGACGGCACGGCACGTATCAAGTAGCTCTTGCCACCAAAAGGCTCAATCGTAAAGCCGAACTGAGTCAAAATGTCGCTATTAGCCTTTAAGCTTTCTTCCTGGCGCGGAGTAATCTCATATGAGATGGGCTGGAGTAATCCCTGGACCTCGATTTCCTTTTGTGACCATTGAGTCAAGATTCTTTCGTAAAGTATACGCTCGTGGGCAGCATGCTGATCAATCAGGTAAAGCCCTTCGGGTCCCTCAGCAATAATATAGGTATTAGCCAGTTGCCCCAACACCCTCAAGACAGGCAATTCCAATGCTGGAAGCGGAGCAACAAAAGTTGGCTCATTCTCGCTCACCATCCGGGGGCTTTGCCATTGCCATGAAGTAGCAGCAAATGGCACCGTTCTGGTGTTAGCTACAGGAGTCCTGGCCAATGCGGCCTTAATTGTCTTCTCCACGATAGCAAAAATACTCGGCTCATTACGAAACTTGATTTCAGCCTTAGAGGGGTGGACATTGACATCGATCTCTTGAGCGGGCAACGAGATGTTGATTATAGCGATGGGATGCTTACCATCCATGAGCAGCCCGTGAAACCCTTCATCAGTTGCGCGAGCCAGCAGCGGACTGCGTACCCAGCGCCTATTAACAAAGAAGCTCAGATAATTGCGACTGGAGCGAGCTAGAGAAGGCGGACCTATCAGGCCCCTAATCTTGACCGTGTTATCTGCCCCCTCCACCCTCAGCATAGCTTGAGCCATCTCTGAACCATATATCTCAGCCACCGCATCCCGCAAATTGCCGTTCCCTGCAGTACTCAGCCTGGGGTGCTTATCTAAGAGCAGGCTGACCTTGACCTCAGGGAAAGCCAGCGCATACTGGCTTACCAGATTGGCGATATGGCTGTTCTCTGTATTTGCTGATTTTAGAAACTGAAGTCGTGCAGGAAAATAGCGAAACAACCTGCGCACGGTTGCAGTGGTGCCCCGAGGCCTGGCCCGGTTCTCCCTGCGGATTACCTCGCCCTCCCTCCAACAAACATAGCTGCCTATCGTCTCCGAGGATGTCTGGGTGAGAATCTCAACCTCAGCTACAGCGGCAATGCTCGGCAGAGCTTCGCCACGAAAGCCAAGGCTGCAGATATTTCCCAGGTCCCCTACAGCCACAATCTTGCTTGTGGCATATCTATAGAAGGCAAGCTCCAACTCCGATGCCGGGATGCCAGCTCCGTTATCGCTCACCCTGATTAGCTCCACTCCACCACCCCAAGCCTCCACGGCTATCTCAGTGGCTCCAGCATCCAAGGAATTCTCTATCAATTCCTTGGCGACTGAAGCCGGCCTCTCAACTACCTCCCCAGCGGCAATTTTGGCGACTACTTCCGGCGCTAAGACTCTGATAGGCAATCTAATTCCCCTTGGATATCCTCATTATATTTTACACGCTTGCGTGTATTATATCAAGAATGCTAGGCAGGAAAGTCAGGATACTTATCAATCTTCTCCAGAGGGGCTAGACTGAGCAGAAGCCTCTTAATACCAGCTTCTTCAAAGGCCACGGTCACTTCGTGATCGCCCCTGCTGGCGAGGCAGTTCATAACAATGCCATCGCCAAACTTACTATGACGGACATAATCACCTACTTTCAGCTCCAAAAATTCTAGAGGATGACTTAGCGGTCGACTATAGACTTCAGCTAATGGGGCAGCTTTTTCCTCCCACAACCCTTTGGTGCTTACCAGATGCGGTGAGATATCCTGCAGAAAGCGGGACGGAGGATTCCCTGAGCCAGAGCCGAATAGACTGCGCCGATAACTACGCAGCAGATAGACTTGCTTCTTGGCCCTGGTTACACCGACATAGCAAAGCCGACGCTCCTCCTCCATCTCATCGGGATCACCGAACGACTTCCTGTGAGGGAGAATTCCTTCTTCCAAGCCAACCAGGAAAACCACAGGAAACTCCAGTCCTTTAGCCTGATGCAATGTAATAAGAGTCACAGCATCAGCTTTCTCATCTAATTCATCTATATCAGCTACCAGGCTTACCTTCTCTAAGAAATTAGCCAAAGCTTCTTGGCGGTCGAGCCCATCATACTCCCTGACGACGCTTCTTAGCTCCATTATGTTCTCCCATCTCTCCTCCCCACGCTCCTTAGCCAGAATATACTCCCGGTATCCGGTATGCTCCAGTAAGCTTTCCAGCAGTTCGGAAAGAGTGAGTTCACGGCTTTCGGCGATAAGCCCATCAACGACGCCAGCAAATGCCTTCAAAATCTGACCCGCATGAGAGGAGAGAACGCCAGCTTCTGATGCCTGCTTCAAGGCATCGTACAGAGGAATGCTGCGAGCATTTGCCCAAGACTGGAGCTTGCCAAGAGTGGTCTGCCCGATGCCCCTTCCGGGCACATTCATTATCCTCGTCAGGCTGACATTGTCCTGCGGATTGTGGACAAGCCTCAAGTAAGCAATGACATCCTTGACCTCTCTCCTCTGATAAAAGCGGGTGCCTCCAACAAGCTTGTAAGGCACTCCGTAGCGTACGAAGTTCTCCTCCAACGCTCGCGATTGAGCATTCACCCGGTACATTACCGCAAAATCTTTGAGTGACATTTGATCCTGGCTAACCAGACTCTCTATCTCTTTGATTACGAACTGCGCCTCCTCTTCTTCGTTGTAGCTCTCAATTATGGCCACTTTAGCGCCAGCCTCATTCTCTGTCCACAAATTCTTGGGTTTGCGCCGGGTATTCGCCGAGATGATGTCCGAGGCTGTCTCCAGAATAGTCTTGGTGGAGCGATAGTTCTGCTCCAGCAGCACTATCTTAGCCTCGGGATAGTCTTTCTCAAAGCTCAGAATATTGCGCAAGTCCGCAAATCTCCAGGAGTAAATGGACTGGTCAGGGTCTCCAACCACACAGACATTGTGATACTTTCCCGCCAGTTGTTTAACAAGCAAGTACTGCACTGTATTGGTGTCCTGAAATTCATCTACTAGAATGTGAACGTACCTTGATTGGTATTTACCAAGTATATCGGGACAGCGCTGAAACAACTGCACCACCTTCATCAACAGGTCATCAAAATCTACAGCCCGGCCCTGGCCGAGCAATTGTTGATAGCGCACGTAGACTCTGTTAACTATCTCATCAAAATAGCTATTAACCCTGTGGACATACTCCTCGGAGCTGATGAGACGGCTTTTGGCAGCGCTGATGGCTGAGTGCAGGGCGCGAGGAGCATACTGTTTGGAGTCGAGATTCAATTCTTGAAGTGCCTGTTTTATAACATTTAACTGGTCCTCTTCATCGTAGATAACAAAGCTCGAGTCTAGTCCTAAACCTTTACCATCGCGACGAAGGATTCGAGCACAGATAGCATGGAAAGTCCCCAGCGTTAAAGCTTCCACTGCCTCACCCAGAAGCTGTACTAGTCTCTCTCTCATCTCACGGGCAGCTTTATTAGTGAAAGTGACCGCCATGATGTGGTAAGGACTGGCACCGCAGACTCTAATCAAGTAGGCAATTCTATGTGTGATGACTCTGGTCTTGCCGCTTCCAGGACCAGCCAGAATGAGCAAAGGCCCTTCCATTGTTTGTACAGCTTCGCTCTGAGCAGAATTGAGACCGTCTAGAATATCCATGAGGTTGAGGCTCATTATAACATTACCGGGGAGAATGCTTCTGGAGCGGAGAACGCTAAGAAGCTTTAGTAAGCGGAGATAGGTTCTTTGTCAGTGATGATTTTCTTGATTATAGCTAATTGATGCCTAGTATGCTTGGGGAGGGCGAACATAGACTGGTGAGTAACACCATCATAAGACTTCGGCTCTTTAGACAGCCTTGCGGAGATTCTGGTGTCGATTTCTTCGGGTGTCAGCCCTGCCGGGTTGAGGCTTTGAGATGCTGAGATGAAGCCCCATAAACTGATAAGAGAAGGCACATATGCCTCATAAGGACGGACCACGGAGAAAGTAGCTCTCAGGGTACTGGCAATGGCGGCAAAGTTCTCCAACTCATTCCAGCCAGATGGCTCAGCTTGCACCGCCATGATGCCACCGGGCTCCAGCCTCTGCTGCACCACGTTGTAGAACTCTTTGGTATATAAAAAACGCGCTGGCCCCTCGGCTAGAGGGTCAACCAGGTCAATAATGATAACATCAAACTTCTCATCGTTTTCCTCCAGATATTTCCGGGCATCAGTGAAGTGAAGGCTAATCCTTGGATCATCAAAAGAATTTTGATGGAACGAAGGCAAGAAGCGACGGCAGGCATCCACGACCTCTTCATCAATATCTACCATAACTGCCTTTTTCACTGTCCTATGTACCAGGACCTCCCTCAGGGTTGCACCCTCCCCTCCCCCGGCAATAAACACTTTCTCAGGAGCAGGGTGAGTAAGCATAGCCGGGTGCACCAGGGCTTCATGGTAGATAAACTCATCCACCTCGCTGGACTGAATTTTCCCATCCAGGATGAGGCAGACTCCAAAGCTTCCGGTATTGACAATGTCAATGGACTGGTACCGCGTCCGCTTTGAGTATATTAGCTCCCTGATGCTGTGCATCATAACAAGATCAGGGCTAATACAGTCATGAAACCATTTATGTTTATCGGGCTCGCTATCTTTCATTTTATGTTATGCATCTAACCTGGCTTTCCTCTATAATTCCCCTTCTCAGTTCGATTATAGAGTGGTTCTTAGCCTCCAGCCTTTCAATTATCAGTCTAGCTGCTTTCTGGGGTTCTACGTCATCTCCGCAGGTGAAAACGTCGGCGGCTGCATAGCCATACTCAGGCCAGGTATGTATGGAAATGTGAGACTCGGCAATATTGACCACTCCACTCACCCCGTAAGGGGAAAAGTGATAGAAGGACTCGCCCACCACAGTAGCACCACACTCGATGGCAGCTTCATTGAGGCAGCCTTTGAGAAAATCTAAGTCATTCAATACCTCCTGATTGCAGTCTTTGAGTTCTAGTAACAGATGTCTCCCAAGCGCATTCAAATCACCTTCCCTCCCTTTGATATTTCTGTGCCTCCCTAAGGCAACAGGGCAAATTCTATTACAATGCGCCTGCTTTATCAATATTTACCTACACATTTCTGCTAAAATACTGCTTGGTGCTGCTATGTCTGCAGAGAGGGGAGAAGAACTGGTTACTGTTCACGTTGCTCGGCACATGGAGGCGCAAATACTTAAAGGCAAATTGGAAAGTGAGGGCATACCAGCTTTGCTAAGTTATGAGAGTGCAGGCTTAGTATATGGCCTTACTGTTAACGGGCTGGGCGAAGTGAGAATATTGGTGCCCAAAGATCTGGCTGCCGAAGCAAAGGAAATCCTGGGGATTTGAGGCCATGACCACGAGGCTGGAGCGCATAACTGAACACCGCCTGGATAGTTTGAGGAGGATTCGGGGCCGGGGCATAAACCCTTACCCCAGCTCTTTCCACCGCAGCCACACCATTAAAGAAGCGCTAGGCCTCTTCGAACAGGGGGACGACTCCACACCTATGTCTCTCGCTGGACGCGTCAAAGCCAAAAGAAAGATGGGCAAGATGACTTTTCTCGATATCCACGATGGCTCAGAGAAGATACAGCTTTCTTTCCGCTACGATACCGCCAGCGAAGAGAAGTACGAGTTCCTTCAGGAAATTGATATTGGAGATATCATCGGCGTCCAGGGGAAGATTTTTCGAACAAGAACGGGGGAGGTCACCCTGGAGGTGGCCGACTTCATCATGTTGTGCAAATCCCTTCGTCCATTGCCAGAGAAATGGCACGGCCTGGTTGATGCGGAGAAACGCTATCGGCAAAGATACCTCGACCTTATATCCAACGAGGAAAGCAGAACCATATTCATAGCCCGCAGCCGTATCATCACCGCCATAAGAGAGTTCTTGAATGAGGAGGGTTTCATGGAAGTTGAGACGCCGGTGCTACAGCCACAGCCCGGCGGAGCGCTGGCACGCCCTTTTGTTACCCATCATCATGCTCTTGACGAACACCTCTACCTGCGCATTGCCCTGGAACTCCACCTCAAGAGACTCATAATAGGCGGCCTGGATAGGGTCTATGAGATGGGACGTGCCTTCCGTAATGAAGGTATCTCCACCAAACATAACCCCGAATTTACCTTGCTGGAATGCTATCAGGCTTACAGCGACTACAACGATATGATGAAATTGGTTGAGGATATGATTTGCCATATTGGTCGAAAAGTCCTGGGCGCCACGAGAATTACTTATGGCGATGCAGTCATTGACCTCTCTCCTCCCTGGCGCAGGCTATATTTACGTCAGGCCATAAAGGATTACTGCGGCATTGATTTCGAAGACTATCCCGATGCTGCCTCCCTGGTGTCGAGAATGAAAGACCTGCGCATGGAGGTGGATACCAGTAAAGATAGAGGCAGACTGATAGACGATTTAATCTCCACTTTTGTTGAGCCGAAGCTCGTTCAGCCAACCTTCCTCCTAGACTACCCTGTGGAAATGTCGCCTCTGGCCAAGAGGAAGGACGGCAATGAACACCTGGTGGAGAGATTTGAGGGATTCGTTGGGGGCATGGAAGTCGCTAACGCCTTTACGGAACTCAATGACCCCATTGACCAGAGAGAACGATTTCGCCGCCAACAGTTACTGGGAAGCGTAGCCCATATTACGCCGGAACATAAGGCCGACCTTACAAGAGCAGCGACTGAATTGGGTGGCGAAATAGATTCGGAAATCGAGGTTGCCGATGAGGATTTTCTTGAAGCTCTGGAATACGGCATGCCGCCAACCGGAGGACTGGGCATGGGAATTGACCGCCTGGTGATGTTGCTTACCGGGCAGCAGTCTGTTCGGGAAGTCATACTTTTCCCTCAATTGAAGACAAAGCAGGAGCCTTGACTGCTAACAGGTTAAAGAGGAAGAACGAATGCTTGACATCAAACTTATCCGCGAAAACCCTGAGCTTACCCGCCAGGAGTTAGAGAAGCGAGGCAATACGGCAGATCTAGCGAACATTCTCAATATTGACGTACAATACCGGAATTTGCTCCGTCAGGTCGAGGAGCTACGGGCGCAGCATAACCAGGTAAGCAAACAACTGGGCAAGACCAGGGAGAAGCCCCCTGAGCTCATTTCTGAGATGAGGCGCACAGCAGACAGGATAGCCTCTCTGCAGGAGGAAACCAGCCAGATTAAGATTAAGCTTGACTCGCTACTGCTGGAATTACCAAACATACCTCACCCCGGTGTGCCTCTGGGAAAAGATGAGAGTGAGAACATAGTGGTGCGTAGCTGGGGCGAGCGGAGGGATTTTCCCTTTAAGCCCCTGCCTCACTGGGAACTGGGAAAGGGACTGGACATAGTGGACTTCCCGAGAGGAGTAAAGCTATCAGGAAGTCGGTTTTACGTTCTTAAAGGTCTGGGGGCACATCTTCAGCGAGCCTTAATCTCGTTTATGCTAGACCTGCATGTAAGAGAGCATGGCTATAAGGAAATCTATCCTCCTTTCATGGTAAAGCGAGAGTGCATGATAGGCTCCGGAAATCTGCCCAAGTTCGGGGACAATCTATACCATGATGAAGAAGATGACCTGTGGTTCATACCCACGGCGGAGGTACCTTTAACGAACCTCCACCGTGATGAAATACTGGACGTGAAGAGCCTGCCTATTTATTATGTTGCTTACACCGCCTGTTTCCGCCGCGAAAAGATGGCTGCAGGCAAAGACACCCGAGGCATCAAGAGAGGACATCAGTTTGACAAAGTTGAACTTTATAAGATCACCGAACCGGAAAATTCCGACGCAGAACTGGAAAAGCTCGTGGCTGATGCCGAGGATGTATGCCGCAAATTAGTCATACCCTACCGCGTGGTGCAGCTATGCACCGGCGACCTCGGTTTTGCCGCCTGCAAAACATATGACATTCAAATGTGGGCACCCGGCTGTGATGAATGGCTGGAGGTAAGCTCCTGCAGCAGCTGCAGCGATTTCCAGGCGAGGCGAGCTAACATCCGGTATCGGCCTGAGTCCGGTGGCAAACCGCAACTTGTTCATACGCTCAATGGTTCAGGTCTGGCTTTGCCCCGGGTCTTCATCGCAGTGCTGGAAAACTATCAACAGGGCGATGGCAGCGTGTTGATACCGGAGGTGCTAGAGCCATACATCCACACCAGTGCAGTTGAGAATTGACTTCTGGCGCAATGAGGCTGTAATCAGAAACTCACAATAGCTCTCCACAGAAGACCGGCAATAAGAAGGCCATAAGCTATTGAGCCCAGGGTAAGGGCTACCGCTCGCCTCACTCCAAATTCTCTGA
Organism: uncultured Dehalococcoidales bacterium; assembly: GCA_964394145.1. Lineage (GTDB taxonomy): Bacteria > Chloroflexota > Dehalococcoidia > GIF9 > AB-539-J10 > JAFGBN01. Next base: position 10,591 of record CAYMVL010000022.1, on the reverse strand, counting down.
TAAGCATAGCCACGGCAATTATGCACGGGATTCCCACCGTAGCCGCTATTCCAAATGTATAAATCTGGACGGGTGTTAGAACCGAAGATATTTCAGTGCCAAGAACGGATACAAGCATCGCGCCGGTCAAGTCCTTTTGTAGAAACCCGAATATCAGGGGGATAATTGTCTGGTCGGGCAAGCCAAGCCAAGTAGTTATTGGCGACAGAGGTCCCACTATGACATCAGTAAGACCATAGATATCTAGGACGCCATAGACCAAACCCCCGATTATCAGGAATGGTATGACGATGTATACGAACTCTCTCATCCTGAGCCAGCTCTTGACAACAACATTCTTGACTAACGGCTTACGGTAGGGAGGTAACTCTAGAAGTAATGGTTCCGCCTTGGGATGAGTAGCCGCCTTCATGATGAAAGCCCAGATTAAGGCAGCGATTACTAAGGTGACAAAGACAGAAACGGCCAATCCCATACCAGCAAAATACCCGACCACTCCCATTATTATCGCAATCCTTGAAGAACAAGGAACAAAAGCAAAAAAAGATGCGGTATGGAACTGTTCTTTCTTAGACGATACCACTCTGGTACCCGTCGTCGCCGGTGCAGTACAGCCCAGGCCCAGCGCCAAAGGGATGAATGCCTTGCCGGGCAGCCCGACCTTGCCCAGAAATCTTTCCGCGTTAACAGTAAATCTAGAAAGAAGACCTGAATCTTCCAACAGTGCCAATAACACATAGAACAGGAAGACGTAGGGTAAGGCAATGGAAATACCTGCCGCGACTCCCGTTAAACCGTGTGCCAACACCATATTAATGATAGAAGCCTCTGCTCCGCTGAAAGACGACAGCCATCTTTCTACCAGGCCCATAAGAGCGTCCTGTATCCAGTTGCCCAGATATAGCAAGACTCCAAATACTACGATAAGGGACAAAGCGCTCGTTAGCGGGCCCGAGATGTTACCAAGAAGAATGTCATCTATCTTGTCATCAAGCTTCCTCTTACCTTTTCCTAAAGCGATTATTTGAGTGGCTTTTTCGGCGATAAAGCAGGCAGTCCCATATCTTGTTATTGCTATGTCCTCAAACACTCTCGGGTGTTTTTCCAGTCCTTGCCTTATGCGCTCAGCTATGTTCTCATCTTCAAGGTACTTTTCGAAATCCCTGTCATCTTCTAAAATCCTCAAGGCGACAAATCTCTTGGGTAGAAGTGTGCCGGCTATGTGTTGAGAGAGTCCCCTTATTGCTTCCTCTATATGGTCATCATACTCAACACTAAAGGAATTCGCGTCTCCGTCCTCATAGTTCACAATGACATCCAGAAGCCGGCCTATCCCTCGCTTAGTCAGCGGATTTATCGGGATAACGGGGACATCAAGTATCCTTTCCAGTTTTTCATGATCGATGATTATTCCTTTACTGCGGGCATCCTCAACGAAGTTTAGAGCTATAATAATTGGGATCTTCGCCTCCAATATCTGTAGCGCTACGTACAGGCTCCTGTCAAGAGAGACGCTGTCGACAATTACTAATGCCCTATCTATCTTCTCCTGGAATAAGGCACCTTCAGTGACCTTCTCCTCTTCACTTCTGTCTGATATTGAGTATATTCCAGGTGTGTCCTCGAAATATATCCTGGTATTCCCGACGACTTTTTCCGCCCGGGTTAGTTCCACGGTGGTCCCGGGATAGTTAGACACTATGATTTTTGGGCCTACCAGCGCATTCAATAACGAGGACTTACCTACATTTGGCTGCCCGACTATAGCTATCCTAAGTTCTTTCATGCTCCAGTACTTCAATCTTTCGGGCTATTTCCTCACCCAGAGCAAAGGTCTTGTTAACATTAGCGATGATGGTATGGCCGATCCTGTTCGTCACCTTTATCCTTTCCCCGGGGACTATTCCCATACTGATTAGCCTCTCAAACAAGCTGGAATCGGGAAACGTAATATTCGTGATCATGGCTTCCCTGTTGGCCTTTAGCTCGCTTAGAGGAACACCTTCTTTTTTCAGTGTAGATAATTCCTTCATATTATCGATAACTTCCTGAGAAACATAGTGCTCCAGTATCTGGGCTGCCTCGTGTGCCTCTCCCTTGCTCCTTGACCTCCGGAAATATCGCTCAACAGTAAGATGCTTCTCCAGAATATCGCTGGCCCTATCCTTCCCTTTCTCTGTTAGTTCAAGGTAATCGCCTACCACTCTTACCAGATCCTCTTTTTCCAGCTCACAGGTAGCTTCAGATATAAATGAGGGAGAAGACTTGATCTCCGACCTGATAAATCCTAAAAGGCTCTTCTTATTCCGTTTTTCCGCTAGCATTCTGAGGATATCTTCTTTAACTATTCTCAAAATATCGCGATCTTCAGTAACATCACCCGCTCTGGGTTCTGACATGCAACATCTCCTTACCAGTCAAGAACGCTCACTACTAGCTGTAACTGAAAGCCCATGACATCCGAAGTTCGAAGACACAATCATCAAGCACTTCCGGAATCCTGTCCATGCTTCTGTAGACAGGTCGTCCAACAATGATCAGATTCAAATTGTTCAAAATCGGCAGGATTCCGGAGACTAAATGCACGCCCCATTAGCTGTTATCGAATGCCGTCACTGGTAGCGAGGCCATATTCCTTAAGGAACCTGTCATACAGCATCCTGACTGGTCTATAACATTTCTATCTGACTCTTTCCGGTTTATTGAAGTTGCTCCGCTCTCGACCTACCCCTGAGCTAACAAGCCTTAATCCACCGATTGGTGCGCCACAGGCCCAAAAACCGGTTGCCCTGCTGCCAGCAGCAAAAGCGGAGAGCGCAGTATGCTTCACGATTTCTGCATGTGGTTTTGCCATCTCCGACACTGCTTGACCTTTAATACCCTACAACTACATTTTACCAGCACTGCTACTACAGAAGCCAGTAGAGAGCACCCGGCCGTACTGAGAATCAATGTTGCAATGGCTGGTCTGAAGATTATTGATTCCGTCCCGTAATTCGCCGCGCCGGCACCGTCGTTCACTGAAGCCCGAATACACAGTTGCGACAGGGCGCAGCGCATAGAAAGTTCGCCGCGCAGACTCCCGGTATAACTCGCATTCAAGACCGTTTAAATATTGGCTTTCCTGTATCCCATGGCAGCCGTGCCGATAATAATTTTCTGGATATTAGCTGCCCCGTCTACAAGCTGATGTATCTTGGCATCACGCAGAAGTCTTCCCACCGGATGGCTGCCCCCACAGCCATAGGTGCCCATAATCCTGAAGGCATCATCGGCTATCCTGGAGGCGACTTCACAGGCAAAATATTTAGCCATGGATATCTCCTGGGTATTATCCAGGATTCCTTTATCCCTCTGGCTGGCGCAGCGATACGTTAGCAACCTGGCTGCCTCCGTCTCCACCACCATTCTGGCGATTACTTCCTGTACCATCTGGAACCGGCCGATTTCCTGCCCGAATTGTGCGCGCCGAGCGGCATACCTGAGGCTCTCATCGATAAGGGCCTGGCAGTTGCCGACAGCACGTGCGGCTCCTGTTAGCCTGAGATTATCAAAACATCTCATCATAATCTGGAAGCCATGCCCCTGCTCAGCCAGAAGATTACCGGCTGGAACCCTGACGTCGTCGAAATATACCTCCGCAGTGGGAGCAGAGCGCCAGCCAAGCTTTTCCTGATCGGGAGTAAAAGATATGCCCGGGGCGTGCATGTCCACGATAAAAGCGGAGATACCGCCATGCCTCAGTTCGGGCTCGGTGTAGGCAAAGACGATACCTATATCAGCCACCTGAGCCAGGCTGATCCAGGTCTTACTCCCATTTAGAACATAGTAATCACCGTATTTGACCGCAGTGCTGCTCATTGCAAGCACATCATTTCCAGCATCGGGCTCGGTGACCGCAAAGCAGCCCAGCCACTCAGCACTAACCAGCCTGGGCATATACTCCCTCTTCTGCTCCTCGGTCCCGAATTCCAGGAGTGCTCTTGAGGTGCCCATGCTCTGTGTATTCAGGAGGACCCCAAGAGAGCAGCTCGCGCGGGCGATCTCCTCGGATACTATGGCATGTGCTACAAACCCCATATTATTCCCACCGTACTCTTCAGGTATGGGGCAGCCGAAAAAGCCCAGTTCCCCCATCCGACTGACAATCTCTCGCGGGAACCTGCGAGACCTTTCATCGCTGGCAGCAAAAGGCATAATCTCCTTCTCAGCGAATTCCCTAGCAGCCTTCTGCAATATTCTCTGCTCCTCAGAAAGCTCAAAGTCCATTACGCCGTCCCCCCCCTGAACATGTTCAGGTGTTTTATTCCCTCTGTCTGCGTGTGTGTGGCTCCCCCGGTGATAAAACGAATCGTCTTCTCAGGTTCTATCACCTTCGTTCCACCGATAACATCCACCCCGTAGTCAAACAGGACCGGAGATAAGGGGCTGCTGGGCCCTATCAGGACTATGAACTTGCCTCTGCTCATCTCCAGCAGCCTTTCTATTGTATGATTCGTAAAAGCCGTCCCGGTCAGGCCGACCACGTCGGCCTGGGGCAATATCTCTTCAGATGCTTCTGCCGGCAACTCTCCCTCCCTGGGTCTCTGCTCTATAACCCAGAGATTGCGCGCTATTTCCTTCAGCTTCGGCAGCCAGGGGAAATGACCTACTATTGCGATGTTCCTGCCCGTTCCCTTTTCGGCTATGGCATCAAAGGCATTTTTTTCACTACATCTGGCCTCATCAATATCTATCAGTGAATTGATAGCGGCCATGCCAATGGATGCCTCCAGCAGGTTATCTGATTTAGCATACTCCACCAGCTCTAAAGCCGACTTCTCTGTCAGCCTTCCCGGGTCTCTTACTGTCTTATGGTATGGGTGCCCTTCATTAAGGGTGGAGGCGAGGCCGCAGTGTTTGCTCATCACTGCCGTCCAGAAGACGCAAACATACACCCCCTGCACAGCGCTATCTTCTCTTAACGTGGAGATTACGTCGTCCAGTATCTTCATGCCGGCCTCGTTCTGCGATAGTGTCATACATTTACTCTTGCCCTGTCAAATCATTCCAGTAGCGACGCCAATAGTCCTTTAAGCTGGGCCTGACAGCTGCTGAGGCAGGTGCTATTGACACGAAAAGGGATTGGAGAAAGAATAAAGGGGTAAGAAGGGAGCTGGCACTGAAAGGTCCGATGAGAACAGCACTTGAAGTCCTAGGCACATATATGTCCGGAACAAGCGGCCTCAGTGAACACTGCGAACGCTGTTTGCGCACCGAGCGATGGGATGGGAGCGTGGTACTTATGATTGTGGACGCAGCCTTTACCTCTATCGGCCTCAATTACTTCACTGCCGTAGTCCCGGGGGTGATGAAGTTCAAACGGCAATTGGTCGACACCGGCAAAGTCAAAAGTCTGCAAGACCTGAGCGGTCTCCGTGCAGAGAAAACGGAAGCCATCTGGAGAAATAAGAGGTCATGGCAGGCGGCAAAATCCGCCGCCTCCTACCTTAACCGCCTGGGCCAGATGGAAGGTCTGGATGATCGAAGGGCCTTTCGTTCCTGGGCAGCCAGTTCGAGGCTCGATCGCTGGAGAGAAGACCCCATAGGGAAGATCCCAGGAGTCGGCATTACCACATTTCAGTATTTAAGGATGATGGGTGGCATGGATACAGCAATGCCCGATAAGATAGTAAGGAGAGTAATCAGACAAATCCTCAAGGAAGCCGGGCTGGATATGCCCACTGAAAAGGACATGGATCTGGTCAGGACGATTGAGAGGTTGTCGCAACTCTCAGGCTACAAACCCATCGAGATATGCTGGATGACATGGCTCATTCAGCACGAGGGAAAGATGATAAGGATGGACAAGTATAGATACCTGCTCCAGAAGATATAGCCAAGTGATAGAATAGCGACAGAGGCCGTGCTCTGAATAATAGCGGTTGATGACATCGGCTACGATGTTTGTTGAGGCCTAAACTTCTTGACCTATTTCTCGTTATTAGTATTAGACTGCCGTGAAGGGAGGCAAGGAAATGACTAAGTGGCTCAAAGTTTCAATCCCTGTGGTGCTGGTTCTGGGTCTCATGCTGACCAGCGCCTGTGCTGCTCCGGCAGGCGTATCGCGACCGGAGTCGCAGGTACCGTGGCCCAGCCCGGCACCAACCATACCATCAGCTTCAGAAGACTCCGTTAATAAGGGGGACGAGTATCCCGGCATGACCCCAAGCGATGCAACCGTCGAGCGCAAAATCATAAAAACAGGCTACATAACCCTGGAGGTTGAAGATATAGTTGAGTCTATGGATAAGGTGGCTGAAGTAGCCGATGAGCTGGATGGCTATGTGGTCTCTTCAAATAAGTATGAACACGAAAGAGGGATTTCCGGCAGCGTTGCCATCCGCGTGCCGGCTGATAAATTTGAGCTCGCCTTTCAAGTGCTGCGTGCGCTCGCGATAGAGGTGCCGCAGGAGAGCACACAAGCAACTGATGTGACTGAGGAATACATCGACCTCGAGGCCCGGCTACGCAACCTCGAGGCGACTGAAGCCCAGTATCTGGAGCTGCTGGAGAAGGCCACAACGGTGGAGGAAATGCTGCAGGTGCAGAGAGCACTTTCCGATGTGCGAGGGCAGATTGAACAGATAGAAGGTCGAATGCAATACCTGGAACGCAGCTCAGATATGTCGCTTATTGAAGTAAGCCTGAACGAGACCAGAGGCTTCACCGAGCCCTGGAGCGCCTCAAGCGCTTTCAAGTCAGCTGTACGCGGGCTAACCACATTCGGCAGGGGTCTGGCTACTGCGCTGATATGGATTGGCATCTTCTGCTGGGTGTGGATTCCCATCCTCGTATTCTGCCTCAGACGCCGAAAGAAGAAGAGAGCAGCTTCATAATTCCCCGCACCCTGAAATTACCTTCACAGGACGATAGGGAATCACCGCACAGGCCCGCGGTGATTCCTTTACATAGCGGCACTCCACTTTCTTAAGCAGCTTCGCCTCTCTCAAGTTTCGTCCGCGTGGTCGAGATTCCTGCCGACTCCTTGTAGTCACGGCGCCATTGGACTAAAATGATACTTGAGCGGCAAGCCTGTACCCTGGCGATGGACAGTGTGCTTTCTGTTGAACAGGGTTTAGATAACAGTTAAACGTTAAAGAGTCTGGTATCAAGGAGGGGCCATGTCTGCTGGAGTTTGCATAGAAAACGACGTCGTCCCCATCTTCGTTGTGATGAAGCCCGATGCCCTGACACCTGCATTGTTTCGGGGTACCGGCTTCTTGATAGCTCCACATATTCTAGTCACCTGCTGGCACTGTATCTCCGCCAGCCTCGAGAGCGGACAACAATACGCGGCAGTAGTCGAAGAACAGGGTGCTTATTCAGCCCACTTCCTGCTAAACATGGAGCAACATCCATTAGGGCTGGACCTCGCCATAGCTGAAGTTGACCTGGCCCCCAGGCTCGGTCTCCGTCTCAGTCCAGGGAAATTATCACCCGGGGACGAGGTCATGACCTACGGATATCCCCTCACCGATAGGCTGCTTACAGACAGCGAGCATTTCAGGTTCCATCTCAATGCCAGGTTTCTGTACGGGTACGTTACCCGTTCATACTACTACAACCACCCCGGCTTTGTCCGTACCAATTCCTATGAACTTGACATGCCCTTACCGCACAGCCTTCGTGGCGCGCCCGTCATCAAGCTTGGAACCAGAGACGTGGCCGGTGTTTTTTTCGACAGCATGGACATACCCAGAACAGAGACCCTCCCGGGAGTCGCGGGCGAAGCAAAACCCAAACAGCCCCGGAGCGAGCGAGTAGCGTCTTTCGGGCTGGCACATTGTACCGACAACCTGTGGAGCCTGCGAGGCACCCTAACCGAGGGCAGACCCCTCAATGAATATCTCCGCATCAACAGCAAGTTTAGCCTCCCGCTCAGCATGCCGGCAGTCAGCTCCACGAAATCGGCTGCAGAGCCTGCCCCAAGACCTATCCCCGGAGCCGCGGAGGCCCGCAGCTCCCTGCTGCGGCTCAAAGAAGCCCTGGACAAAGCTATATTCAAGCGTGATGAGACGAGGATAGAGGCTCAAAGGGAGGAGCTGCTGCGCAGACTTGAGCAATACAGACAGCGCCTGGCTCCCCAGCAGATGGAGACCTTGAAGCGCGAACGGGAGCTTGTAGAGCAACTGCAGTCCATGTATCCCGGAAGGTATCTGGACTCAGATACTTAGTTGCCCCTCAGAAATACTGTAGCGATTCCCTCTACGGATGATGACGGGATTGCTTGTAGTTCAATTCCCTGGCTATTACGGGCCCCAACCCTCTCTATCCACTACTTCCCCTCTATTTCTCTTCCGTCTTTTGCTTCGAGCTGCCGGACTCATCCGCCATATCCTCCACCCTTTCCACCTCGATAGTGCATTCCGTAACCAGGGCGGCAATCGCCCCCACGGCAGCCAGCACTGGAGCCGCCAGCACTGCTGCAGCAGCCACAGGAACGCCTACCGTCAGTGGTATATCTATCAAAGGGCGACCTTTGTGCAACAGACGGACTCTCCTGATATTACCCTGATGTATCAGTTCCTTGACCTTATCAACCAGTTGACTTCCATCTACGGTGAACTTCTCATTTGCCATTGCTCTTAACCTCCCTGATTGCCATATTCTCTCCTCAGGCTTGCTCCCCAATATGCTTCCCCGTCCTGTGCGCACCTCTCCGCTTCAGTCTCTCGCCGGCTCTACGGAAGAATCATCTGCCACTATTGCGATTGTCTGGCTACTTCTTATCTCCCAGTATGCTCACCAGCAAGAGGCCGGGACCGGTATGGGTGCCTATTACCGGAGTCATCTTTGACCGGTAGATGCGCTCTCTGGGGAATATGGCACCCAGACGCTCCACCAGCCTATCAGCTTCGTCAGGGCAGGCAGTATCCTCTACCGCCATCTCCTCGATCTTGGAATAGCTTGTGACGAAACTGTACAGACGCTCTATAGCTCGGGCTCGCGAGTGAGCCCTGCCCGCGGGTTCCACCACCCCGTTTCTCAGGGTAATTAAGGGATTTATCTTGAGTATCGAACCCAGAAAACTCTGGGCCTTACCGATGCGTCCGCCTCTCCGCAGATACTCCAGAGTATCAAAGGTACATAGAAAGTCGACGCGCGGAATGGTCCTCCGGGCTAGCTCCGTGACCTCGTCAAGACTGGCGCCGGCCCTGGCCGCTTCAGCTGCCTTCATAGCTATGAATCCCTCTGCCATAGTAGCCCATCCTGAGTCGATCACCTCAACCCTGCACTTCTTCTTCTTCATGAGTCCAACGCTCTGCTTCGCTACATCATAGGTGCCGCTGAGCCTGGAGCTGAGAATTACCGCTAGGATTTCATCCGTCTCTTCAGCCAGCTTATCGTATGCCTCAGAGAAGTCCACAGGTGTGGGTACTGAGGTGCCAGGAAGCATCTTGCTCTCCATCAGCTTGTCGTAGAATTGCTCAACCGTCAAATCGATACCATCGCGGTAAAGCACTTCGCCAAATCGGACGAGCAGGGGAACAACTGTAATACCCAGCTCTTTGACCACACTGGAGGGCAAATCGGCAACGCTATCCGTTAAGACTCTGACCATCATAATTCGTCAATACTTGCTCTAGACTCTATTTTATAGTGTCGCTATCCTTATGACAACATATCTCACTGCACCAAACGCAACTCTATTGACGTTCGCTGCCAGGCTTGGAACGTATCCCTCGTAGCTCCAGATGATATGATTAACCGCCTGAGATAGCGGTTTGAGAAAGCAGGAGTAGACCGCCGCACCATATAGAAAAGGAGGCACACATTGATCTGGAAAGAACTTCTGGGATTCATCGGTGGAGCTTTGACCACAATGGGATTTATCCCGCAGGTATGGCGGCTGTTCAAGCTCAGGAGTGCGCGTGAGATAAGCTTACCATTCACCGTCTCCTTCCTTGTTGGTCTGGCTTTTTGGCTGTCCTACGGGATTGCGTCGGGTCTACTGTCGGTAATTATATGGAATGCCATAGCATTTTCGTTAGCATGCGCCATGTTATATGCCAAGCTCAGATACGGGAAATAGCCCGGCCGGCTATCTCATTCCTAACGCCGCCCGGTAAGACGCCATATCTGCGCTATTAGCTGGGCTTGCGGCAGCCAAGAGAAAAAGAGGCAAGCAGCCGTATAGCTGCGTATCGTGGACCCGTCTGCGCAATACAGGCTATTGTTTGCCCCACTACACGGAATGGACTCTTGTTACACAAATAAACCTCGTCCGACAACCTTGGCCCGAAACACACTCAGGTTGAAAGGAAGCTTACGGTCTTCGACTCTACTCTGTACGCTCCCAGACCAAGAGCGCGATCACCTGCTCACCGCCGAATGGGATTCGTGGCGTGCTCAATGTGAGCCGGTTTCCGTAGAACTCGAAGAAACGTCTTTGATCCGTACCCTCCCAGTTTGGGAATGAACTACTTTCAAGATGATGGGTGACGGTGTTTTTATCCTCGTTGACTTCGTAAGTGCCAAAGTAAGTGACGCACCCTTTAAAGGCAGAATCTATCTCCTCCGGACTACCCCTAAGCTGGTCGCCCGAGGC
>CAYMVL010000021.1:0-39532 GCA_964394145.1 uncultured Dehalococcoidales bacterium | reverse complement strand
GAAGGAGAGGAAGCCGATGGCGTTCGCATCGCCAGCTACAGTCGTTCTAGCTGCCCCGTTTGACGGCTGCAAGATAGCTGTACCTGTGATGAGAGCGTCCCCCATAACCATCTCCTCGAAGGCAGCCCTGGTGCCTGAACCCTCTTCACGGGCAACCACGACGATGTCCTGATTGCTACCGCCGACCTGATTCCAGTTGCTGATTTCACCGGCGAAGATTTGCCTCACCTGGTCCATGGTAAGGTTACTCATCTTCTTAGAGGGGTGAACAACTATGGCTATACCATCTCTGGCCAGGACATGGGCTACCACCGTCCCTACTTCGTTGGGCTTCAACTCACGCGAGGCGGCACCGATATCGATAGTACCCTCCGCTGCCGCCTTGATGCCGGTGCTGGAACCACCGCCCTGGATGATGACATTAATTCCAGGATACTTGGCTTTGAAAGCGGCTGCCAGAGACTCAGCTACCGGTTGTACCGTAGTAGACCCTGCTTCGGTAATCGTCCCTGATATCCCACTTTCGCCCTGGGTACCGGCGCAACCTGAGACAAGCAACAGGCCTATAAGGACCAGGGCAGACACAGGGAACATCAAGAACCTTTTGATTTTTGATGACATATAAAGCCTCCTTAACTACTGTTTTCTAGCTGTTTTTCTGCTGCGGCGGGGCTTTCGCCTGACAGTTGGCGGCCCCTGGCAGGGATACAAGGCTTCATTGAGATACTTTGGTCTTTGCATTTTCTGTTTCCTCCTTCACACATAAGGATAATCCGCCAACCTTAAGCGGAAATTAAGCGAAGATTAAATTCTGATTAAATTTCTGTGGGCTTGCTCTGCGGGGAGATGCCTATAATGTTTCCGCGTTTAGGGCAGAGAAATAACGGATATGAAGCTCCGGGCGCACATGATATTGATGTATACTTTGTTGAAATCAGTGTAATACAGGAATCTATACCCGGGCAGGCAGTTGCTTGAAATTATGGGGTCAATTGTCCCGCTTACGCTCAACTTGAAAAGAGCGAGAGCCAGCGTTATATGATGCACGAAATAGCTGTCACACTGCTGGTCACACTAAGCCCTATCAGCGAATTGAGAGGCGGTATACCTCTGGGCATACTGCATTATGGGTTAGACCCATTGCCTACCTTCATCATGGCCGTAGTTGCCAATGCGCTCCTATTCTTCCCGATCTTCTGGGTCTTGACTCTGTTCTACGATAGGCTGCTGTATCGGCTTCAGATTCTTAACCACCTTCTGGATATGGTGAGGAGGAGGGCTGGCCCTAAAGTGGCTAAGTATGGTTTTCTGGGCTTGACACTGCTAGTGGCTGTACCTTTGCCCGTTACAGGAGTATACACGGCAAGTATTTTGAGCTGGCTACTGGGTATGAACTGGAGAAGAGCTTTCCCTGCCATCGGATTGGGTGTGCTTATCGCAGGTGGTATAGTGCTCCTGATGACTCTGCACATAGCCGGTCGGTGGTGAACTGGTAGGGCTGGAAGTAGCAGGCCCTTTCCCTTCCGGGCCAGTCAGGATCCCTTATACAAAACTGCGTTCAGGCCTGAGTCCGGCACTCTAGTCATCTGGCAGACAATTTGTCCTTGCCTATTATTGCAGCCATTATTGGTATTATCAGAGCAATCAGGGCAGCTACAAAAAAGGTGGCATTTAGGCCGCTTAGGCCATAGACCAGGCCCATTAGCAGAGGTCCGATGGTCATACCCAGTGGGGTCATGGTGCCATGTAGGGCCATAAAGCCTGCCCGGTGCTCAAAGGGAGCCACCCCTGCTGCTATGAAGCGCTGGCTGGCCAGGTTTAACCCATGGGCCAGTCCAAAGACTATTGTGGGCACTAAGCAAAACCACAGAGTGGGCGATACGGGGATAATTGCCATGGAGACAGCATAGACAACGAAAGCGACTATGATTATGGATGCCGCGCGAACCTTCTTGCTAAGCTTCCCAAGCTGGGAAGAGGAGCCGGCGATGATGACACCCACGATGGAAACAAAAGCTCCGATGATAAGGGGTGGGGCATCGAAACGGTCTCCCAGCAGGAGACTGAAGTAGTCAAGATAAGCGCCGTACAGTAGTATGTACGTTATAACTGTGGTGGCAAAGAGCCATAATACCTTCCAGTTTTTCAGGTAGATGATGCCACCTCCAATATAATCTTTCAAACTCTGCTTGTTCTCCGGCTCAGGAGAGTGCAGCCAGATAAGCGCCATCACTCCTACAGGGATAGCTGCCAGGAAAGGTAGAAACACGTAGTTCCAGGCAAGATTAGCTAATGCGCCGCCCAACAGGGGGTAAATAATATAGCCGACATACATTACGGTAGTGATAAACCCCATAGCCTCAGCTCTCTTTTGTCCGGAAAAAATGTCACCGATGATAGCAAAAGGGATGCTCCTGAATGGCGCGCCTGCGATACCCTGTAATCCCCGGAGAATCAGGAGTGTGTTGAAGTCGGGGGCAAGGAAGCAGGCCCCTCCAAGTATGCCGTAGAGGAAAAGTGAGGGCACAAGCAGTTTCTTCCTGCCTAACCTGTCAGCCATAATCCCGGCCAGCGGGGTAAACAGGAAATTGGGGAAGGTGTACACGCTCATAAGTAGCCCTATAGATTGCTCGCTTACCTGTAATGCCTTTACCATACTTGGAAATGCGGGGACGATGGTGACTACCATCATCATTTCCATTAAGCCCACGGCGCAGAGGATTTGGAAGTTACGGTCGCGATAGACTCTAGTTTCTGGCATGACCCGGCTTCAGGAGGGATTTGACCTCAAGATTTGCGTTGCGAGAATTCGACATATCAGTCAGACAGATGACAGATGATAGACCCCGAGCGGCAATTAGTCAATCAGCCCCCCTACGGGGGTTGACTCTATAGGCCTATTTTCTCAGCTACTTGGCGCATGCCTGTAATGGTATCGCTTATCAAGTCTCCTAGCTCCACCCCCAGCATCTCGGCTCCCTTTTCAATCACCGAGCGGTTCACACCTGCAGCGAATGATTTGTCTTTCCATTTTTTCATCACCGACTTCGCCTCTAAGTCTGACAGGCTCTTTGATGGCCTAACCAGCGCTGCTGCTGTGATAAGCCCTGTTAACTCGTCAATGGCATACAAGGTCTTCTCCATGTTGCTCTCTGGCTTGACGTCAGCGCATATGCCCCAGGCATGGGACACAATCGCGCGTATGTATTCCTCCGGCCAACCGCGCTCCTCCAATATCTCTCGCGTCTTCTTACAATGCTGCTCGGGGAAACGTTCGTAGTCCAAATCGTGCATTAGTCCAACGATACCCCACTTCTCCTCGTCCTGGCCGCTCTTGCGTGCCATGTAGCGCATCGCTGCCTCAACGGAATAGGCGTGTTTCAGCAGGCTCTCGCTGCTGTTGAATTCCCGGAGAAGCGACAGCGCTTCATCGTATGTAGGTGTGTGTTCTTTCATCTAGCTACCCCCTTAGCTGTATTACAGCATATCAAAGTCCGGGCAAAATCACCTGTGCGTTGGCGGCTTCGAAGTATAACCGGAGCCATTTTCCCACGTCGCCGCTGCAAGACTATAGACCGTTTGCTTCCAAATGGCAACTGGTCGACGGGTAATTGTGTTCCACGTGAGGGTCCTGATTTCTAGGTTGCTATCCAGTAGATGACTATTGCGATGGCTTCTATTGGCAGGAGAGGTGGCACTATGTACCTGTACACCTTTCCTAATTTGGCCCCGAAGTATTCCGCTGAAAGTATGAGACAGAGATGGAGGGGGGAAAGAAGCATCCCCACCATACCGCTTGTGTAAGCCAGCAAGAGGGCGTAGCTGTTGATCCCCGAGTCTACGGTCATGAAAGGTAATAACAGGGGAAAGGCAATACCGATAACTGCAAGGGTAATTCCTGTTGCAAAGCCTATCAGGAGAGGCAGTGCCACTGTGATGACTAGAGCAGGCAGCCCTATAGTTTGCATGTCTGAGAAAAGTGTGGAGGCAGTGCCTGAGCCTTCTATTACCGTCTTGTATAGCATCACGGCGTAAAGCATGAACAGTATTTTCGGGTCAAGCCCATACCTTAATGCCTGTTTCACCTGAGTCCGTCCAGTCCTTTGCTGCAGGGCCAGAATGACAAGCGTGGCGGGAAAGGCTATCACCGCATCTACGCCCAGCAGGACTAGCACTACCAGCAACAGGACCGGCCAGGCAGCTTTGAGAAGATCACGGGCTATGTTGCCCGAGTTTTCTTGCTCCATCTGCTGAGTCTTGTTTGCCTTCAGAAGTCTGTAGCTGGACGCAGCTCCAATTGCAGCGGCCAGCGCCGTCATGGGCAGGAGCGTCGTCACAAGGGACGAAAGTTGAACGGATAGTATTACGCTGGCCATTATGATGGCCGGATATACAGGCAGGGAGTATTCCCATATATGCCTGAACCAGTAGTTTATAAATGTGGCGCGCTCCGGGGTCAAGCCCATCCTCTTGGCTAAATCTTGCACGGCAGTAGCGGAGACCAGAGCTCCCGCTGGCATCGGGACCAGCCCGATTACTGCAGGAGTCAGTTGCATGGCGAGCCTTGGGCCTATTCTCTCCATCGACACTGCCAGGCTTGCCAGCATGCCTTTCGCCTCCATCAGCCGGCTCAGCATCAGGGCGACTGCAATTACCGCGAGCAGTCTGAGGGTCTGGTAGTCTGATATTGTCTGTAGCATGAGACCGGGTGTGGAGCTCGGTGGCAGGACCAGCAACGAAATGATTAGACTTCCTGCAAACACAGCCGGGCCGGGATGAACCTTTAGCCTGAGAAGTACTAGAATCCCGGCGATTGATGCCAGCAAAGCTAGCGAAGGATTCAGCATTTAAACACCGACCTGCGTGATTCAGTATATCGCATGGTAGTCCGTGGGCAACGGACCTGTAATTCAAATCTCGGCTGTGTTAGCATTCACCTGTTGTAACATGACAACGCTAGCCCAGCGTGTTCGCATCTAGCTGATAGCTGATGTCCTGTTCAGATTCAGCGGCCAAGCCGATGCCAGATTATAGACTCTTGAGTTCTTGATGGCAAAGCCTTGCTTCAAAACAGCGGTCAGCCTAAAATGGCGGTGTCTGAATAGATGTAGGCTGAAGTCCGATTAGGGATAATATAAGCATGGCTAGTGAGATTATCAAAGTGGAGAATCTGGTCAAGAGTTTCGGACAGCTAGTCGCTGTGGATGACATAAGTTTCACTGTGGCGGAGGGTGAAATATTCGGTTTCCTGGGTCCGAATGGAGCCGGAAAGACTACCACTATAAATATCTTGTGCACTCTGTCCAAACCAACGTCGGGGGAAGCCTTTATTAATGGGCTGGACGTAGTGCGTCAGCAGACCCGGGTGCGCCAGTCAATCGGGCTGGTCTTTCAGGACCCTAGCCTTGACGATCGATTGAGTGGACTTCAGAACCTGCATTTTCATGCCCTGGTGTATAACGTGCCCCGCGCAGTTCGAGATAAGAGAATTGAGCAAGTTCTGAACATGGTTGAACTCTGGGACAGACGCCACGGCCAGGTGCGCTACTACTCTGGTGGAATGAGACGTCGTCTTGAGATAGCGAGAGGCCTGCTGCACTACCCGAAGGTGCTATTTCTCGACGAACCGACGCTGGGGCTGGACCCACAAACGCGTAACCGCATATGGGAGTACATACTCGAGTTACGACAGCGTGAAGGGATTACCATTTTCCTGACTACCCACTATATGGATGAAGCTGAAAAAGCGGACCGCATTGCCATCATCGACCACGGCAGGCTTGTTACCATTGATACTCCAGAAAAACTGAAGAAGATTGTGGGCCGGGATATAGTCTCACTGAAAAGCGATGACGGCGACAGAGCGGCTGAAGAGATCAAGCTTCGCTACGGCATTGAGGCCAGACGCGATGATAACATCCTGACATTTGAGGTAGATAATGGTGAAGAGTTCCTCCCGGGGTTCATCAGGGAATTCGGCACCAAGATATTGAGTGTCAGCCTGCGACGTCCGAGCCTGGATGATGTGTTCCTGAAGCTCACCGGGCGGGAAATACGAGAAGAGGAAGCAAGCGATGCGTTCAAGGCAATGCGTCACCGCCATGGCCATCACGCCAGGCGCTAGGAGGTAGGGATGAATAACCTGCGCGGGGTATATATTATCTGGTACCGCGATATACTTCGCTTCTGGCGTGATAGGATGCGCATGGTCGGTTCTTTAGTATTCCCCCTTCTGTTTCTGGGGGTGTTCGGTACTGGACTCAGCACCAGAATGGGCTTTCTTGCTGCTGGAGTCAATTTCACTCAGTTCATGTTCCCCGGCGTTATCGGGATGACAGTGCTCATGAGTTCATTTATGGCCGGTGTCTCCCTGGTCTGGGACCGTGAGTTCGGTTTCCTTAAAGAAGTGCTGGTTGCCCCGATCAGCCGCGCCTCGGTGGCAGCAGGGAAAATGCTCGGGGCAGCAACAGTGGCTCTGCTCCAGGGTGTTGTAATTCTATTGTTCGCGCCGTTGGTTGAGGTCTCTCTTTCGACAGGGACAGTGCTTGCTCTGCTGCCGCTGATGTTCCTGCTGGCGGCTTCCATGGGGTCTATGGGTGTCTTACTGGCCACTCGTATCAGGTCTATGGAGGCGTTCCAGGCAGTAATGCAGATGCTGATGTTTCC
This sequence comes from uncultured Dehalococcoidales bacterium, assembly GCA_964394145.1. Lineage (GTDB taxonomy): Bacteria > Chloroflexota > Dehalococcoidia > GIF9 > AB-539-J10 > JAFGBN01. The sequence continues at coordinate 32,866 of CAYMVL010000021.1, read as the reverse complement.
GATGGTATTCCTATCTGGCGTATTCTTCCCGCTCCAGGGACTACCTAGCTGGATGAATGTCCTCGTAAAGGTGAATCCAGCTACCTATGGTATAGCACCTATTCGCCAGGTGGTTCTGTCAGCACCGCCAGACTCTCCTTTCAGCATTAACCTGCTGGGTCATACCATGTCGCTCTGGGATAATGTTATAGTGCTGGCAGCCTTTGGGGCAGTCATGGTTCTCCTGGCCATGCGCTCTTTCAACGCTGAGCGCTAGTGTGTAGTTAATGCTTGAGTCAATGGATTGGCGCGGCTAGAGCTAGAAGCCAGACTGGCACAAAGCAGGGAAAGCGATTCTCCCGGTCCGGTCGCAGCAGCTTCCAGCTTCCTGTTACCCCGCTGAATCACGGGAATGGGATGGCGCCCATGGATCAGGAGAGCAGGATGCGGGCATCGACCACCGTATAGCCTTTATCTCGCTCAAGGACCTTCACCGGGTTCAAGTCCATCTCCTCTATCTGAGGAAGGTCTTTTACCATGGCCGACACCTGCAAAAGCAGTGTCTCAAGGCTCTTTATATCGCAGGGCTCTGACCCTCGCCAGCCATCAAGGAGCTGATAAGCCTTCACCGAGCGGACCATCTCATAGGCATCGACATCGGTCAGCGGGTGAATGCGAAAGGCGACGTCCCTGAAGAGCTCGGCCTCCGTTCCTCCCATGCCAAACATGATTAGCGGGCCGAAAGAAGGGTCTTGGGTCACCCCGATAATAACCTCTACCCCTCCCTTAACCATCTGCTGAACGGTGACGCCCTGCATTTCATCTTCTCTGCCGATCTGGACCAGCCGGCCCTTAATTTGCTCAAAGGCCCTCTCTACTTCTGCTGCTGAACGAAGGTCAAGCACTACTCCTGCAACCTCTGTCTTGTGCGTTATGGTGGCTGAGAGGAGTTTTACTGCCACAGGGAAGCCGATTTCTTCGGCTGCACGTATGGCCTCATCTGCGCTTGCCGCCGCCTTCGACCGGGCTACGCGGATTCCGTAGCAGTCGAGGACTTCATTGACGGCAGCGGCGTCCAGCCACCTGGGTTGGGCTGTGTTGCCCTGCAACGCTTTCTTGACTATCTGGCTGGCTCTATTAACATTGGGGCTCACTACAGTTGGAACTGACCCCTTCGGTCTCCTGAGCCAGTCATGGTACTGGTAGGCTTTGGCAAGAGCCATGGCTGCATCTTCAGGGAAGGCAAAGGAGGGCACACTGCATTCCTGTCCGGAGCACAGCTCGGCAGAGGCGCCGCGCTGGCCCATGAATGAGGCCATCAATACCTTACCCCGCCGGCGGAACTCCGGCGCTGCCTCCCGTATCGCGGCGGCCACAGCTTCAGTCCGGGTGGCTATGGGCGGGATAAATATGACAATCGCAATATCGATAATATTGTCCTGCGCCAGCACTCTAAGTGCGCGGCTATAGTCTTCTCCCGAGGCTTCGGCAGTCATGTCGATGGGGTTACTGAGGCTGGCGCTGGCTCTAAGGAAGCTCTTCAGCTCGGAATAGCTTCCCGGTGACAGGGCCGGCAGTTCCAGCCCCCTGCTGGCACAGGCATCGGCGGTCAGAATTCCCGGGCCGCCTCCGTTCGTGAGCACACAGACTCTCCTGCCCTGAGGTACAGGCTGGCGGGATAGCAGGTTGGCCACATCGAATAGCTCCTCCAGGGTGTCCACCCGGATTATTCCCGTCTGTGCAAACAGTGCGTCAGAGGCCACCTCAGCGGTAGCCAGTGCGCCGGTATGGGATGCTGCTGCCCTGGAGCCTGCCGGGGTGCGGCCGCTCTTTACTGCTACAACGGGCTTAATACGCGTTATGCTCCTGGCTATGCTGGCAAACCTCCTGGGCTGGCCGAAAGACTCAAGATATAGCAGGATGACATCGGTGGCCGGGTCCTCTGCCCAGTACTGCAACAAATCGTTGCTGGATACATCGGCCCTGTTACCGATACTGACAAAGGTGGACAGGCCGATATTCAAAGTCTTGACATATTCCAGAATGGCGACTCCAAGGGCGCCGCTCTGGGAACCCAGGGCGACATTTCCAGGAGGAGGAAAAAGGCGCGAGAAAGTGGCATTCATATTAAATTTCGGGTCAGTGTTGAGGATGCCCATACAGTTCGGGCCGATCAGTCGCATTCCTGCGCGGCGGGCTACGCTCAGTATCTTCTCCTGCCTCTCAATCCCTTCAGGGCCGCTTTCCGCGAAGCCGGCCGATATAACCACAGCGCCACGCACCCCTTTCTGCGCGCACTCTTCCATAACCCTGTATACTACCCCTGCCGGGACGATTACCACAGCGAGGTCCAGCTCTCCCGGGATATCAAGAACAGACGGGTATGTCTTTACGGATGCCACCGCCTCGGCGTTCGGGTTCACCGGATAGACGACGCCCGTGAACTCCTGTTGTAGTATGTTGTGAAAAAGCTTATTCCCGATGCTTCCCTGCTGTCGCGAGGCTCCAATAACGGCTATAGAGCGGGGCTGCAGCAGGGGTCTCAGCGAAGCGATGTTGGCGGCCCTGTCCTGCTCTGTGAACGGCTTCTCCATGTGTCCCCCCTTATACTTATTGAGCCTGAAGGGATTATGCCTCAAAATCGGCCCTTTGTCTATTGCTGGGCCGCCAGTTGCGGGCCGTAGACACGGTATACTGTGGTGGGTTACAATTTAGTCCGCGAGAGATGTCCGAGTATAGCGAAGGGTCTCACGGGACAAATCCAGCGGCCAATATTTTTAACCTGTCCACAGCCGGGCTAATGAAGATGGCCCCGCAGCTGCGGCGTCACGTGATAACGATGATTGCCACGGCGGGCAGCGGGCATCCCGGCGGCTCCCTGTCGGCGGCGGATATCGTCACGGCGCTCTATTTCAGAGTATTGCGTCATGACCCGAAGAATCCGCAGTGGCAGGACCGGGACCGCTTTATACTGAGCAAAGGGCACGCGGCGCCGATTTTATATGCCGCCCTGGCCGAGACCGGCTACTTCCCGGTTGAGGAACTGGCGACTTTGAGGAAAATGGATAGCCGGCTCCAGGGACACACAGACAGGAAACTGACTCCCGGCGTCGAGATGTCGGCGGGTTCCCTCGGGCAGGGGCTGTCCTTCGCCGTCGGTGTGGCTCTGGCGGGCAAGCTCGACCGCCGGGATTACAGGACCTATGCCATGCTGAGCGATGGGGAATGTGAAGAGGGGCAGACCTGGGAGGCGGCTATATCCGCTGTCCAGTTCAGACTGGATAGCTTAACTGCAATCGTTGACCGCAACAGTATTCAACTGAGCGGCTGGACTAAAGATATCATGGACCTGGAACCTCTGACCCAGAAATGGCAGGCTTTTGGCTGGCATACCGTGGATATCGATGGCCATGACTTCGACGGGATACTGGCTGCTTTTCACGAGGCAGAAATGACAAAAGGCAAGCCTACCGTTATCATCGCCCGCACCGTCAAAGGCAAGGGGGTCAGCTTTATGGAGAACAATGTCTCCTTCCACGGCAAAGCGCCCACCTTAGAAGAAGCCGAGAGGGCCTTAAAGGAGCTGGGAGGGGCATGAGCATGGAAGGCTCAACGCGTGAAAGCTACGGCAGGACCCTGGTAGAGCTGGGCAAGCAGAACGGGGACATCATTGTCCTCGATGGTGATTTGTCAACCTCAACTATGACCCATTTCTTTGCGCGGGAGTTCCCCGACCGCTTCTTTGACTGTGGCCTGGAGGAGCAAAACATGATGTGCATAGCTGCCGGTTTGGCCGCCTCCGGCAAAACGGTATTCGCCAGCACCTTCGCCATATTCGCCTCCTGCCGCTGTTTTGACCAGGTGCGGCTGTGTATTTCTCAGACAGGGCTGAATGTCAAGGTCGTAGCCACCCATGGCGGCATAAGCGTTGGAGAGGATGGCATATCCCATCAGGCCATTGAAGATCTGGCCCTGTACGGTGCGCTTCCCGGCTTCACTGTTGTTGTTCCCGCCGATGCCGTAGAGACTGCTGAAGCCATAAGGGTGGCTGCGCGTACCTACGGGCCTTTTTATGTCAGGCTAAGCCGCTCCAAGAGCCCGCTCGTCTTCCATCCAGAGGGCTGCCGCTTTGAGGTGGGGAAGGCGGTGATGATGAGGCAGGGTGGCGATGCCGCCATTATAGCGATGGGACTGATGGTAGCCACAGCTCTGGAAGCGGCAGATATCCTGGCGGGGGAAGGGATAGACTGTCGTGTAATCAACATGTCCACTCTCAAGCCGCTGGACGAGCAGGCGATAATCGGAGCGGCCCTGGAGACCGGCGCTATCGTTGTAGCTGAGGAGCACCTGGCGCATGGCGGACTGGGCAGCCGTGTGGCGCAGGTAGTCGGCAGGGAAAGGCCTGTGCCGATGGGGTTCGTCAACCTCGGCGACTCTTATGCCATGTCGGGCAGCGCCGCGGAGTTGCTGCAGAGGTACGGCCTGACCGCCGGGAATATCGCAGGTGCGGTGAGGTCGGTGGTAAAGAGAAAGGCTGCCGCCAGTCGTTAAGATAGCTGCTCAGGCAAGACAATTCGGGCGCTGGAATATGGCAAAAGCGCTGTTCGCCCTATTGGCCTGCGGGTATAAGCTCGACATAGCATGGGAGTAATCATCGGGCCTGAAGGCTAGCTGCAACGCTATCACATTGAACCGTGCCCAGCTGCCCTGCGCCGTCGGAATACTGGACATGCGGCGGCGGGAAGACGAAGGGACTGCAGGGCTTCACAACCATCTCCCCTATGGCCGGCATGTTGTAGACAAAGCGATGAATTGTGTCAAATATGGCTTTTGCTCACCCAAATAGAGCTTATCAGGGCAAATTTATGGAAGCCTAAGTGGCTGATACGAGCTGTCTCTAAGGTTGTGTTTCGAGTATTCTCTTCAGGTTGGCGAGGTTCATTTTCATCTGCTTGCGCATCGAGCTGACTACCATAGGCGACATCAGCCTGAAGAAGCCCCCGATCTTCATGTCATACACCTGGGTAAACCTGGTGCCTATGTCTGTGGGCTCGAAGGTCAGTCGCTCGTCTATCCGCGTGCTCCCCGATGTGATCACCTCGCAGCAACGTTTGTCGGGCTCATATTCGGTGATCTTAGATGTCCACGGCATTTTCTGCCCCATGGCTCGGTTGATGCCCCTACAGGTAGCCCCTACCCCCATCGGGCCCTTGGAAGTCTGCTCTGCTTCCACCGCATTCAACTCCCACTCCGGCAGATTCTTCATATCCGTAACGTAGGCAAAGACCTTACTGGCAGGCTGCTTGATTTCGACGCTTTCCTCTATTATTGCCATCTTGCCACCTCCATCGAAAGTGACTGTTTGTATTATAGAATGCCGTAGTTGCATCCGCAATAGCATTGCGTCCGGTGAGTCTGTGGATAGCGGTATAGGTTTAAAGTAGTCTTGAAGGAAGTTAGCACGTTAAACATATGGCTTTACGGTGTCTGGGGCAGCTCGGGCAGTGATGTCTTCGCTGTGGGAGTTGGTGGCGCCACCCTGCACTATCCTGTGGCCTGCACGGTCACCTTCGACACAGATCCAGAAAACACAGGCAGTACAACTTTTGACGGTATCGACTACAGCGACGGCGACACTGCTTCTAAGTCTGCGGCCACATATACTATCATGGCCAACCCTGAAGCTGGCTACGCCTTCACCGCATGGCAGACCGAGGGCGATATACTGGTTGGAAGCGCCAGCTCAACTACGACCACCTGCAATGTGTCAGGGGATGGCACACTCAGGATGCTTCAGCAGATGGAGACGCCAGTTGGGGGTGAGGCTTATCCCGTGAATAAAACTGCCCTGTTGGCACCAGCTATTGCCATGGTAGCCCTCCTGGCAGGCAGCCTAATCTGGTATGTCCTGAGACGGCGCGTGGTTTAAAGCTAAGAGCCAGGTTCGATTGAATGAGAGGGCAGGTCAGTTTTCGCCCGTAGCTAATCTTGTTTTGGGCAAGAAGCTAGGAACGCCGGGGCAATGCCATATCCAGAACAGCTCTTCGTACCACTGATTGCTTCACCCCGGGCGCATCTGAGGAACTTAAACTACTTCCTCAAAGACATTGCAGAAAGCGATCAAATAATACAGATTGCAGGGCCTGACATCCGTTCTATGGTAATCTGGCTGACATTAGGCTCTTGCCTTGTAGGTAGCATGTCTCTGAGCGGTAACTGGCACCCATTCCCAGCCATTTTCTTCAACCACCGTCATGATAGGCTGTCGTATCCTGTCAATATCAAACATACAGTTGTAGACTTTCCCCAGCTCCGTGGGGTTGACATTCTTTATGCCATACGCCTTGCCCCGGGACTTCTTGTATAGTATTCTGCCCCCAAAGAAGCTTCTCTGATAATGGACGCTGGGCACAAGTCCACTCGTGCCTGCCGACCAGTTCACCGAGCCCAACTCCTCGTAGCATCTAACCGTATGCCTGTCTTCATCAAGAAGCATTTTCGCGCGGTAGACTTCGGTGATACGATTCTTACTGAAGACGCCGTACCATGACGCGTCTACTATCTTCCATTCAGCAATGAGGTCAGTGTCATTGTCTCTTACGATCCGGTATGGCTTTGATGGGTCATTAAGTGAGAGTATCCTCTGCTCAAGCTCTTTCTTGCCGATGGCATCTGGCCTTCCTCTATTTCCTCCCATGTACTGGAAACAGCCGGTAGCTTTTAAAGCAAAGAAGACTCCAACACCGCCACCCAAAATCCCGCCTATGAGAGCAAGAAGCCAAGCGTCCAACTGCCAGACTCTCCTAATAAATTCCCATTTTCTGCAGCTTTAGAACAAGATAGCGTCTCTCAAGGCCTCTCTTTGCCACACTTGTGGCAACAGTTAAATACTGAGATTCTCCCGGAGAGTCTAGTTATGTCAGTGGTACTATCTAAATGTTGCCGGCTCTCAATTACATGCCAGCTAGAGCAGAGACGTGGCCAGCTATTTTCTCGTACATTTGGAATGGAGCTGCTTCACCTTTGTAGACTTGCCTATCGTCACGAACGTGTATTTTGGCCATGCCGGCTTTTTCGTCTGTCTTCACCTCAATATCCCTGGCTGACAGCTCTCCTAAGCTCTGCCACAATATATCCTTTATCTCATTGTCGCCATTGAGCTTACTTGCAAGGTCACTACCATCCCAATGCATGTCAACTACTTTGGGGTGGAAAATTCCTTTGCGCTTAACATTCAACTTGGCCTGCATAATACCACTCTTGCCTGGGAACTTGCCTTTTACTACATAGTCGAGATTTACGCCTGCAAGCTGAAGCACTTTCCTGTTGCCGCCGGGACCGGATTTCGTCCTGCTTTGGTAGATTCCCTCCACTGCTATGTGGTCAATCCGCCTGTTCTGTAGAACCACATTGCCAAGCATCCTGGTATGGTCAAATGGGTTAACCTTTTCGGCGAGACTCTCCCTTGCTGGCTCAATAGAAGCGGTGATGCCGAGGTTAGCCAAATTGAGCTGTAACTGTTCTAGAACACCCATTATTTCTACCTCCACAATAGTCTCGCACTCTTCTTATTTCATCGTTGTAGTCGGGCATGCCGGCTCAATAACCAATATACTGAGGGTCAACCGAAAAGTCAACGGTTAGGTCGCCTCCCGCAATCAGCGATTAAAATAATTAACCGACAAATTCGTCAGCTATACATCAGATTTTGACCAAAAAATATGCGGAGGCTTAGACATGTGGCTAATACTAATGACATAGTTAGTAACGATGCTCAATTACCGTGAGGAGTTAACACAATGACGTCTTGTATCCTATCTCATTCCTACAAATCTCAGGACAGATGACAGGATTTCAAGAGCTGCTTATCATCGATAGCATCTTACTTACATAAGTTGCCTTGTCATCCTTCTGGAAAAGGACATGATGTTCTTCGAATTGTGCGTCAGTCAATCCCCAATGGGATAATTCCGACCGGGGGGTATTGGAGATAATAAATGAGTTCAGGGTAACCAATGGGTCCTGGATTCGCAATTCATCTTCAATTGACTTGATTGTCTTGTAGAAAGCCATCTTCGTATCATCTGAACCTCTCACATTTAGAAGCCCCTTTGGGTCGACAAAGTTGATATATTGTCGCCCCTTAAACAGAAGCCACAGGATGAAATCTGGATAGAAATTGCCCGCCTCGAAGAAACCGATTCCATGTCCTCGTGTCATGTTCCGGAGAAGGTAAAGCTCTTTGTCCTTGAAGAAGCCACGCTCATTTACGCAGAAATCTTTCAAATCCAACACGAAATCCCGCTCTCCTTCATTGAGCGGAACTGGTTTGACATCGATGAGTTCACTATTCACATAGATAAGAGGCTGATAAAGGTGACCCTGAAATCCGATAGCCGTAAGTCCCTGAAACTCCACTTTATCCAATTTATGTTCTTCAATGAGTTTCTTTATCTGTTCCAGCTTGAAAACAATATCCTTCCGCGATTGGTCAATGAGGAACTGGTAATTCTCAATAAAATTACCGTCTTCCTCTGTGAGAGACACATACTCCAGATGGTCACTCTCAAATTCAGCCTTGCTGGTCTTGTAGAACCAATCACAGTAGCGCTGCAAGAGTACGCCCGCTATCTCTTGCCAGTGACGTACTTGGCTGAAGGAGCGGAGCTCCATCATTTCCTTCGGAACTCTAAGGACATACCAGCCGGAATCTGTCAGAAGGTCTGCCAGTCGCTCCTTGGACAGATTCAGATTATACCAGGCGCGATCATTCTTGAATTGCTGAAGGTTGAAATAGATGTCGTCAAGGTCAATAAATGAAAGATGTTCTTCCGTGAATTTGGCTTCGTTTATTACAGCCCTATCACTGGTTGCCTCTCTGGTCAGCCTGGCCATTGCCTGAATCTTGGGATACCAGTCTACTATCAGTTTGTATGTTTTAAAATGTCTGTCCGGTAAACCGAGTAGAGGCTTTGGCCCGTGCTTTTTGAAATTTATTCCTGCCTCGACCTGTATGGTCTTCAATGTTATTTTACCTTCCAGATTCTTGATTACAGGCAAGACAAACTCGATACGGTTCTCGTTTTGGGGTAATCCTTCATCTTCAAGATACTCCCTAAACTGCCGCATGTAGTCGGCACGTATGCCGAAAACATTAAGGGTCTCTACGTGCTCCAACTCTTCAGGAGCCGTAACGCCGGTAATTCTCCGACTGCGTTTCAAGCAGTAATTAAAGCCTTTCAGCCGTACACCGCGACCAAAGAGCTGGATGATTTGTGAGCCTTCGTTCTTACCCACGTTCATGAGACCCATCGTGCTGACTCGCCAGCTAGACCATCCCTCGGAAAATTTCTTAGCCCCTATAAGAATGTGTATGCGTGAATCAGCCTGGTGTAGACTGCGAAAAAGAGACTCGGCGAACTCGCTATCTGACACCGCTATATCCTCTGCATGCTTCTCGCATAACTGGCGAAGCCCGGCTGGGTCGCCGACGTTTATTAGCCCGAAGGGCTCGTTGTCGTCTCCGATATGAAGTGACAGTTCTCCTTCAGCTTCACCCTTAGCCTTGATTTGCCTGATATGCAGCGCTGCCGGTACCTCGGCGTTAAACAACGTCTTCAGTATGTCTTTGAAAATATCCTCGGCAGAGAGTCCAAGCTGCCCGAGGTATTTAAACGCACCGGCGAAAAGTTCCTGGCCTTTGGCATGCAACCCTGATTCTCCTGACATGAGCAGGTCCAGATACGAGATGCTCCCCGCACGATTCTTTACAAAACGTGCCAGGAACAGCAGTATATCCACAACGTCCGAAATATCCTTTTTGCTTGGTGCCTTGGTGACGCTGCCGCCAACAAATATCCAGAGGGGATTCTGAATGCGAAACGGCCGGAAATCGGCGTTCTTATCATGAAAGACCCTCTGCTGCTGATAGAAGGTGAGCAGACAGGCGGTAAGATAACGCCGCCGGTGGTCTTCATTCGAGTCATCCTCGAGATTGAGAATCCGGTAATCTTTGCCATAGCCATCCCTGTAGAAGAACTTGTATGAATAGTCAAACAGGATGCATTTCGCATATTCGTGGGCGAGCTGCCTATTACCGCTGGTTTTCATAGCCTGGCCGAATGTGGCTGAGTACTCGAAGGAGAATCCTTTCTCGCACAGCCTGTTCCGCATGTCGAGCCAGTGGCCCACTTCGGCGCCGCTTGTGCCGCGGTGACCTTCATCAACCAGGACAAGATTGTTCCCTTCGAAAGCATCGATGGCGACTGTCTTTTCGCCCATGGTCTCCCTGAGCTTATGAACATCAATAATCTGGATGCTCTGTCCCCTGAATAGCCCGCTGGCATCTTTGTCGAAAAGCTCAGCATCCATATTGGAAAGAAGAAACTCATCCCAGTGCTGATGGCTTAACCCATCATTCGGGGTGAGAAGAATAGTGCGGTTCAGCTCTTTTCTTCGCCCGTGAAGCTCAAGGTAATGCAGGTATTGAAAGATGTTGATATGCATGATCAGTGTCTTCCCTGAGCCGGTGGCACTCCAGAAAGCAAGTTTGTGAAGGTCTTCTGCCGTGTAAGGTTTGATGCATATATCTTGCGGTAGTCCGGTAGCCAAGAGCTGTCCCTGGGCTTTTTGCTGGGGTGTCTGGGCCTCATTGAATTGCTCGGCGTAGGCGTTGAGGTCTACCAGAAGCTGGTCAGGGGCCCGGAAGTAGCGGTCAAGGTATATTTCTGTAAAAAGCAGGCACAGATACTGGAAGTACTTGGGGTAAAGTTTTTTCCCTTCTGCGTTTCTCTTCTCGGTGATTTTCTTCCAATACCGTACGATGTTTTCGTCATACGTGAGGAGAATCTCATGCGGCAGCTCGGGGCTGTTAATCACGAGTCTTAGGAACTGGTGAAACTTTGAGATGCCCTCCTCGGTGAAACCTTCACATTCCGGCTCGCGTATATGTTTTGCCAGGTCTTCAAAGGTGACTGCCCCGAAGAGATTAAGCATCCAGTTGACGAGCACCAGCCGATGCTCGAACGTTATTTTGTTCCTGGGCACCACGGAGCGGCCGCTTGCTGCTTTGCGTGTCATGACCACTTCTTAGACATCTTTTACGTCGAACATCAACCGCTTGAACTCCTCTTCAATGAGGCGTACACGGTACGGCGGTTCACCGCCATCGGGGACAACGGGCACATTCATGAGGTTGTTATCACCGTTGACGTAGATAATATCGAAGTGACTTTCGGCTTCATTGTATTGCTGCTGCCGGAAGAAGGAATCAAGATCATCATTAGATTTCTTTCGAGCTTCAGTAATCTTCTCCGGATCTGTCTCAGCAAGATCGCGGATTTTTCGCCAGATGACGAGCACCTTCTCTCCTTTGGGATTCGTCCCCTCCACGATGCGGTATCCCCGGACGGACTTTATGCGCTGCACGCGAAGTCCCAACAGCCAGTTAAACGTCTCCACCAGGTCTGCATTAAGGGCCCTAATCTCGCCGACGCTTCCGGTGCCCACGAGCAGTTGATAGCTGAAGGGGTCTTCAAACCAGTCTATATTCAGAAGCGAAGGACTGCCTCTAGACTCCGTATCCAACATATACTTGAGCATATATGACTCTCGGAAAGAGACAGAGCTTTCCAGTAGCTCCGTCTGCGCATACCTGCGGATAAGCTGGATATTCGTTAAGGCATCCTCATATGATTCCAGACGAAGGTACTTGAATATGTGGCTGATACCATTATTGCGGCAGATGGGTTTGCCATCCTGCCAATCCTCAGAGTAAATGGCTTTTTGTATTCGTGGTTTAGTAACACTCTCAAAATAATCACCCATTTCTATCAAAATATATTTACGTTGACCGTCATCTTGGCGATTCAAACTGATTACAGCATGACCCGTTGTTCCAGACCCAGCAAAGTAATCAATAACTAAGTCAGATTTTCCAAGTCTCGAGGTCCTTAAACAATCCTCAACCAGTCGCCTTGATTTGGCAAAGTCGAAGGTTTTTTCACCAAAAATATCTTTCACTTCTGCCGCACCGTAGTTAGCAGAGGCATACTCTTTGTCATCCCACCAAGTAATTGGTAAAGAACTAATATCCATGCGAGTTTTAAAATCAATACTGATTTCTCCATTTGGCCCACGCCTGACGCGCAATTCATCCAGTTCATTAGAAACCCGTTCATGGCCTCGTTGCCAATTCTTTTCTATTAGTTTCCCGCCTTTTAGTCCAATGGGATAAACAACGGATTCATCTTTCTTGGGTTTTTCCAGTAAAACGTACTCGCCAGCTTGATTATCCCACTTCATATGGGGAATTCGAATAGCGTCATCACTTCCAACAAAAATAGGGTAGTACAATTTATGACGATCTTCTCTTCTGTCATTAGTACCAGAACGGATGAAGTTTGCCCACGCAAATCGCCCCTTTTCGTCTTCTTTCGGAAAACGAGCGAGGGTTTTTTCACTCTTGAGAAGACTTCCCGGGATGGCTTCTTCAGATTGACCAAAAAACAAGGCATATTCGTGCGATGGTGCCAGCCGCCCCTTTGTTTTGCGTCCTGCTGGATTTGATCGCACCACAGCTATGCCTATCTGCTTCTTGAAGATATATGACAATAGAAAACGAAGTCCAGCTATTTCCTCATCGTCGACTGCGATGCAGAATACCCCATTTTGTTTTAACAAAGCTCTCGTTGATTTTATCCTGCTATCTAATAACGCTAACCAGGATGAGTCTTTATAGTCATTTTTATATAGAATAGCTGAGGCATCGGTATTATATGGAGGATCTATATAAACGCATTTAGCCTCATCGATATACCTCTCTCTTAAAAGATTGAGTGCCTGAAAGTTCTCCGAATCTATTATTAGCCCATCGCACCGCTGGTCGATGTCATCTACGGCTTCAATCAGCCTTTCTTTAAAGCTGCCATCAAAGAACTTGGTATCTAGCACTAGGTAAGGGTTAGCGTTCAAGAACTCCACTGTGAGCGGCGCCGTGTAGGCCGGTGTCACCATATCTCCCTTGATTTCATCAATGCCAAAAAGGCGTACCCACTCCTCCCGCTGGGCTTCATTGGACGCAATCTCCGGGTACAGTTCCTCCTGTATGCGGTCAAGCGTGATGCAGTAGTTCGTCTCCACCACAAACTTCTTCTTCAGCCAGAGCTTCTTCTGAAAGTCCTCAATCTGCGCCAGAAAATCGATAATCTTGTGGGCAATCCGGCGGATGGCCTTTATCTTGGAGAGATACTGCTCAACGCGCGGGGCAGATTCGCTTTCCACATCATCGAGGCGCATAACTTCGTTCTTAATATAGAAGTCCAGTTCCCGGCGCAGGAACTCTCCCAGGTTCTTGTGGATGAAATAATCAAAGGTATTTCGTCGGGTGTAGTCTGAAAGATGCTTCTCAAGCACAGTCCTATCAGTTGTCGTACCATCTGCTCTTTCCCACTCGGCGGTCAGCCTCGGCTCCCAGGCTTCAAGTCCCCCTGTCTTAAGGAGTTCCATAACACGGTCAAATGTCTCTGCGTTAAGCTGGTCCTGCTTGCGCTTCTGTTCATCCGGCTGGTATTCAAACCGGAGAACAAGCTCGCGGTTTTCTTCTGCTACCGGATTTTCTTCAACCAGAAAGAAACGGCGGTCCTTGCCGTTGGTCGGTTTGATATTGTCCTTCTCTGTATCAGCTTCGACGATTTTGAAGTGGACGAGGGAGCCATCCGCCAGCCTAAAGGCATAGTCCCGGAAATTCTCAGTAGTCTTGATATAGTACTGGTCATGGTTTGCCCAGTAGAGCTTTACCTCTTCTCCCTCGTAGGGAATGGCATAGACGCCTTCCTTGTAGCGCCGCAGGGAAATGAAATCACCATCGTCATAGTACCGCTTGAAGAAGCTGTAGAGATGGTCATAGACCTCGTTCTCCAGACCAACCACATCTACTGATGAAGCTTCATGCTTTTCCCGGAGTTCCTTCACCTTCGGGGCAGTATCCGGGTCATACCCTAAAGCTTTAGCGCCATCGATAGCCTTATCCAGTTCCTGCTTCAATAATGCCTTATCGGCAGATTTATACTCGCTGAAAGCTTCGCGAACCTGGGGTAAGAGGTCCTGTTCCAGGAAGCGGGTAATCTCAACCCGCCGAGCGTTCATAATGCGATAGATACCAAAATCCAGGTCGGCCTGGTTAAGCTGGAAGAGTTCGCGCAGAAGGTCGGACAATTTGTTGAAGCTATCTTTCATTCCGCCACCTCCTCTTCTTCTGTATCGAGGTACACTTCTTCCTTTAGTTCCCGGGCAATGGTTTCATCCGTCTCACGGGCTATCTTCTTGCCTGTGGCGTTTTCAATGCGCTGGAGCAGGGCTTCGCGTCTTAATTTGAAGAAAGTCTCATAATCATCTGCTTTAAGTGCTGCGGCATCGATTACATGTGAAGCCAGTATCGTATCCAGCCGTTCCTCTTTGATTCCCCTCTCTTGAATCAGCTTCCTGAGATAGATACTCGGAGCATTACCGCCGATTATTCTATTCGTTTCTGCAGAAATGGGGGTCTTATTGATTATTGAATCAAAGTCGTGAGCTCCACTATGTGGCTTTTTACAGTAGTTCTGGGGAAAGATATGGTGTATATCAATTTTCTGGTCAAAGTAGGTAGAGACATTAATCGGCACACCCGAGAGAAAGTCCAGACCACCATCACGCATAAGTAGAGCATATAGTCCTTTATAGGCCGCACTGAGCCGGCTCTTAAGTGTGTAAAGCCGACCTGGAGTAAAATTGCATTTGGTTACAGCGCTGGGCTCTTCACCGCCACCGATCCAAAGTAGAACCTCTGGTACATCATTAGCAAACTGCGATTCAACGGCGCTGCCATAAAGTTCGCCGAAGACACCACACCAGTACCAGTGGATAAGCTTCTCGCGGATTGTGTCATTATCAGCCTTTTCCCGCAGGATAGCGAATAAGGTGGCAAGAGGAACCAGTTGCGTATCGTATGGTATGTCCCTATCTGAGAAGATAGTCTGTTGAGCAAGAAACATGGCTGCTTTGTCAAAACCGTACATTGCAGACTCAGCCCGTTTCTTATAATCATCAAGTGTCAGATTAAGTATGTCATCTTTCTTGCAGCTGATAGCAGCCTCTGGCTTCTCCAGTTTTCGTGCGTACGTAGTAAGAAGTGATATAGCCTGGAGGAAACTTGTATCAGCTACCGATTTCAGCACTCTATGTTTTCTCAGAACATCGAGCCGTCCATCTTCTATCTTTCTCCCAAGAGGATCGTGTTTACCTTCCCAATCATCACGTAAATTGAAACCGTCAGCAGCGAAAGTGGCAGTTAGAAGCTGGAATACATTAAGTTGAACACCACCCATATTTACTTTTTCGAACACCTGGCATACTGCCGCTTTTGGCGTTCTCTTAAGTAGTCTGATTACGGGAACTTGGTATTGCTTGAAACTATCAATGACAGACTTCTCGAACTTGTCAAAGAATATTATCTTTTCTCTCTCATGTTCCCAATATTCGTTATATTCCATCCTCCAGTCAGAAGGGTCGAATATCTGATTGAAGGGGAAGAATAGCTGCTCGAACTCCCTCTCAGGAGTAGAATAATCTTTAGTTTGCTTTGTTTTATACTCTGTAATCTTACGGTCTTCAGGAAGACTTACTATTGCTTTTTCCCGATCGGTGATGGAATTCAAAGCTACTGACATATCGATGTAATACCATCTTTTAATCATCTTCTTGCGACTATCTTGAGTTATCACTGGTTTGTCCTTAAACAGCGATTGAAAAAGCGCTGTTAACCTTTGCTGACCATCAAGAATGAATCTTTCTGGCTCCTTTGGTTGAGTCAACTCTACTCCCTCTACTGGCCGAGGCTTGAACCGAACATCAGGATTCCCATTCTCAAGCATCATGACTGCACCCATAGGATATGAAAGAGATAAGCTCGCTAGCAGGCTAGAAATGTGTTCGTCGTCCCATACAAAGCTTCTTTGGAATTCAGGTAATTGAATCCTGCCATCTGCAACTTGTTTTAGTATTTCGAATAAAGGTTCTTTGTCGCTGGTAAATGTGGTTTTCTCATCCATCTTTAACTCTCCAGATAGCCAAGTTCTTTATAAGCGAGCTTTGGCATTTGGCCGCCGTCTGTTCGTCATCTCATACCTCCAGCCAAGCTCATCATGCACAGATCGAACGGAATGCCCGCGTTTTCTCAGCTCTGTAATAATTCGCTGTACGGTAGGTCGAGATACTCCTAGCTCTGAAGCCAGCTGTTCTGCATTCAGATGCTTTCTCTTGATAAGACTAACGGTCTCTTGAAATCGCTCTTCTATTTTCCGGCTACGTTCATAAGGCACAGGGCAGATGACTCCTTATCATTGTAAAAAGTATATGCCCTCAGAGACATGATAATCAATCACATGTTGATATATGTATCGCAGTTAGTGGTGAAGACTGTGCTCTCTGTGTTGGGCACGCTTACCATTGCACAATACTGACAGATGTGCAGTGCATAGCGAGAGTATGCGTCTCGAGCCAGGGGCCGGGTTGGAGTCCGCGGGGCTCCCCGGCAGTGTCTTCCGATAATGTGTTCTCTATGAGGTCCATTATGAAGCTTGTGTCGAAAACCCGTATGCAGTGGACATAACTCCGCTAATCCCGGAGAAATGCAGACCCTGCACATCTACTCATCAGGCTAACTTGGAAGAACTGGCAGGTTGATCACCGCTGCTCCCGAGGCGGTTAACTGAAGGCTTTTCTGATTTCAACATCGACGAAGAAGGCAGTTCCTATATCTAAAATCTGCACCGTTTGGTATTCGTTAGAGTTAAATTGTAACAAATGTCTACCAAATGGAGTTTTCTATTGTAGAAATACAAAAATGGAGGCGGAAAATGCGTAAAAGGAAGCTTTTCTTCGTTAGTATCTTTGCGGTACTCATGCTATTGGCAGTAGTGGCCAGCGGATGTACTGCGGAAGAACTTGAGACTCTCCGGGGGACATTGAAAGACCTGGACAGTGTCTCCGGTAATGTAACCGTAACACTAAAGGATGGCACTACAAAGACATTCAACTTCACAGACGTTGAAGTGGAGACTATTCGTGAAGCACTGGGTAATACGAGTCTAGAAATTGGTGATGAGCTTACAATCAAAGTGCTTAAGAATGGTGACGTAGATAAAGTCAGCGTCGAAAGGGCTGAAGTACGTGGCATTGTCAAGGGCGTGGGGACAGACGACATTACTATCACCACAAGAAAAAGCGGTGAGATTACTCTCAAAGTGACAGCGGACACAAGGATAAGATTCGATGACGATGGTGCCGCAACCTTTTCGGAACTGAAGGCGGGACAAAAGGTTGAAGCAAAGTATGATGTAACCACCATGAACGCTCTGAGGATAAACGTAGATGTTGAGGAAGACGAAGGTGAGATCGAAGGCGTGATAAAAGCAATAGACGAGACTAGCAAGACAGTAACGATTGCCGTTAGGGGGAATAGCGATGTCACCCTTAACGTAAGCTCAGAGACGATGATTGTAATTGAAGACGAACGCACAGCTGCCTTCTCAGATCTAGAGGTTGGTCAGGAAATAGAAGCTGAATATGATGTTAGCACTCATAACGCCCGGGAAATAGAGATAGAAGCGGAAGATGATCACGACGATGGCGATGACGACGATGATGATGACGATGATGATGACGACGATGATGAGGAGGAGGAAGAGGACGAGGATAACGACGACTAGTTTTCAGGGGATGCCCGGATCGCTGTCAAACAATACGGCTGTAATGAGGTGCTTTCCAAATGTGAGCTTGATATAGCTAGCCGTACCGGAGTGGAATCGGTTAAATTCCTTGTAAAAATATTATCCAGATAGGATAATTGAAATGAATTCTATACACTTCATAGAAAATTATCCATCAAGATTTGGATATGCAGTCGCAATCATCGGAGATTTTGTTAGTTCGACGGGCAATCAAACGCGATCGCGAAGCATTTACGGCTTTGTACGATATGCATATAGATCGAGTTTACAACCATATCTATTACCGGGTACCTCTTCAAGTCGATGCTGAGGATATTACGCAGGAGGTTTTCCTGAAAGCATGGAAAGCAATCGGCAAATATAAGGTGACAGAAGCACCTTTTGTAGCCTGGTTGATCGCCATTGCCCACAATCTGATAGCTGACTACTATAAGAAGAGAGAGAAAAGAGTTTCTGTGGAGGAGATAGAAGCGGGTGACGAAGATGTGGAAAACAATTTGGCAACAACGGTTGAAATGAACTTGGACCGGGCAAGAATAAGAGAAGGCATCTCAAAATTGAAGGGCGATAAGCAGAAGGTCATACTGATGCACTATGTTGACGGATTTAGCTATGAGGAAATCGCTGCTATCATGCATAAGAGAGAAGGTGCGATCAGGGTAATAAAGTATCGGGCGCTCAGCGAATTGAAACAAATGCTTGGGACGGAGTAATTGAGACCTTGAGGAAAGAAGAGATAATTGCCGGGTGTATAGATGAAATCCAGGCGGAGAGATCCACCCTGGAAGAGGCCTTGATGCGTTATCCGGAATATGCTGATGAATTAAGGTCACTGCTGAGAATTGCCAACAATATTCAGCCTGAGAAAGCAGTTCCGACCGTAAATTTCAAACAGCATGCGAGATTACGGTTGATTAATCAAATGGCGCAATCGGCAGCCAGACCGGAGCAAGTCACAACAGGCTGGCTTAAACCTCTGGTGCTAAAGCCCGGTATTCCATTTGTTATTGTTATTGTGATATTGGCGCTGATTGTTGGTGGTGGTGCCACCGCTTATGCTTCTCAAGGAAGTCTACCCGATGACATGTTATACCCGGTAAAGACTACCATGGAAGACCTGCAACTCGCGCTGACGCGCAGTCCGGAAGCCAGGGCGACTTTGCATCTGAGGCTAGCGCAGCGCCGCCTGAATGAGGCTGTTGCCGAGGCAAGCCTGGGAAGAGATATCAGCAAATCATCTTTGGAAGAAATTGCGAGTGAGTTAGATGCTGCTATTAGAGAACTCAACAGCGTATTACCTGAAGAAACCAAGGATATTCTTAGCCAGCTTTCTGCTGTCACTATTGAGCAACAGGGTCAATTGGGCCAACTTCTGGTAACGGCACCTGAATCACAACAACCGATACTGGAGGATGCTATTGATGCCGGACGACGAGGAAATCTGATAGCCAAAGTAGGTTATGGTAACCCTGCTGTTCTGGGTAGTATGCCCTCAGTTATGGATAGAGATATAGAATCAGCTTATTTCGAACTTCAAGGATTATTGCTGGGGGTGGAAAACAGTACATGGAATATCGACGGGATCCTTATCACGAATGTGAACTCAGCTTCAGGTACTCCTGAGACAGGCAGATGGGTTGAAATTGAAGGCATGGTTCATGGCGGGCAAACCTTTATCAGCGAGATTGAATACGAGGATGACGAAAAGGGATGGGTCAAGATCAAGGGGGTATTTGGTGGAACCGGACAGAACGGGACGACCTGGTACATTGGTGGCATTGCTGTGAATATGTCCCAAGAAATCATAGCTCCTGCAGAAGGACAGCAGGTTGAGCTCAAAGGTACTATCAGCAATGGTGTGTTTACCACAGTCGATATGATAAGCGAAGATGAAGACGAGGAGGAAGCTGAAGACCGGGAAAGGGAAAGTGTCGAAGTTGACGGCGTGCTGGTCGGGATAGATCGAAGCAACAATAATATTTTAGTCGAGGTTCTTCGGTCTCAAATTACTATCGATATAAGTGCTGCTGAAATCAAAGGTGAGGATAAGCAATTACTTAGCGTTTCTGATTTGGAGCTTCTGGTAGGTCAGGATATTAAGGTGACCGGTTTCTATAATGCGGAAGGAATTTTCAGTGCTGTCACAGTATTTGTAGACGTGGAGATGGAAGACGATATCGAGGAAGCGGAAGAATACGAGGAAGAAGATGAAGCTGAAGATGATGAAGAAGAGTCTGACGGCAATGAATTCGATGAAGAAGAGTCTGACGACGATGAATTTGATGAAGAAGAGGATGAGGACGACTGAAACCTTCTGAAGAAGATTTCACACCTGGCTCTATGGCTCACAGGCTCTTGGCATATGGTGTAAATAGAGTACGTAGTATTAGCTTACGCGTTAGATATTTGTCACAAGATGAGTTAATCAGTAATAAGAAGTCATTTCGGCGTAGTCTAAACAAGAATTGACCTGCTTTCAAAGCCTGCAAATTCAAAGTGAGACGAATTGATTTGATGAGCGTTAGCGCAAAGTTGCGTGAGGCTCTTCCGATTGATTTGCACTCACTTCGAAGTCTGCCGTGACACCTGCTAATGGCGTACGGGAATCTGATGACAGTCTATTAGTTTGGATTGAAGACTACCGACACAACGTCCCCATCCTGGATTTGGTAGGTTCTTCCCTCTAGACGTTGCTTGCCAGCATGAAGCACCGCTGCCTCGCTGCCAAGCTCAAAGAGCTCTTCACAGCGGATGACTTCCATGCGGATAAACCCCTTCTCCATATCCGTGTGAATCTTGCCGGCTGCTACGGGAGCGACATCCCCCTGATGGCATGTCCAGGCATGGACTTCATCCTGCCCGGTCGTGAAGAAACTGACCAGCCCCAACATACGGTATGCAGCGCGCAGGAGCCTCTCCATCGATGATTGCTTCAAGCCAAGAGCCGCAAGGAAGTCCTGCCGGTCGGCAGGTTCAAGCTGACTGATCTCGGCTTCATCCCGCCCACAAATAGTGACCATCTCGGAGTTTTCCGTATTAGCAATCGCTTGAAGCGCGTTTACCGCAGAGCTCGATGAGTCCTGTATGGATGTAATGTTGGCTATGTAGAGCACTGGTTTGAGAGAAAGCAGATGGCAATCGCGAAGGTCAGCAATTTCCGTAGCATTTAGCCCCTGCCGTCGCGCCGGTATGCCTTGCTCCAGGCCGCCTTTGACTTTCTGACAATTTGCTACCACGCGTGACAGATCGGCATCGCTGCGGGCTTTCTTTGCCAGGCGGATAATCTTGTTCTCGAGTGTTCGACAATCAGCGACCATCAGCTCCAAATCGACTGTCTCCACATCACGCGCGGGATCTATGGTCCGTGGTTCAAAGGATGCCGTGCCGTCCTCAAAACACCGAACAACGTGCAGTAATGCCTCTACCTCTTTGATATAGGATAGCAGGCGTATTTCACGACCTTCTCCGGGTGTGGGGTGTGGTCTGAGGCCCGGGATGTCCATCATGTCCACGGTGGCGGGAACGATCTTCGCCGGATGATACATATCAGCAAGGAGTTGAATGCGGTGATCGGGAACGTTAACGATAGCACGGTTCATCTCCGAGCCGTTATAGCTGGCCACACCTGCAGCTGTGATGGCATTGAAAATAGTGGTCTTTCCGCATGAAGGAAGACCAACAAGCCCGCAGTTTAGAGACGTAGAGACTCCTTCTGTGCAGCCCGATATAGGCTAGCGTTACTGTGGTTGGCAGAAGTTGACAAGAGGCATCGCATATTACAGAAGCCCAATTATACACGATAAATCTGGCAGTCTCAAAACAAGCCGAGACGCAAGCCTAAATATGGCATCGAATTATTGTAGTAACGAGATAAAACGGGCGGATGTAGATTGTCAGGGGAAATCGAGCTCGGGTTACAATAGACAGGGCTTTTGAACTGGCTTCCAGCCTCACGATTTGACCAAGCCACAATTGGCGTTGGTTACAGCAATAGACTGAAGGCGGGGAACCGCCAAGTACCAGTTCTCAACCTCGCTGTATAAAGTAAGAACAATGGTCCTGTAGATTACGTTGAAGTCCATCTCCCGGAGTCTCGGGCATTGCTACGAGAGAAGGACTGCTTTTTTACGCATGGACATTCAATCCAGATGAGGATGCCATAGCTCTAGTTAGCCAAAACCTGCCGTTGAGACAGGGGCTTCGTAAAACAGTATTCCCCACGCATGTGTGGGGGCCGAGGGGGTGGCCGATCCGAGGGCAGATTCATGGCGGGACGTGGATGGTCTCTCGTACCGGGGTGTGGATTGAGACTACCCCTAGTGCTGCTATATTGGATACACCATAGTGTCGCCCCCAGTGCAGTGCCGTAGACCTTTTATTGTCGACTGTAATACACAATCCTGACTATTGTTACCTTGGGGGATCGTGTTTTCGGCATTGCATGAGGTTATCTCCTCTATCCTGTGACCTGAAAACTATCCTTTCGTTATATATAATATCTCCTGCCATGAAAATGAAAGAGGCTAAGTATAGCAAGAAGGTCTTTGCATTCCTCGACATCCTTGGATTTGAGCGGATCATAAACGAATCTAGGAAGAATCCGCGGCTGATTAGTAAAATTGCTGAAATGCTATCCCAATCCGAGCAAATAGCACGAAAGAGTCTGACAGCCAAGCTAACTGTGCTAAAAGTGGACCTCAACAACTATGTATATCGTTCGTTCTCAGATACTAGCGTGATTTGTGGTCCGTATGATTCTCATGATGACGTCTCCTTCGTTTCAACATGGATAATGATGTATCAATACCTAATGTGGAAAGAAGAGCGAACTTTCGTAAGGGGGGCAGTAGTCTATGGAGATTCATATTCAGATGAAAACGTCATCTTTGGCCCAGCTCTAATTGATGCTTATCGTCTTGAGAGATGTAAGACGAAAGCTGCATGGCCTCGAGTGCTAATTGATCAAAGTGTGCTCGACAAAACCACTGAGGAAGAACGTAGAAGGGATTTCTACGAATTACTTAGGCAGGATGATGATAACCTAGTCTATCTGGACTATCTAAGAGAGCTGTTCCACTTAATCGTTTTGGCAGAGAATAAAAGAATTATCGGTCAAAGACAACAGGATTTTGGTCTGGCAGCCAGGTTTTTTGAGGGACACAAGCAATCTATTTTGACACAGGTATATAATTCCCTGAAGGAAGAAAACCAAGCCAACAGAGAAGAGATAATTGGCAAGTATGTGAAATTATCTGAATACCATAACTCAACTATTGAGAGGTTTCGCCAAGTTATAAAAGACTTGATGAATAATAGCGGCATTATACCTGAATTATTTGATGACCAAATTCAATCTGAAAAAGCAAAGAAATTAGGGTTACAGTACCAGCCTAAGTATAGTGCTGAGGACCACCCCGAACAGTCAGACATGCTAGATATTCTCGGGACAGTCATAAATAGACTGGTTGAGAATCCGCCCCTAGGTATTCTGGAAACGCTGCGCATAGTGATCATTGGCCAAACGGACGAAGTCGAATTGGGTAGAGCGATTCGTGCTCTTTCTCGGGAGGCACCGCAGGCACTCTCAGAATTAGACAAAGCCTTACAAGAGTCAATGGTAGACATAGATAGCCTAGGTTTGAATGTGTGACTTACTGGCTTACCGATGGGAAGTGTATGCCTCTGCCCATGTCCTTGCTTCTGACAGTAAAATGATCATAGCTATCGAGGATATGTAGGAAACAAATTTGCATAATGTCACATTAACTCAAAATGTTACCTATTGCCGGTTACAAGCCAAGAAGAAATTCGTTATTTCCCTCAAATCTTAACAGGATTTTAATCCCAAAAGACTGTGTTTACGATAGAGGTCTCTCAGGCATTCCTCGCCGGAAAGATGCGGTGACCATGTAAACACGATGGTCTAAGCTTCCGCAAGAAGCTTGCCTCCAACTTCTGCTTGGCCCTATCTAGACTGAGTCCTCAAATCTTGGCTCTATGTCTGAGACTTAGGTAGCTCATGCAGCCCAGAAGTAACAGTGCTAGGACTATCCAAGGTGCTATTAACCCAACCCTGTTTACGGGATGAGCTTCACCACCGACGGCACCATAATAGGGTCGCAAGTATCCGAAATCTGCAACACTGTAAAACTCATCTGCCTCCAGACAGATAGGCCCGAAGGGGTTGTTGCCGGTAGTCAGAAGTACACCGGGTGGTAGAGTGCTCTCTACTACGAGCACCCAATAGCCCTGATCGCAGAAAGGCTCGAGATCAGAAAACAAGTATGAGCCGGCACCTCCCGTAATCTTCATGTCTTTAAGTGTATCACTGGTTTCAATATCGAATACCCCGTCACCATCATCCATATAGAGCTCAACTGTAACGCCTGCAATCCCGTCTTCAACTGGGTTCTGGGTACCATTACCGTTATCATCATAGAAAACGGTATCCCCGATGGAGGAAGTGGTTGGTACCAAGATCGCCACCAGGTAGTCTTCCACCTCGCCACTACTGGTTAGTCCATTCGGTGCAAGGCTTCCATTCCAGCTCAGGCGAAAACGGGCAAAAGTCTCACCGATGGCCGCTTCAGATGGAACATCAAAATTTAGAGTATCCGCCCCTGTCAGCACATGACTAGCAAAAATTTGCTCGCTGGCATCATTCCAGTCTCCATCAGCATTGAAGTCAATCCAGGCGTGAAGGAACCCGATAGCGCCAGCTGGTATCAGCGAGCTCACATCGATACTGGCCAGCTGCCCCGGAACCAGCGGAGTTGTGAATGTTATCCCGTCTTCATCGGCATCACCGGTCGAGTCATCACCAGTAGCATTCAAATTTGGTTGCCCATCGTTCTCATTATCTATGACACTGCCTAACGACAATCCGGGTACTATGATGTGCCTCGCACCATCACTTGCCAGTAACGTCGGATATGTTGGGTCCGGTGCATCACCAAAATCATAGGCAACAGAACTATAATAGTGGCTGGGGTCGTGATCAGATACGGGATTTCCAGCAGGATCTGAAGCTGTGACACTGCCAAGGTTCTCATATTGACCAAGCACGGCAGTACCGCTGGCAGTACAGATCATCGACTCACCAGGGCCTAAGGTGATTCGGGGACACGTCACAACTACTCCTTGGTCATCCGTCACTAAGATATCAGAAATAGTGACATCGCTAATATTATTTACTTGGTAGGTCCAGGTAACCGGGTCGCCGACTGCGATTACAGGACCAGGCGGCAAATCGGCATCTTCACCGTTCGTGGATTTTTCGATTGTGATGTAGGTCTCTGCAACGGTACCATAGCTCCCAAACCCGTATTGGATGTCGTAACCTGCAGTTGCGTCTATTTCACCCAGGGGAATCCTAAACTCGTATGTCCGGTGCTCGTAAGGAACTGACAAAGTGTAGCCAAATCCGACGGCCCCCCAACTTGCATCCATGGGAGAGACACGGAATTCTCTCAACTCTCCATCGACCATTACATAGATCGCTCCCCAGTCCTCCTCATCAGGTGTATTATCACCGGTGACCTCGACTGCAGCGTAGAAGAATTCATTGTCACTGTGCAACCAGCCATAGGTGTAGCCGTCTGGATGGGGAGTGTCCGGTTCCCAGAATACACTGAAGTCAGGCTTGCTTGACTCCTGCAATAGACCATCAACGATAATTCCTCCATCATTGACCAATGTGTGGCTTAAGGTTTGGCCTGTATGGATGCCACGCGGATAGTAGATAGGACCACCATGGTCCGGTCCTAGGTCTTCCTCCATGGCTCGCATGAGCAGAGTGGCATCCTCAGGTACGTTCTCCCAGGTGATTTCTAACGTACTGTCCCAGGCATCACAAACGTCGTATTCGGGGTATAATAATTTGGTTATGACGTTTGTACTAGTGTCAATGTTATTAGCTGATAATGGGAAGTGTATTATGCCGTCTTTCTGCAATACAACATAGTCTACAAAGGCAGCATCATGTCCGTGTTGCTCCAGTCTGACCTTCAGTTGGCCAGCATCATTATCTAACGGTAACTGGAGAGTTTCATAATCAAAAAAGCTCAGTTGTCCCTGCAACTGCCAGCCCCGCTCGCCAAACACAAGAATATCAAAAGAACTCTTATCATTACTCTGCTCAGCCAGAACGGTAGGGGTTACTCCTACAGCGAGAGCTGCCGCCAGTATCAAAATAAGAGTTAGACTAACAAGTTTTCTCATTATGGTCATATCCGCGCCTCCGTGATACCTTTTTCTAGAATCACATCGATATTAATTATACACTGAGATTCTCCTCAGCGATTGTCAATCTCTTGTCTCCAGTTACTTCTATTATTGGCTCTCTCCTTCAGTCGTGCTTTTGGTCCTAACGGCTCAGAGTCAGCATGATACACTTCGACGGTGAGTGCAACCGTTTTTACGATTGGACTGTGAGCGTGTCGCTAAAAAAGTTAGGCTCATAATAGCCTATGCTAAACCCAAGCATGAAATAGGCTCTTCATTGTTTACTTTTTAGCGAAATGTCCAGTTAATGAAGTGCCAAGGTTATGTTGTTCTTGATGCTCAGTTGCGGGCTTGACAAAACCCCAGCAATTCTGCAAAATTTGTCTAATTGAATATGTAAAAGGCTGTGAACGAGACTAGTAGGTCTCCAGCGGGGCTCAGAGAGCCGGGAAAGGTGTGAGCCGGTGCCTGCGCAGAGGCTGAATGGACTCGGGAGCTGCAAGCCGAAAAGATTATAGCTGAGTAGGTTTTGCCGGAAAGGGTACCGTTACCAGAACCCAGGGTATAGTTTCCTATGATTGAAGCCGTACCTGAAAGAGATGGTTGTCCTAATTATTTGGCAACCAACTAGGGTGGCACCGCGAAGGAAAAATCCCCTCGCCCCTATAGGGCGAGGGGATTTTTATTTGTGATGCCGCAGGAGTATGTATGTATTATCCGACATTAGAAGATGTTAAGAGGCTTGCGCAGGATGGCAACTTAGTGCCTGTTTACTGTGAAACCGTTGCCGATCTGGAAACACCTGTGTCTGCTTTCCTGAAGATTAGCCGTGGTGGCTATTCATTCCTTCTGGAAAGCGTTGAAGGCGGTCAACGACTGGCTCGTTACAGCTTTATAGGCACTGAGCCTTATAAGGTCCTGAGCATCAGGGGAGAGGATAAGGCTGATCCCCTGTCACTCGTTGCCGAGGAGCTAGGCAAGTACAAAATAGTCCCAGTTAGTGGGCTACCCCGCTTCTGTGGCGGTGCTGTAGGCTATCTCGCTTATGAGACAGCGACTCGCTTCGAGGCGTTACCGTCGCCCGATAACGATTCCTTAGGACTACCCGAATCGCTATTTATGTTTGTGGATACCATGCTTGTCTTTGACCATGTTACTCACAAGATTAAGGTCTTGAGTCATGTCCGTCTCGATGGAGATGTAGATGAAGCTTATCAAAAGGCGATTGACAGGATTGATAGCCTGCTGGACAGGTTGAGCCAGCCACTCAAGCCGCACCAGCGCAGGAAGGCTATCTCTCGTCCTGCAGGCGATGGCAAGCTCTCCTCTAATTTTTCCAGGGAGGAGTTTGAAGCCAGCGTGGTCAAGATAAAGCAGTACATCACTGAAGGCGAAGCTATTCAGGTGGTGCTGTCGCAACGCTGGGCCCAGGCTACGGATGTGGCTCCGTTTGAGGTTTACAGGGCGTTACGCACCATCAATCCTTCCCCGTACATGTTCTTCTTCGATTTTACAGATTTTCACATAATTGGAGCCTCACCCGAGGTTCTGGTCAGAGTTGAAGACGGCAAGGTAACGACCCGCCCTCTGGCCGGGACCAGACCGCGCGGGGAAAATCCGGCAGAAGATCTCATGCTGGAGCAGCAACTGCGCAACGACGAAAAAGAGCGTGCTGAGCATATCATGCTGGTAGATTTGGGACGCAACGACATCGGCCGGGTCAGCGAGCCGGGCACAGTTGCGGTTAGCGAAGTGATGGATGTTGAGCGTTACTCCCATGTCATGCACCTGGTTACTCATGTTCAGGGTAAGCTGCAGCGTGATATGACTGCTTTTGATGCTCTGAGAGCTTGTTTTCCCGCGGGCACGGTATCCGGGGCGCCCAAAATTCGGGCTATGGAAATAATTGCTGAGCTTGAACCTGATAAGAGAGGGCCCTACGCCGGGGCGGCAGGATACTTTGCTTTCTCAGGCAACATGGACATGGCGATAGCTATTAGAACGATGGTAATGAAGAAAGGCGTTGCCTATACGCAGGCGGGGTGTGGCGTTGTCTATGATAGTGTGCCAGAGCACGAGTATGAAGAGACGATGAATAAGGCTCGGCCCCTACTTAAGGCTATCAACCAGGCTGAAGCTCGAGCGCAAAGAGCCGGGAGGAATCATGCTTTTACTACTCGATAACTATGATAGCTTTACCTACAACCTGTTTCAGTACTTGAGTGAGCTAGGGGAGAAGGTTTTGGTATTCCGCAATGACAGGATAACAGTTGAGCAGATTGATATGATGAAGCCGCAGCGGATTGTGATCTCGTCTGGCCCTTCTACCCCGCTGCGCGCCGGTATTTCCAACGATGTCATCGCGTATTTCGGCCCCAGAGTGCCAATACTGGGAGTCTGTCTGGGACACCAGTGTATCGGCCACAGCTACGGTGCCTCCATCGGACATGCCAGGCAGATTATGCACGGCAAATCGTCTCTGATTCATCACAACAACCAGGGGGTACTGGCCGGGCTACCCAATCCCTTCTCTGCTATTCGCTACCACTCACTGGTAGTGGAACGTGAGGGGCTGCCAGAGTGTCTTGAGGTAACTGCATGGACGGACGACGGCACTGTTATGGGCTTGCGGCATCGCCAGTACCCCGTAGAGGGTGTGCAGTTTCATCCTGAATCGTTTATGACTGAAGCGGGGAAAGATTTGCTGAGAAATTTTCTGACAGAGAGTAAGCCAGAATGATTAGAGAAGCTATTGCGGCCCTGGTATCTGGACGTTCGCTGACCACGAAGGAAGCCGCCCTGGTTATGGAGGAGATAATGGAGGGTGAGGTCACTCCAGCCCAATTTGGTGCTTTTGTTACCTCGCTCAGGATTAAGGGTGAAACAGCAGAAGAAATTGCCGGACTGGCCAGTGCAATGCGGGCGAGGGCAATCCGCGTCGAAGTAGTTGACCCGTTGATTGACATCGTCGGCACTGGAGGCGATAGCTTTAACACCTTCAACATTTCGACGGCGGCTGCGTTTGTTGTTTCCGGGGCCGGCCTTAAGGTGGCAAAACACGGCAACCGTGCCATGAGCAGCCTGTGTGGCAGTGCTGACGTATTGGAATTCCTAGGAGTCAGGATAGACCTTAATGCTGAACAGGCACAGAGCTGTATCCAAGAGCTAGGAATAGGCTTCATGTTCGCTCCGGGATTTCATCCGGCTACCAGATACGCCTCTGGTTTCAGACGCGAGATAGGAATTCGCACCGTATTCAATATCCTTGGCCCGCTGACTAACCCTGCCCGCCCGGAAGCTCTGTTACTTGGCGTAGCCGATGGCTCGCTTATGGAGAAGATGATACTGGTGCTCAAAGACATGAGCTGTCATCATGCCCTGGTAGTTCATGGCGAGGACGGTTTAGATGAAATTACTATCACAGGGGAAACCAGAGTCTGTGAACTCAAAGACGGCGAAATCAGTAGTTATTCTATAGATGTCGAGGACTTCGGCTTATCCCGGGCCGATCTAGATAGCTTGAGGGGTGGCACCACTGAAGAGAATGCTGCCTTGCTGCGTGCAGTCTTGGCTGATACCGCGGGCCCTCAGCGAGATGTGGTGCTAATGAATGCTGCTGCAGGGCTGCTAGCTGGGGACAGGGTGGCAACACTTCAGGAAGCTATGGCCCTGGCCAGGGAAATAATCGGGAGTGGTCAGGCCCTGGCGAAACTGGAACAGCTAATCGAGTTTACCCAGAGCGTAACCCGGGGAGAGTTAAATGATTTTAGACCGGATAGTAGCCGACAAGCTACAGGAACTTGAAACCAGAAAAGCCAGCATGCCTTTACCGCAATTGCAGAGCCTGGCATTGGAGCAGCCACTGCCGCTCGACTTCGCTTCGGCTTTGCGTGGCGACCGAGTTCAGCTTATCGCCGAGCTTAAAAAAGGGTCGCCCTCAAGAGGCACTATCCGCGCTGATTTCAATCCGGCAGAAATAGCTCAGATATATGCCCTTAATGGTGCTGCAGCGATATCAGTGTTGACCGAAGCTAAGTATTTCCAGGGTAGTCTGGACTATCTCAGAGAGGTCAGCAAGGCACTGGTGAACAAGAAACTGCCTCTGCTGAGAAAGGATTTTCTTACTGACCCGTACCAAATCTACGAGTCTCGGGCTTATGGGGCTGATTGCCTGCTCCTCATTGTGGCTGTCTTAACGGTAAGAAAGCTGGAGGAGTTGCTCGGGCTAAGTCATCAACTAGGCATGAGCTGTCTGGTGGAGGTGCATAATGAAGCTGAGCTTGAAATCGCGCTAAAGAGCGAGGCCAGGGTAATTGGCGTGAATAACCGGGACCTGAATACCTTTGCCGTGGATATCACCACCACCAGGCGTCTGCGACCGCTTATCCCAACGGATAGGATAATGGTCAGCGAGAGCGGCATAAAGAGCTGCAGCGACATGGGAAAGCTAGAAAGCTGGGGTGTTGATGCCGCTCTCATCGGCGAGTCTCTAATGTCTGAGCCCGACATCGCGGCCAAGATGAGGGAGCTATTGTGACTAAGGTCAAGATTTGCGGGCTATGCGAGATAGAGCATGCCCTGGCGGCTGCCGAAGCTGGGGCGGACTTTCTCGGGCTGGTTTTTGCTCCCAGCCGCCGCCAGGTCTCTCCCGAGAAAGCGCTACGGCTGGTAGAAGCAGTCCATGGTCTGAGCGCCCCCCCGAGTGTCGTCGGTGTTTTCGTGAATGCCGCAGCTCAAGAGGTCAACCACATTGCTGATTATTGCCGGCTAAATTGGGTGCAGCTTAGCGGCGACGAGAGTTGGCGATACTGCCGAGAGATCGAAAGGCCTATTATCAAAACTATCCATGTCCCGGCCGGGAAGAAAATCAAGGTAATCCTGAGCAACATAGATACGGGATATCGCTTATACTCAAGAGATGAGTTAATCTGCCTCCTTGACTCCCGGGTAGGGGATATGTATGGTGGCACGGGGCAGGCCTTCAGTTGGCAACTGGCCAGAGAGGTATCGGCGAGCTTTCCGGTTATAATCGCTGGTGGACTCACGCCGGACAATGTTAGTCAGCTGATACGGGAGGTTCAACCATGGGGGGTTGACGTCTCCTCCGGTGTAGAGACCGGACGGGTTAAGTCTGTTGAGAGAATTAGAGCCTTTATCACGGCAGTAAGGTCAGTTGACCGCAACAGCCTCAAAGACGGATGAAGGAGAACAAACGATACAAATAGCCAAGGTCGGCGAAGGCGTGCAGGTTTAGGGCAAAAGGAGGCAGGTATTGCTACCAGACAACAGAGGATACTTTGGAGATTATGGCGGACGTTTTGTGCCTGAGACTCTGGCACCAGCGCTGGATGAGCTGGCAATAGCCTATAGGGAGATAAAGGCTGATGATGCGTTCTGGGCCGAGTTTGAGTCACTGTCTCATACCTATTCAGGCAGGCCAACACCCCTCTACCGGGCGGAGGGGTTGAGCAGGCACTCCGGGGGTGCACAGATTCTTCTTAAACGGGAAGACCTGGCTCATACCGGGGCCCACAAGATTAATAATGCCCTGGGGCAGGGGCTTCTCGCCCGGAGAATGGGAAAGCAGAGAATCATTGCTGAGACTGGAGCCGGGCAGCATGGGGTAGCTACTGCTGCCGTATGCGCCATGCTGGGGCTGGACTGCGTCGTCTACATGGGAGAGGAGGATATGCGCCGGCAGTCGCTTAATGTATTTCGGATGAAGCTGATGGGTGCTGAAGTAAGGCCGGTTTTCTCAGGCAGCCGCACGCTGAAGGACGCAATCAATGAGGCGATAAGAGACTGGGTGACCAATGTCAGCGATACCTATTACCTTCTTGGCTCTGTAGTTGGGCCTTATCCCTACCCGCCCATGGTGCGCGACTTCCAGTCGATAATCGGCAGGGAAACTAGAGAGCAGGTTATGGCTATGTGTGGCCGTCTGCCTGACTACATAGTTGCCTGCGTGGGTGGTGGCAGTAACGCCATTGGTATCTTTTACCCCTTTCTCAGTGACAAAGATGTCAAGCTTATCGGGGTGGAGGCGGCGGGGAAAGGAATCAGGAGCGGCGAACATGCTGCTTCGTTAGTTGCAGGAAGCATTGGAGTGCTGCACGGGGCAAAGTCCTATGTTCTGCAGGACAACAATGGCCAAATTAGGGAAACGCACAGCATTTCTGCCGGGCTCGATTACCCCGGTGTGGGACCAGAGCATAGCTACCTCAAGGATACCGGGCGTACTACCTATGTGGCGGTAGATGATAAAGAGGCACTAGATGGCTTCCAGTTGCTATGCAAGACTGAAGGCATTATCCCGGCTCTGGAGCCAGCTCACGCTATATTCTACGCTGCAAAGATGGCAAGTTCGTTGCCTGCTGAGCAAATCATCGTAGTCAACCTCTCCGGGCGCGGAGACAAGGATATGGACATCGTAGTTGAAGCATTGGGGGTGAAACCTTGAGCCGCATTGCCGCCGTTTTGAGCCAACCAGGGCACACCGCTCTTATCCCTTACATTACC
This sequence comes from uncultured Dehalococcoidales bacterium, assembly GCA_964394145.1. Lineage (GTDB taxonomy): Bacteria > Chloroflexota > Dehalococcoidia > GIF9 > AB-539-J10 > JAFGBN01. The sequence continues at coordinate 377 of CAYMVL010000021.1, read as the reverse complement.
GTAGGTTATCCTACTGTAGAAGCCACCTTGAAGGTGGTTCCCCTTCTTGCTTCAGGCGGCTGCGATATTATAGAGCTGGGGATACCCTTTTCCGACCCGCTGGCTGATGGCGCCACCATACAGAAGGCCAGCTTTCGCGCTTTGCAAAATGGAATTACCCCTGGGCTTTGCCTTGACGTGGCCAAGGAGTTGAGCCAGGTGATCCAGACACCGTTGGTCTTTATGACCTATTTCAATCCTGTGTTTAGCTACGGTCTGGAAAAGTTTTGCAGTGCTTCTGCTAGCTCCGGCATCAGTGGCCTAATCATCCCTGACTTGCCCGTAGAGGAGGGGCTGGAACTGGAAGCTATTACCCGAAGACACGGACTCGACCTCAT
>CAYMVL010000020.1:0-73214 GCA_964394145.1 uncultured Dehalococcoidales bacterium | reverse complement strand
GAGGCAATAGCCAAGAAGACGACCGAGCTCGTAACAACCGGAAAGCTGGGTTACTATGAGAATCTGAAGGCTGAGTTTCCCGAAGGCATAACTAATCTTCTGGCAATACCAGGAATCGGTCCTAAAACGGCTAACAGGCTATCGCGTGATTTGGGAGTAAGTTCGGTTGACGCATTGGAGGAGGCGATTAAGAGCGGGCGCGTAGCCAAGCTGTTCCGTCTCGGCGACAGGACCGCTGACAATATGCTTCAGCAAATCCAGGCTCTGCGCCGTAAAGACCAGCGCACACCAATAGGTGAAGCTTTATTTGTAGCGGAGGAAATCCTGAGGGATCTCCGCTCCCTTCCCGGGGTGAGGAACCTCACTGCCGCAGGCAGTCTGCGCCGCTTCAGGGAGACGGTGGGCGATATCGATCTCATGGGCACTGCGGACAAGCCGAGTGAGCTTGTTGATGCCTTTGTTTCCTTGCCTCAAGTAGGTCAGGTGCTGGCGCAAGGGCCGACCAAGGCAAGCGCCATCGTGTCTGGAGGCCTGCAGGTTGATTTGAGAATGGTGGAGCATGACTCGTTTGGGTCTTTGCTCCAGTACTTCACAGGTAGCAAACAACATAATATCTCGTTGAGGGAAAGAGGGCAGAGGCAAGGCCTGAAGCTGAGCGAGTATGGAATTACTGTTGTGGCAACGGACAAGCTGGAAAAGTTTGCTCTCGAGGATGAGTTCTATCACAGGCTGGGGCTTCAATATATTCCACCCGAGCTCAGGGAAGCTCAAGGCGAAGTGGAAAGGGCTGAGCAGGGAGCTCTGCCAGCGCTGGTGGAGCTTGGCGACATAAAAGGGGACCTTCACATGCACAGCAACTGGAGCGATGGGCACAATTCGATTGAGGAGATGGCCGTGGAGGCCAGGGCTCTGGGCTATCAGTATATAGCTATTACCGACCATTCTGTTGGCCGGGGCATTGCTCACGGGCTGGATGCGAACCGCCTGAGAGAACAGAGGGATGAAATCAGGAGAGCTAATGAGCGATTGAGCGGGATTCGTGTCTTCAGCGGGGTCGAAGTAGATATTAAGTCGGACGGCAGTCTGGACTTGCCGCATGAAGTCCTGTCTGAACTTGATCTGGTGATTGCTGCGGTCCACTCTGCCATGAACCAGACAGAACAGAAGATGACGGACAGAGTATTAAGAGCCATAGAGGACCCCGATGTTGACATAATAGCTCACCCGACCTGCCGTCTCCTGGGTGAGCGCGAGCCGGTGGCCATAGATTTAGAAGCCATTATTCAAGCGGCAGCTAAGAATAACAAGATTCTGGAGATTAACGCTATGCCGGACCGCCTTGATTTGAAGGATATTCATGCCTTTCTAGCCAGAGACTCAGGTGTGAAGCTGGCTATCGAGACTGACGCTCATAGAACCAGTCACCTGGGCTTCATGAGATTTGGCATCGGCATAGCCCGCAGAGCCTGGTGCGAACCAAAGCATATTTTGAATACCTTAGCCTTAGAGGAATTGCTTGCTTTTTTGGGAGAATGAATGACTAAGATTCTGGCTCTTTTCGACCTGGATGGTACATTATCCAGCGCGAGTGTTTTGGGAGGGTATCTCAAGTATTATCTGAAGTACAGAGGGAAGAGGATCTGGATACTACGGTTCTGGGCGGCACATTCAGCCTTGTGGTTATTGGGCCTGTGCAGGCTTTACAGCAGGGAGAAATGCAGGGTGAAGTGGATTGAGGACTTGAGTGGAGCCTTTAAGGGGGCCAGTAAGGAAGAGATTCACAAGGTATTTCAGTGGATCGTCGATAACTACTTGTCTGAATCTTTACGCGCCGATGTTGTTGAGGTTCTGCAGCAACATAAAAGGAGCGGGCATATGGTGATAATACTCTCTGCTACCTTTGACGGGCTTCTGGAAGTCATCGGGCAAAGATTAGCCGTAACGGATGTGATTGGCACAAAACTTGAGATGATTGACGGTAGATGTACTGGCAGGATTATCAACCCCCTGTGTTTTGGTGAAAACAAAGCCAAGTTCCTTCTGAAATTCCTGGAGCGGAACGGGCTGGAAATAGATAGTTCAGCCAGCTTTGCTTATGCTGACGGTGCTTTCGATATCCCTTTATTGCAGTTAGTAGGAAATCCGGTGGCAACTTATCCCAGCAAAAGCTTGCGCCGGTTCGCTGAAGCTAACGGCTGGGAAATATTATCTTGAGTCTTCGCCGCCCTCAGCGATATAATGCAGACGTGAGGTATGGTGATAACGTCCATGGGAGATGCCGAGGCAATTCAACAATTGAGGAGTGCCGTAGCCGAAGGGAAGCACTGGTATATAGCGCTGCTTGAGGCTGCGAGACTATGGGCCAGCACTGAGGAGGATTACAACGGGCGGCACTACCAGTACCTTATAGATAATGAGGCGTTTAACTGGTTGGTGTTAGCTGAGAGATTGTGCCTGGAGCTTGATGGGCTCATCCCTGAGAAGGAACGCAGCGACCTGCTATTCTTTGACCGGGCGCCAATAGAACTAACTAAGGACGAGTTCAAAAACCTCATAGGTAGCTCGAAGTACCAGGCTTATCTTAACTATCTGTACGGTGTCCTCGTGGAGCAATTTTTGATTTTGGCTATAACTGAAGAAATCCGAAAGAGGAAAAGAGTTTTGGGCTTGAATAATGACAATGGAGTGGTTGATGAGGCCTACCAACAGATTTATGGCATTACCCAGGTGGAACTGCTAAAGCGTTTCAGAAGAGAGAAGTGTCATCCTCACTCCAAATCTATTAATCTAAGCGAACTTGATGAATTTACCTATTGGCTATTCAAGTATCGTGTGAAGACACATGACAAATCACGCGCGGCCAGCGATACCAAGAAAGCGCTGGTGAAGTTGCACGGGCTATCAAAGCGAAAAACCGAACTGGCTGGCGCTCTATCCTCACGCCATTCAGCAGACAGTAAGTAATACGGGCACGGTTTCTCCTCTCATCAAGAGAGAGGGACTTTGAAGGACTAATCCTATCGTTCTTCGGCGGACTCAAGTTGACATAATTCCTGGCCTAGTCTCTTAAGCTTATCTTCAAGCATATTAACTTTTTGTTTTTCCTTTTCGATAACCCCTGGTGGAGCTTTGGCCAGAAAGTCACCGTCCCTTAATCTGGCATTAAGCTGAGTAATTCTAGCTTTAGTTGTTTCGCTTTCTTCTGCCAGTCGCCGTCTCTCGGCCATAGTATCTACCATACCAGCCCAGGGCAGAAGGACCTCGGTTTCTTGCAGGACTAAAACAAGTGCCGCCTCTTTTTCGGGTTTTCTTTCGTCGTGGCTGAGGATAGTCAAAGGCCGTACTCTAGCGAGGTTCTCTATGATTTCTTTTTGGGGGATGAGCTTGGGTAGAAATTCATCAGCGGAAATATATGCTTCCAGCCACCTGTCTGCCCTTACTCTGTGCTCGGCGCGGGCATTGCGGATCGAGCGGATGATTTCTATTATGGAATTCATAACCCTGTCTGCCTCCGGGTCGATGGCTTGAGTATTGGCTACAGGATAGGGAGCGACCATTATGGAGTCGGCTGGCGCCATATTGTCATCGCCACGAGAGACCGGTAATCTGACCCTCAGGGTCTGCCACAGCTCCTCCGTAATAAACGGCATGAAAGGGTGCAGGAGAAGAAGTGATTTTTCCAGAGTATTGATTAGCAAAGGTAAAGGAGAGGGTGCTGATTGATGGCGAAGCCGTATCTTAGCAATTTCAATATACCAGTCACAGAACTTTGACCAGATAAAATCGTAAATCTGCTGAGCTGCCTCGCCGAATTGGAAGCCTAGCATCAGTTGATTAGCGTCATTAATCAGGCGATTCAACTGGCTGTCAATCCAGCGGTCTTCTACGGGCAGTTGACTGTGAACCAGATTCGCTTGCTGTTTGGCTTCATCGCTGATGATACCCAGGGGCAGAGTCTGGCCTTGTTGCGTTTCGCTGTCTATGCTCTGGAGTATAAATCTGGAGGCATTCCATATCTTATTGGCAAAGTTGCGGCTGGACTCCAGCTTCCCTGTGCCAAGGCTTATGTCGTTACCGGGTGAGCTTCCAACTGTCAATGCAAGTCGAAGGGCATCCACACCATATCTGGATATTGCTTCAAGTGGATTGATAACGTTCCCCCTCAACTTGCTCATTTTTTCTCCGCTCTCATCACGAATTAATCCGTGAAGATAAACGCTGCGGAAGGGTATTTTGCCAGTATCTTCCAACCCCATCATAATCATCCTGGCTACCCAGAAGAAGAGAATATCATATCCCGTCTCCATCACCGAGGTGGGGTAGAAGTAGCGGAGGTCGTCAGTATCATCTGGCCAGCCCAGAGTTGAGTGTGTCCATAATGCCGAGCTAAACCAGGTATCAAGGACGTCGGGGTCTTGAACTATTTGCTTTGAGCCACAATGAGTACAGACTTCAGGCTCATCGGTGGAGACCGTCAACTCGCCACAGGCCTGGCAATACCATACTGGAATGCGATGTCCCCACCATAACTGTCGGCTGATGCACCAGTCCTTAATGTTTTCCATCCATTCGAAATATACTTTTGTGAAGCGCTCCGGAATTATGCTTATTTGGTGGTCTCTAACGGCTTTAATGGCTGCTTCAGCTAAGGGTTGTGTGCGGATAAACCACTGCTGGCTGACTTTAGGCTCAATCATCGTTTGACAGCGGGTGCAGTGGCCCACTGAATGTGTGTACGGCTCAATTTTCTCCAGTAGGCCTCTGGCTTTCAAGTCAGCTACTACTTTGTCTCGACAGGCAAATCTTTCTAATCCCTGATATGGCCCGGCGTTTTCATTCACAGTGGCATCAGGGTTCATAATATCTACCAGTAGCAGACTGTGACGCTCAGCTACCTCGAAATCCGTGGGGTCATGGGCAGGAGTTATCTTTAGTGCTCCTGTGCCAAAGGAGACATCCACGGCCTCGTCAGCGATTATGGAGATTCTTCTGTCTATGATTGGTAGGGATACCTGTTTGCCCACCAAATTGCTATAGCGGGGGTCATGCGGATTTACTGCTACAGCAGTGTCGCCGAAAAAGGTCTCGGGGCGGGTCGTAGCTACAGTAACAAAGCCTTCTGCATCAACCAGGGGATAGCGGATGTAATAGAGCCGTCCCGTGATATTCTTATGTTCAACTTCGAGATCAGAGAGGGCAGTCTGACAGCGCGGGCACCAGTTTATTATTCGTTCTCCGCGATAGATCAGCCCTTTGTGGTATAGGCGCACGAAGGCAGTGCTGACTGCTCTAGATGGGCCTGCGTCCAGCGTGAACTTCTCCCGTGTCCAGTCACATGAAGCTCCTAACGTGTGGTATTGCCGGTTAATTGCCCCGCGACTCTTGCCTACCCATGCCCAGGTCGCCTTAAGGAATTCTTCCCTGCCTATATCGTTTTTCCTTAGTCCCTTTTTAGCTAGCGATTGTTCCACCACTACCTGCGTGGCAATCCCCGCGTGGTCAGTTCCAGGTAGCCATAATGTGGGTTCACCCTGCATTCGATGCCACCTGGTCATAATATCCTCTAGTGTAGTTGTCAGTGCATGTCCTAAATGGAGCTCGCCGGTGACATTAGCTGGCGGCATGATTAGGACAAAAGGTTTCTGGTTAGGGTCTATTCTGGGGGTGAAGTAGCCCTGTTTAAGCCAGAAGTCATACCACTTCTTTTCTATGTTGCCCGGCTCATAGGCTTTGGGGATTAGATTCGGCATTATTCTAATTAATACTATTGTCTTTCTGTCTTACGATGGAGCAGTGGTACCAGTCTATCCAGAATCTGGTCAGCCACCTCACGTTTGGGGAGTAAGGGCAAGCTGTCAACCTTGCCTTTCCGGTCGATTATCGCTACCTGATCGTTATCGGCACCGAACCCGCTATCGCTAGCAGTGATGTCGTTGGCCACAATAAGGTCGAGTCCCTTTTGCTGCAGCTTCCGCTTGGCATTTTCCAGCAAATCGCTACTTTCGGCAGCAAAGCCTATTTTAAGGAAGTCTCCCTTTACAGTACTCAGAATGTCAGCAGTGGGCTCCAGCTCTAATATTAACCCGGTATCTCCCTTCTTTATCTTCTGTCGGGCCGTGCTAGCCGGGCGATAATCAGCCACGGCCGCTGCCATAATCAGGGCGTCGGCCCCGTAAACCACCCTTGTCACCGCTTCATACATCTCCTGTGCGGTATTAACATCTACTATGTCGACTCCCATAGGCTCGCTAAGGTAAGTAGGCGCTGTGATTAGGGATACGCTGGCGCCTCTATCGCGTGCTGCCTCGGCCAACGCATAGCCCATCTTGCCTGATGAGTGGTTGCCGATGTAGCGAACCGGGTCGATAGGCTCTCGGGTACCACCCGCAGTAACCACGATATGACTGCCTGCCAAGTCGCCGCTCTTGCCCAGTATCTGGCAAATGGAGCTCATAATACTCGTGATGTCAATGAGCCGCCCTAGTCCTTCAGTCCCTGAGGCTGATCTACCCCAAGCTGGGCCAACGGTGCTGAAGTTGCGTGCCTTTAGCTTCAACAGGTTGTCCTGAGTTGCAGGATTAGCGTACATGTTTGCTTCCATAGCAGGCGCTATAAGCACGGGTGCTTTAGTGGCGATGACTGTGGAGCACAGGATATCATCAGCGATGCCAGCAGCTAGCTTAGCCATTATATTGGCGGTGGCTGGAGCAATAACTACCACATCGGCAGTCTGGGCCAGGGATATATGCATAATCTGAGATTCGGCGCCCAACTCGAATACGTCGGTAGCCACAGGTCTGTGGGTGATCGCTTGGAATGTCAATGGAGTCATGAACTCGGTCGCTTCTCTAGTCATAATTACGCTGACCATTGCCCGCGCCTGTGTTAATTGACTGGCAATTTCTACCGCCTTATAGGCAGCAATACTTCCTGTTACCCCCAGTACGACGCTCTTGTTGCTGAGCACCCTGCTACCGCAGGGGAGATTCGGTTGAATATTCATACAGCTCCTTTGTCGTGCACTCCAACTGGAACGCTGAGGTCAGATTCATTTGCACTGCTTAACTTACTCCTCGTTTTTGTCTTTCGGCCAAATTCATTTCATAAATGAGGCGCAATCCGATTAGCGTCAGGTTGGGGTTTATTGCGTCTATCTCGGGTATCTCCTTCCCGATAGAGTGAGCCTCTCCTCCAGTAGCTACTACTTTCAGCTTGCTTCCCAATTCTCGCTCTATTCGCTGTATCATACCTTGAATGAGCCCGATGTAACCAAAGATTATACCTGATTGCATAGCAGAGACGGTATTTCTGCCGATGACTTGTGCGGGCCGGACTAACTCTATGCGAGGCAGTGCAGCAGTGCGACTGAATAATGCTTCGCCAGCTATACTAATTCCTGGAGCAATAGCGCCTCCAAGGTAGTCTCCTTCTTTGGAAACGACATCGAAGGTGGTAGCAGTGCCAAGGTCAATTACTATTATCGGCTTTCCGTAGAGATCTTGAGCGGCGACAGCATTGACGACGCGGTCGGGGCCAACTTCTCGAGGGTTATCTAAGCGGATGCGCATGCCTGTTTTGACGCCAGCTTCGACCACAAAGGGGCTGATACCGAAATAGCTCTCACACATCTTTTCAAATGTGTGTACTAGTGGGGGTACAACGCTACATAATGATACCCCTGTGATCTCTGTATAGGATAACTTCTGAAATTCCAAAAGATTGAGCAACGAAATGCCATAGTCATCTGCCATACGCTGGATCTCACTGGCCAGTTGCCAAGAGACCTTTAGTCTATCCTTGTCAAATATACCTAAATGAATGCTGGTGTTTCCGATATCAATAGCCAGTAGCATAACGATTAAACCACTGCTTGCTCAGTTCCCCAGCTATATCTGACTTTTTGCTGCAGACTCATTTTGTGAAAGTCGCTGGCATACTAACCATCTCACTGAGATATGAATGAGTATAGCATCAGGGTCTAATTTCTGCCATTATCCTTGTATACGACTTGGCCACTGACTTATCTGATAGGCTTCATGCTTATCTTCCAGTTAACAGTCTGGCTCATTCCCTCTGCAAGTTTTCCAATTCTCTGGTCATTGCTTGCCAGTGTGTACCTTGCCAGTAAACACGATAGCAAACAGGGCATTGCATGAACTGATTTTGAGTCTCAAATACGTGAGGAGGGACCAGATTTCGCACCTCCTCTTTCTCCCGAGCAGTCAATCGCCCGTTACATTCAAGGCAAAGAGAAAAAGGGCTGAAAGAGTAGCTTAGACTCAGTTTCTCGACTATTCCCTTCAATTGTGCTTTCGGGTCATTCTGCATGACAAAGACAGCTCTTAGCCTGCCACTTGCGATGATACGCCTCTTCAAGAGCTGGGAATCTCTGGTTAAAATCACTCTGTTCTCATGAAGGGCGATTTGAATCATTCTAAGATCATTCTTCTCCTTGAAAAGTGCAGTATCGTAGCCTATTATCCTTAACCATCGGGCTAGCTTACCAACGTTGTTGTCTGCAATGAATTTGATTTCCACGGCTGGCCCAGTATAAGCATGAACTGATTTAGGTGGGGGTTAGAGATATCCACGACGGTGAATGTAAAAAAATATCGCTCCCCCCGTAATCGCCATGAGAGCAAACAGAATACCTAAAGGCAGAAGGCTACCAGATTCTACTCCGCCAGGTAAAGGAATATTCATACCCCAAATGCTAGCTATCAAGGTGGGTGGCGCCATAACTCCCATGATGATAGTCAGTATCCGCATTATCTCTTGGATTCGATGTGAGGTTAGCCAATTGCTGGTGTCGGCAAGTCCATCTATGACCTCTTTACTGTCTTCAAGGCCATCCCAGATCTTGCGGATATGGTCAGCAATATCACCGAAATAGATTTCCTGTTCTCCCTTAAAGAAGTGGTACTCTTTCTTCTCCAGCGTCTCAATCACCGCGACCTGAGGATGAACGACGCGGCGGAAGGAAATAAGATCGCGCCGGATTAGAGAAATCTGGCTGACCGTGGAAGGAACTGGTTTCGTAAAGATTAGGTCTTCTACATCGTCGATGTTTTCCATAATCTTGCCGAGGATAGGAAAACAGTAGCTAACAAGCCTGTCGAGTATGTGGTAGAGCAGGAATCCTGAGCCTCCCTCCAGATAACTCTTTCTGCTTTCTGGATGCGTCTGGCAGTCTCGGAAAAACTTGGATAATGGCTTGAGATCAGCCGATTTATGTATTGTGACCAGATAGTTTTCCCCAATAAAGATATCCACTTCGCTGGGCTTTGTTATACGGTTCTCCTTGTCAAATACGGGGAAGTGTAGCACCATGAACAAATGGTCCTCATATTCATCGATCTTAGGCCGTTGTATACGGCTGAGAACGTCGTCTAAATTGAGCGGATGGAAATTGAACTTCTGGTCTAAGAACCTAACCTCATTGATGGAAGGCTTCTCAATGTACACCCAGGTTAACCTGCCCTGAGTGGTTGAATTGATATTTGGTGTGTGCTCCCCAATATCTGACATAATGCTCATCGCTCATCACCCAAAAACCTTTTCCATTCTATCACTAAAGTTGATAATCAAACTAGTCGCTATTGCCTATTTAACGATCATTGCCGGGACTTTTGACTAAGCCTAACTCGCTATCGCTAACTCCGATTGCGGAAGAGCTATCTACTTCCGCCGGGTCCAAGTCCTAGCAGTGGACACCAGTAATATGACATTGTTCTTCACTAATGTCGCGGCTCCGATTGAGCTTCCAGCTTGTGTATCAGCGAGAGTAAGCTAATCCTCAATCCTCATGTCCAGCTTTCTTGTCAATCCCGATGCTGCTTGTTGTCCTGCTGGCCTGCTCTAGAGTAATCGCTCGTGAAGCTCCTGCCAGCCAATAAGCAGTCCTAGAAATAAGGGTGTGGCACCTCTTCAGAAAAGAAGTGCCACACAAGTATTTACTTGATTAACTCGATTCCTTTTTCGCTGAGCTCGTATACATCACCTTTTTGATTCGCTAATCCAGCTTGGGCGAGTTCACGGAGCCCGCTCCTTACCCTGAAGAGAGGAAGCTCAGCGTTCTTGGCGATTTCTTCTGGGGAGCTTAAGCCAGATTTTAATGCGCGGAGCATCTTGCTGCCCGACTCTGTGGGCTTTCCATCAGGGCTAATGCATGCCATATGCGCCTCCTTTATTTCTCTTGCCTAAAGTCTTTTCTTGCACAGGTACCAGTCAACGCACTCATACTTTTGCTTGAGTCTCTCTTCAGCCATCTCTTGAGTGTTTGGCGGCGGCACCACCACCATATCTCCCGGTCTCCAGTTCGCCGGAGTAGCCACGGCATTCTGATCTGTCGTTTGCAGGGCGTCCACTATTCTCAATATTTCATCCATGTTTCTGCCTGTTGTTAGAGGGTAGTAGAGAATCGTCCTGATAATCTGGTTAGGGTCTATTATGAACACGCATCTGACGGTCTCGGTCTTGCTTTGACCGGGGTGAATCATGCCGTAAGCGAGAGAGACATCTTTGTTCAAATCAGCGATGATGGGGAAGGGTATCTTTACCCCCGTTTTCTCCTCTACGTTGCGCGCCCAGGCGATGTGAGAAGAAACGCTGTCAACGCTCAGCCCGAGAAGCTCCACGCCTCGCTTCTGCAGTTCAGGGAAGATTTCGGCGAAGGCTATGAACTCGGTAGTGCACACAGGGGTGAAGTCTGCGGGGTGGGAAAACAGAATCAGCCAGCTCCCCTTAAAATCCTCCAGCTTAAGCACTCCGTGACTGGTGACCGCTTCGAAAGCTGGTGCCAGTTCACCTATTCTGGGCATACTCACTATTTGTTCCCTTGTTTCTTCCATGTTATCGTACCTCCTATATTTATGGTTTCCTCTGGATCGAACTTATTCCCTTCGCTGGACACTGACCTCCTTTCCTCTAAATTTCGATGCAGTTTTCCCACACGCCGTGTATATTGCAATAGGCAAGGGCACAGAAGGACTTAAACTCTTCAACCGGCACGTGAAACCTGACGTTGGGATTCGTATATGACGGTGCGAAGGCTGACCTGCCAAGGTCTATTACCTGTCCATCCTTCTTTACTCCAAAAAGCTGTATCCAGGCGATATGATGTTCCACAGTATTAGGATGAGGTACCTCTTTGCCTACCATAACATGGACCATGTCTGTGCCGACCTCACCTTTTCCCCTGCCCACCTCGATTATGGGAACATGTTTTTCCTTTCCTTCTGCTTCTTTGCTTTTCAAGAGCTCTCCGAATTTCATTTTCTCACCTCCTCATTCTGAAATCTAATTGAGTTTGCTCCTTACGGTATCTTTAGCATTTTTCACACCTCCGCCTCAATTTTCTCTCTGAATTAATTTGTCACACAATTTGTTCTTAAAGCGAGCGATTGAATATTCACGACCCGAGGTGGCTCCTAACATATTTACACCATTTTCCTGAGCTTCTCATTAACCACCTCGCCTTCACCTGCTGTGCCGCTTCCGTTACGGCTCTGGGTTCCGTATCCCTCCAGTCTTCTCGTTAGAGCGAAACGTCTTAGCCTTCTTGCTAACCTGGAGTAAGGCAGATACTAGCTTTCTGAGGTAGGCCGGATCACGAGTATAGGTATACCGCAACAGCGCAAGAGCTTCTCTGCAACGCTGCCGAATACCCAGCGACTTATTCCAGAGCGACCATGAGTGGTAATGGTAACAAAGTCTACCCCATTCTGTTGCATGAAGTCTGCGATGGTAGCAGCCGGAACCGCGCCGGCCAGTACTTCAGATCTTACATTCAATCCCTCCGAGCGAAGCTGAGCTTCAATCGTCGAAAGATATTCTTTCCCTGCTTTCACACTGGCTTCCTGGAATGCACGAACGTTGACATCTGCCGCTCGCAAGGCAGGACTGAGCTCAACGACTTGCAGCAGTATCACCTCTGCGACATTACAGCATTTGGCTATCGCTTTTACGTGGGGAAGGACAGATTCGGCCAATTCCGAGCCATCAAGTGGAACAAGCACCCTTTGATACATTCTATCATCTCTCCTCTCTTATTTCTGTCAGCCTGTTTACTGCTTTCCAGAATGCCAAAAATTCTCATTTGCTCACCTGATTACTATCAAATCTCATGGCATCTGCTTCTTGTGGAATCTTCGCCATATTCGTAACCCCATGTCATTTTTCATCTTGATTTAATGCGTCGTATACTTGCTTCTCTTGCATCAATCGATTATATTTTCTCAACCCGAGACACTCTCTGGCGTACTTGCACCACTCTACGCAGGCAGGAGGATGTTCCCCGACCACGATTGCACCACACTTAGGGCACGTAGTGTAGAACTCATCGCTCCATACCTCAACTTCCTCTCCACATAGAGGGCAATTACTGTATGCAGGAACGGGGTTCTTAATCTTGTCAGCTCCGGGGCATCCGCTAAGCATGGTTCAAATAACTCCTTAATTCCTCGGTTTCTTTACTGTCCCAACTATCGGTCCACCGAGTTAGCAACTCCGATTTCATCGATCAGCACTTCAGCTAGCTTTGTTTCCCCTCTTGGATGAATTTACTGGGTAAAGCCGCGTGCTCTATGCTTCTCTGCGATAGTGTTAGCCAGGTTATCCAGAGCCTTGAAATCCGCTTCTTTAGGGAACCCTTTGCTAAGTACTGGGTCTAGCAACTCTACTTTCAAGTTTGAGATCATGGCGGTGAGCTGCTCCACAGACTTGCCGCCCCAGCCGTAAGAGCCAATAATGGAGACAAACTCCACTTTGGGCTTCAGGACGTTGACTAGAAATGTAGCATAGGCAACATTTGGATGAGGGCCGACCAGAATAGTGGGTGTGCCAATGACCAGTGTAGCTGCATCTACCAATGCCATCGCCAGCTTTCCCACATCCGCTACTGTCAAGTCGAACTGCTTAGCTGTGATATTTCTGTCTGCCAGGGCTGCGACGAGGTAGTCGACCATCTTTTCTGTGCTGCCATGCATGGAGATGTAAGGTAGTACCACAATGTTCCTGGGCTCGTCAAAGGCCCAGCTATGATATGCGTTCAGGATAAACTCAGGTTTGTCATACATAGGACCATGGCTGGGCGCTATAATATCGATTTGATAACCCTCCAATTTGTCCAAATTCTTCTGAACATTGGTCCGGTACGGCATCATGATTTCGGCATAATACCTCTTGGCTGCCTCATAGAGTTGCCCTTCGTCTGTCACATACAAGTCCGTTGTGGCTAAATGAGAACCCAAGAAATCGCAGGTGAAAAGCATTTTCTCTTCCTTCAGATAGGTAAGCATAGTCTCAGGCCAGTGCACCCAGGGAGCATGGATAAACTCCAGCGTCTTATCTCCTAAAGAGATGGTGTCTTTATCATTGACCGTTATAAGCCTCTGTTCTGGAATCATTAGCAGGTCTATGAGCATCCCTTTACATCTCGGCGTGCAGACGACTTGTGCATCAGGGTATTTTTGGAGGACTGGTGGTATAGAGCCGCTATGGTCTTGCTCCGCGTGATTAGCAATAACATAGTCTATGGTCTCAACTCCAAGCTGGCCCAGATTACTTAGTAGCATGTCCCCCATGGAGGAGTCTACCGTATCGATAAGCGCCGTCTTGGTGTTCCCTCGAATGAGATATGAGTTGTAACTGGTGCCGTCAGGAAGCGGCACAAGTGCATCAAATAAGCGTCTGTCCCAGTCAACCGCTCCAACCGAGTAAACATTTGGTCTGATTTGCCTGCTATTCATGATAATAAGCCCTCCTTTAACATCTCTTCTAAGTCGCTGTCAGGATTATCTATAAGTCTCAAATCATAGTTGTCTTTCAGTATCTTCAGTATATCATCATTTACCCAGGCGGGAAGTATGGGCCCGAGGTAGATACCTTTCATACCAAGTGCAAAGAGGCTCCAGAGTACAGCCACCGCCTTCTGCTCCATCCAGCTCAGGACTATCGTCAGCGGGAGTCTATTGACTTGCACGCCCAATAGCTCGGCAAGTCCCTCAGCGATTTCAATCGCAACAATTGAGTCGTTGCATTGTCCAAGGTCTATCAGTCTCGGTACACCTTCGATGTCACCGAGACGCAGGTCGTTGAATCTGAATTTGCCGCAGCCTGCAGTCAACGCAACTGTATCTTGTGGCAGTCTTTCGACGAACTGTCTGTAGTACTCCATCTTCTTGAGCGGTGAATCGCAGCCTCCCACAAAGAAGAAATGCCGGATCTTTCCTGCATCCACAAGTTGCTTTATTTTATCTTTCAATGACAGTACCGCGGATTTTGAGAATCCTGTACTCAGTACATAGTCCCCGGGATTATCGTTGAGTTCCGGCAGCGATTTTGCTTTCTCTATCACCGGTGTATAGTCATAACCAGCTATGTGCGTAACCCCCGGCAGCCTGGCCGGCCCCGTAGTGTACATACTATGCTTATATTCGTCCCTGGGGACTAGCACGCAGTTTGATGTCCCGAGAACAGCGACGGGATATTTTGAGAATAGCTGTTTTTGATCTCGCCATGATATGCCGAGATTGCCAACCAGATGCTTATACTTCTTCAGCCCTGGATACCCGTGGGCAGGCAGGAGTTCCGAGTGTGTATAAACGTTTATGCCTGTATCCTGGGTCTGCTTCAATAGCTCCTCGAGCGCTTTCATGCCATGTCCGGTTGCGATAATCCCGCGCCCCTGGACTGTTCCCGTCTGTACCTCAGAGGGTTCGGGCTCGCCATATGTTTCGTTGTGTGCCTTTTTTAGAAGCCGCATTGTCTTAATATTCATCTGGCCAGCCTCAACAGCCATCCTGGCCAGGTCCTGCGGGTCAAAATTGACCTGGGTAAATGTGGCATAGAATACCCTTTCCAAAAAGGCATCTATTTCCGTATCTGTATAGCCCAGTTCCCTGGCGTGGTAGAGATAGGCAGCCATTCCTTTAGTGGCAATTAACAGGTTATCCTGTAAACGTGCAACCGTAGGTTCCTTTCCGCATGTACCCTTATATATGCAACCTGTTCCCCTGTAGGTTTGGGAACACTGGTAGCAAAACATGTCAAGTCTTTCCTTCTCAGTCATTTCCAAGCCTCCCTTGTTCACTATCCTTCATTTCCTTCTTATGTTGGAAGCTTACCAATTTGGTGGGGAATGGGCCGCCATGTTCATGACGCAACCAGAATACTTAATCCGTTTCTCAGCGGCCGCTGAGAGATATCCAGAATAGCGCTGAACCTCTTTTTTGCGGCATATCTTGTTATTCTTCCAGTTTTTCGAAATCGCTCTTGGCTGCTCCGCAGACGGGGCATACCCAGTCATCGGGTATGTCTTCGAAAGGCGTTCCCGGTGCTATACCCCCATCGGGATCACCTTGTTCCGGGTCATAGATGTAACCGCATACAGTGCATTCGTATTTTGCCATCTTATTCATCTCCTTCTTCTATTTAGTCTTAATGTAACTGGGAGCTTTACTGGGTGTGGTGCCTCTCTTCACCTGCTGGTAATAGGCATATGTCATGGGCTCGCCTTCCATTATGATATCTGCTTCCGAGACCTCTCCTACAAAGATGGTATGGGTTCCGACATCCAGTTGATTGATTACCTTGGCTTCTAGATAGGCCAGGGTATGTTCTGTTACTATCGGAGCCTTGGTCGCACCAAGCCTGTGATTCACATCTTTGAATTTATCTACGGCGTTGCCAGATTTGAAGCCAAAGTGACCGATGAAGCTCAAAGGCGTATCCTGGGAAAGAATTGAGACTGTGAACACTTTGCTTGCAGCAATAAACTCATGAGTCAAATTCAACTTGTTGATGCTCACAGCAACGGTGGGCGGCTCAGAAGTTATCTGGAACACAGTGTTGGCAGTCTGCCCGTTGATCCTATCTCCATTTTTGGAGCTCACGACGTACATACCGTAGCCTAGCTTGTGCAGAGTTTTCGTGTTCATCTCTAGTCCTCCTTAACTTAGCCTACATGATGTCCTTTTCGCTGGCTTCAACAGCCCGCCTTAATTCCATGCTCAGCTCCTGAGGTAATCCTTCAATATCCACTCTGAGGAAACCGCGCACTATAGCCGCTATAGCCTCGGTTTGGGTCAGCCCTCGAGCCATCAGGTATTCCAATTCCTCTTCAGCTATCTTGCCTACTGCGGCCTCGTGGGATAGGTCAATACCGGCCAGGTTACCTTTAAGCTCGGGTATAGCATGAATCGAGCCTTTCTCCTGCAGAATCAATCCACGGCATTCGAGATGTCCTTTCACATCAGTAGCATTTCCTTCTATGTAGCCACGGGCAGTGATGTCACCTCCGGTGGTGACAGCCCGTGATATCATCTCCGTCTTGGACGCTATACCATCAAGGAAGATTCTGGAGCCAACGTCCATTCTTGAGCCAGCAGTGGCGACCAGAATACTGTTGAATCTGGCAGTGGCATTTTCCCCGATGCACCTGGCTGTAGGATAGGTTTGTAGTGAGTTAACTGGCTTCATGATTACGTAGTTGCTGAGAAAGACACCGTTGTCTTCGACTATGATACCGGTGCGGGGACGCACTGCAATTCCTGGTGTCCAATTGTGAATCATGGTAAATGTGAGCTTCGCTCCGGGCTTGATATAGAATTCAGAGATTCCCAGATGCAATCCTGATTCTTGCCCGGGGCTGGTAGTGCAGCCTGTAATAATGTGTAGCTCAGAAGATTCCTCAGCGATGATAATATTGTGAGCGGTCTGGGCCAAACGCTTCTGGGCTAGATAAAGGCAGGCTTGAACCGGATATATTACCTTAGTATGAGGCAGAGCCCTGATGAAGTAACCATCATTCTGATGTAGCTCCACATGAGCAGTGTACTTATCACTATCCACAGCGACGGCTTGCCACCAATAATCCTGTAGCCAATCGTATTTTCTCAAGGCCTGGCTGGTAGACATAAGCTCCAGTCCTTCTTGTTTTGTCAGACTATAGACCACAGAATTATCCATTTGGATTATGGTTCCCGAACGCCGGTCCGGCTCGTCCAGGATAATACCTGCCTGGGCCATCTGTCTTTGGTCTTCTCTTGGCAATCGGGACGGGTCTTCTTGGTACGGTAGCTCCTCTGCCGAGCTGCCGTATGCATTCAAATCGAGATCTTCTCCGAAAGAGGCGGACTTGGCCGATGCTGCCTTGGCTCGCTCCCTGGTCGTCTTAGAGGATTCTACTTGGCGCATTTAGCACACTCCTCATAGCCCTTTTCTTTTATAGTTGCCAGTATCTCATGAGGGTCGGCCTCGCAGATTATCCTGCCATTGAGCATAACGTAGCCGGTGCGAGCGTTAACATAATCCAAAATATCCCCGCTATGAGTGATGATCAGGCCCATGCACTTTCGTTTGCGTATGGGACAGTCTTTTTCCAGCAACTTGTTCATGAGTTCACCTATCAGGGCTATGTTCACCAGGTCAACTCCAGATTCAGGCTCATCCAGTAAGGACAGTTCAGGTTTCTGGGCCAGCAGTTGCACGATTTCCGAACGCTTTATCTCGCCACCCGAGAAGCCGTAGTTTATATCCCTGTCCAGGAGATAAGTCAGGTCAGCTTTCTCTGCTAGCTGGTTGATGTTTTGATCATTTCCCCGGCCCCTCAGGGAGGCGGCGAGCATCTCACGTGTTTTTACTCCCCGCACCACCGGTGGCCGCTGGAAAGATATGCCAATGCCTAAACGGGCTCTCTCGTCGACCGGAAACTCAGTTATATCGGTACCTTTGAAGATTATGCTCCCTTTGACTGCCTTATATCTGGGGAAGCCCATTATAGCCATGATTAGGGTCGTTTTACCGCTGCCGTTGGGACCGAAGAGGACATGAGTTTCCCCGCTTTGGATAGTCATATTGACTTCGTGTAGAATTTCCTTACCTTTCACCGCCACAGTCAGCTGTTTGATTTCTAACATAGCTTCTGCCTCCTATATTCCGGTAGCTGTTTAGATACCATCCAGGCGGTGCTCTTTCATCACAAACCAGCCTGACGGGTCGCTCAAGTATTCATAGAAGTCGAGAAGAGCAAGGTGATGTCCGCGCTCCTCAGCAGCCAAGGCTTCATAGAACAGTCTTTCCTGAGGGCCTGAGCCCTCTTTGCTTCGGGAGCGATACAAATCATAGGTTTTGAGTTCCATATCGATAGCCGTCTTAACTGCCTCAAGTTCAGACTCGGCTACCTTGATCTTGTCGCCTAATTCTATGGTGGCTTCGGCGAACACAGACTTGATAGCTTTTGTCTTGTGGGACGGAGGCTCCACTTCAGGCCAGGCCAGGCCTTTCTTGAGCGCTGCGTATATTTCCCGAAATTTATTGCTGTGGTCGTCCTCTTCATTAGCCAGTCTTTGAAATAGCTCTTTAGCTAGCTTGTTGCCGCTCCTGTCACTTGCCTGCTGGTAAAACTTCTTGCCCTCCACTTCCATTTGGATCGCGAGTTGCAGTGCTTCCATTGTTCTCGCATGTTCATTCTCCATCGGCTAACCTCCTTCTGTTAATCGCTACTTGGTTTTCTTTGTCCCTGTACGCCTCTCAGGTATTGACCTGATGGTTTGTGTGGCTCCACTGTGTCCCTTGCTGTCTTTTATTAGCTCTCTGGTAATCAGGTTTGCCACATTGATTTGGGCAAGCTTCCACTTCCTCTTTATCTGCCTAGCCTTTGAAGGTAGCGATGGGTTTGAAGGGCAGCTTCTGCACCCTCGCCGGCAGCGACAACGATTTGCTTCTCAGGAACATTTTGGCCATCGTCAGCACTTCGTGCTCAAGGAAAAGAGTCAAATTACTGGCCCCACTTACCCTATCAATTAGTATCTGGTCGCCGGTAAGAGGAATTGATGACAGCAGGTAAACATGCTCGGCTATTCTAACCATATATTTCCACGCATATTTAGCTAGCACGGGTTGCCTCATCTTTGGCCACATTGAAGTCCTGATATTTAACGCCATTGTCATCAAAGAACTTCTTAGCCATCTTGCAGTAAGGACAACCGGGAGTCGTGTAGATTTTGACCCCTTGCACCATTTCAACTCCTGGGATTCGACTATATCAGGCAGTGTGCTCTGCCATCTATGCCAGCAATTAACAATAAATGAAGTTGCTGAGCATTAAAACCTGGCGTTCTGCGCGAACTGCTATTCTGGTTGCTGGCTATCATGCTTGCACCTTACATTTATGTGCGCTAAGTCATATCCATGAGGCAAGGTAGGCAACGAGAATTGTCAATTGATAGAATAGACAAAGGCAGGTTCTTTGTCAAGTAGCTGAGGCTTGAGAACGTGTCAGCAGTCCGTATTGTGAGCTAGGTCTGAAAATTCCCATCGAGGTTTGATGGCGTTAGCGAATGCTTATCGACTGAGCGAAGCTTTGTTATTGGTTTGCCAGACAGCAGTTATAAAGTCACTCTCTGACATCCGAAGATACAAGCTCATGACCCAGTTGAAATGCATCTTGCAAGGCCGTTGGATGTTCTCTGATTTGGGCTTTGTTATCGATTCCTCTAACCAGCAAGCTACCAGAATAATTGACCCCGATGGCGTCGAAGAAGTACTTTACCGTTAGCACCGCACCATCAAAGAGCCGTTTGCCTTGAGTGGCTCCCACTGAGATAAACACCCCTTTACGTATGCGATTATCGTCCGCCCCTATATGCAACACGTTTCTTCTGGCCCACAGTGCCTGACACCTGTCCACCAGCGCCTTCGCCTGACTGGTGATGCCATAAAAGAATATTGGCGAAGCGAAAACAACATGGTCTGCCTCAAGGAGCTTATCATAGACGCCATGCATGTCGTCCCTGATAGGGCAGTTTCCGTCTTTGAAGCAGGCATATATTTCGCGGCATGGTGAGATTTTGAGTTGTGAAACCACCACTTTTTCAACGTCCGCTCCTGCCTCCTGGGCACCTGCCAGTGCTTGATCAAGAAGGATTTCTGTGTTACCTTGTCTCCTGGGGCTGCCCATGATACCCAATACCTTCATGTTCCTCCTAAATAGGGATCTCTTCCGTTCTGGTTACTATAATACATCTGGAAACTGTTTCCAAGTGCCTACGAAAATATGGCTGCCGACGGGGACTCTATAAACCATACCTGTCTCTCAGAATCTGCGAGAGTTCAGGCAGAAAGGCAAATGCTCTTTCAACAACCATCTCTTCAATGGTACGAGTCTCCCTTTCTGCCGCATGTACGTGTCGCCGCTGAGGCCAGCCTGGACGATATCCCTGAGGCAGCACCTGGCCGGTGCTAGCAGAGCCTGTTGCGCAATTTGCCCCGGCAATAAATCCGTATTTTGAGATACTACTTCCCAGTAACTTATGAGAAGCCTGGCTAATGAATCTGGTGTCTGTAGTGCCAGAGTCGCAGATTCAGTGGGGATGATGCCCCAGGAAATGATACCTCCCTCTTTGAGAAACGCGGCAACACTGCTGGCATATTGTCTGGGCATGAATTCAATCTGATAGGCATCGAAGGACAATATATCGAGCCCTAACTCCAACAAGTAGGGCAGGTTGATGTCAGCACAGAGGTGCAACCCTTTCGGGCCCTCCAGGCCTCCCAGAAAATCATGGTAGTCCTCCTTTGCGCGTTGCTCGTTGTAGCCAGAAAAACCACTGAATATGTAACCCAAACCTGGCTCATCGAGCCAGACGAAGGCGTTCGGATTTCTTTCCTTCAGTTCGCGATACTGGAGATTAACCTTCTTCTGTATGAAGTCAAATAGAATAGCTCTTGCCTCGTCGTTGTAAATGATTGGCTTGAAGTTTTCGTCAAGCACTCTGAAGCCAAAGGTCACCGGGCCCGTGATCTGTCCTCTGATGGCTCTATAATCTCGAAGCCCTTTGGAGAGAAATTTGTGAAATACCATGGAATAGTCTCTTGTCAGCGAGAAGGTCTCGGGCCGGTTCATGTTAACAAAATACTCATCGAGTTCCTCTTCAAATCTTGCTGTATTGAAAATGAGTCTCCCTCTATCGAAGTTGATACTGATGCCAGGGAAGTTCTGCGATGCTTGCACATACATATCCTCGTATAAGCTTAGATTTGGTAGCTGTGGCCAGAATGGGATGTCCAAGCCGAGGGCAAGTTCCAGGGCTTTATCTATATCAGTATGGGGCATTATGCCCATGGCTGTGGTGCTACATCTTGCCTCGAATAGCATGTTAAATCTCCAGCATCCTTATCTTGCTAGCATCCTATCAAATGCCAACATAGAAGCACAAACGAGCCGAGTTGGCTATTGGGTAAGCACCTGTTTACGCAAAGAGGCGAGGCAGAGGAATGAGCGAGAGTCCAGGCTGGTTCATTCGCCCATAATTTGGACCACTATCTTGCGCGATCTTGGTCGGTTGTCGAAATCTATGAAGACTATTTGCTGCCATGTGCCCAGGGTCAATCTCTTTGCTATAAAAGGTATCGTCAGTGAAGCTCCGAGTATAGAGGCGCGAACATGAGAATGTCCGTTTCCGTCTCCCCAGGCCATGTTATGCTCATAGGGAATATTCTCGGGTATCACCCTATCCCACATGTTCTTGAAATCGTCAAGAAGTCCGGACTCGTGCTCGATGGTTGTCACTCCTGCTGTTGAGCCAGTTATGAATACAGTGGCAGTGCCATTGCTAACTCCTGATTGCGCCACCTCTCTTGCTACTTCAGGGGTTAAATCGACAATATCGCAGTTTCCATTCGTTTGAAAGGCGATCTCTTTAGTAATTACCGTCATATTTTCACTTCCTCCCAGATGATGTCATCCATTTCAAATACCGGGCCGTCCTGGCATACCTGTTTCGCCCCAGTCTTGGTTCTTATAGTGCAGCCGTAACAAGCTCCTATCCCACAGCCGAGACGTACTTCAAGAGAAACCTGACATTTCTTTAACTTGGACTCTTGTCTCTGTATTTTATCTGCATCCCTTTCCTCCGCCTTCGAGCTAGAGCCATTAAGGAGAACTGCGAGCGCCTGATACATACATAAAGGGCCACAGGCGAACACCTGGTCAGCCCAGTCCAAAAAATCTGGCACGATGTCGGTTATCATGCCTCTTACGCCCATGCTAGCATCCTCAGTAACGGGAATGAATTGAACGCTTTCTGGTAAGGTGCGGGGGTGGTCTGGCTTCCCGCTTCCTCCCTTAAGTGAAGAAGGGTAGAGCTGATTTGCCGTGCTTGCGCCATGAATCAAAGTAATCGAATGCTGCAATGCGGCGCGCTGGGCTAAGAATAGCAGCGGAGCAATGCCAATGCCTCCAGCTAAGAGTAACAGGTTTCTTGAGGTTGATTTGATACTGAATCCCTTACCTAAGGGTCCCAGAATATCTATTTTGTCACCTGCCTGGCGCTGAGACAACCAGAGAGTACCTTCACCCACAACTCTGAATAGAACAGCCACTTGGGATTGCTTCGCTCTGCTCGGCGTGGCAACCTGATGAATGCTAAAAGGGCGACGTAGTATCGAGCCCTCGCAGTATATTGTTATGAACTGTCCTGGCTGAGCGGCCATAGCTATGTCTGGTGCTTCAATCCACATGAGATTTACACCGGGCATAATTTCCGTATTGGAGACTACAACGGCGAGAGTCTGTTTCACTTCCCTTTTGGCTTGGCTAAATATTCCCTGAGTGGCTGAACGGTAAAGTCCCGTCTGGAACGAAGCAGAGCTTCCACGGCTACTCGTGCGGTGTCTAACGAGGTAAAACAGGGTATCCTTTTTTCCGCAGCAGCACGCCTGATGCTGAATCCATCCTTCAGAGGAACACGACCTCCGGTTATTGTATTCACTACTCCATCCACAGAATTGTCGTTGATGACATCAACTACATTGGGATGCCCTTCACTTAACTTCTTGGTCACCATATTGACAGGAAGCCCGGCGGATTCAATCAGTGCCGCTGTTCCCTCAGTAGCGTAGAGATTGTAATCAAGTGAATGTAGTTTTCTGATCAGGGGCAAGGATTCAGCTTTATCTCTATCGGAGATGCTGAGCAACAAACCACCTTTCGGTGGTAACATCAGTCCGGCAGCAAGGAGCGCTTTGACTAAAGCAGCCTCAAAACTGTAATCAATTCCCAGGACCTCACCTGTAGATTTCATCTCAGGGCCAAGGTAACTATCCACTCCGGTCAGCTTGGACATGGAGAAAACGGGAGCCTTTATACCCACCAGTCTTTGTTTCCTGTATAAGCCACCCTTATAGCCCTGTTCCTTAAGGTTAATGCCAGCCATTACCTTGGTAGCAATGCGAACCATAGGCACACCAGTTACCTTGGAGATAAATGGAATGGTGCGGCTGGCACGGGGATTCACCTCGAAAACATACACCGATGAACTGTCGTTATTTCTTGTGATTACCATTTGGACATTCATTAAACCCTTGATTTGCAGGGCCAGTCCTATTCTGGTGGTGTAGTCCACCATAGTCTCTACTTCTTGTCTGGTTAAGCCAATACCGGGGTAGATAGACAAAGCGTCGCCACTGTGCACGCCCGCTTTCTCAATATGCTCCATTATGCCCGGTATAAGCACCCTCTCTCCATCGCTAACAGCGTCGACCTCAACTTCCTTTCCCAGTATATATTTATCAATAAGGACAGGATGCTGGCTATCTAGCTGCAACGCTTCGATGAGGTAGCGAATCATTTCAGCCTCGCCATAAACGATTTCCATGGCCCTGCCGCCCAAGACATAGCTAGGCCGTACCAGCAAAGGATAGCCTAAAGACCTGGCTACATTTAATGCTTCATTGACGGAGGATACGCCGGCCCCGGGTGGCTGGGGGACACCCAACCTGTCCATGAAATCTTCAAAGCGGCGGCGGTCCTCCGCTATGTCTATAGCTTCGGCGCCGGAGCCCAGTATCGGCAGGTTGCAACGGGCGAGGGGCTGGGCCAGGTTGATTGGTGTCTGGCCACCAAACTGGACAATAGAGCCGGCCTCACCTTCGTTTTCCAGTATATCTCGAATGCTTTCCTCATCTAGCGCCTCGAAGTAAAGGCGGTCGCTGGTGTCAAAATCAGTGGATACTGTTTCCGGGTTTGAATTAACCATTATGCTCTTAATCCCTGCTTCCTGGAGCGCCCAGGCTGAATGGACACAGCAATAGTCAAACTCTATTCCCTGTCCAATGCGTATAGGGCCGCTGCTGATAACCACCGCCTTCTTACCCTCCAACGGTCTGGCTTCGCTCTCCCTCTCGTAGGTGCTATAAAAGTATGGAGTCTCAGCATCAAATTCGGCGGCACAGGTATCAACCATCTTGTAAACGGGAATGATTTGCCACTGCTGGCGGACTTGTCTCACCTGCTCGGGCAGCCTATCGGCTAAAGTTCCGACCTGCTCATCTGAGAAGCCAAGCCGCTTCGCCTGCAGCAGAAGCTCCGGCTTTAGCGGCTCAGATAGAAGCCTCTTCTCCATGTCCACAATGCTCTTGAACTTATGAATGAACCAGGGGTCTATGCCGGTACGCTGTGATAGTTCTTCAGGGCTTGCCTTCCTTCTCAGCGCTGCCATAATTGCCCATATTCTTAAGTCGTTGGGATGAAGCGGGTAGGAATCAATCCCCTCCAGCTTGGACCAACCCGGGGCTTCCCATAGTAGACTTCGATTGCCAAATTCAAGGGAACGGATTCCTTTCTGTAGAGCAGCCTCGAAGCATCTGTCGATAGCCATCACTTCTCCCGTAGCTTTCATCTGACTGCCAACGCCCCGGTCTCCCAGGGCAAATTTGTCAAAAGGCCACCTGGGGATCTTCACCACGCAGTAGTCTACGGCCGGCTCGAAAGATGCCAGCGTTTTGCCGGTGACTTTGTTAGGAATTTCGTCCAGCGTCCTTCCTATGGCTATCTTGGCAGCGACGCGGGCAATAGGATAGCCGGTGGCTTTACTGGCCAGGGCCGAGCTGCGGCTGACGCGCGGGTTGACCTCGATTACGTAGTAATGGCTCTCCTTAACTTCTTTCTGGTCTGGAGCCCATTTTTCGGCGACTATGGGGTGGGGAGTCAGGGCAAACTGGATGTTGCAGCCACCTTCGATACCCAGGGCTCTTATAATTCTAATGCTTGCTGACCTGAGCATCTGGTACTCTCTGTCGTTGAGGGTCTGGCTCGGAGCCACCACAATGCTATCTCCGGTATGCACACCCATCGGATCAACGTTTTCCATGATGCAGACGGCAATGCAATTGTCGGCAGCATCCCGCATGACTTCAAATTCAATTTCCTTCCAACCCAGCAGGCATTGCTCCACCAGGACCTCATGGCTCATGCTGCTGGCCAGGCCATAGCCGCTTATCTGCTCCAGTTCCTCCATTGTGTGAGCAATGCCTCCTCCTGTTCCTCCCAGGGTGAAAGAGGGACGGACAATCAGGGGCAGACCGATAGCCTCTGCCAGCTCCTTTGCTTCTCTTACGGACTTCACTGTGGCGCTTGCAGGCACGGGCTCACTGATATCGACGAGTAACTTCTTGAACAGGGACCTCTCTTCAGCCTTCTTTATCGTGTCTATGGATGTGCCCAGAGACCGGACATTGTATTTCTCCAGCACACCCGCATCGGCCAGCTCGACGGCCAGGTTAAGCCCTGTCTGGCCTCCGAGCGTGGGAAGCAGGCCGTCGGGGCGCTCTCGCTCAATTATACGGGCCAGCACTTCTACGGTCAGCGGCTCGACATAGACGATATCGGCGATACCCTCGTCGGTCATGATGGTAGCCGGATTTGAGTTTACAAGTACTGTGGTAACGCCTTCTTCTCGCAGGGCCCGGCATGCCTGGGTACCGGAATAGTCGAACTCCGCCGCCTGCCCGATTATTATCGGGCCCGAGCCAATCACCAAGACTTTAGATATTTTGGACATGCTGCCCCTTCTTAACTAAATATATGATTATTGCTGCCGAAATAGCTAACACGAACTCAGCCTCATCAACCGTAACTTTTGATGTTCCGACTAACCCGTGAGTTACTCCTGGTTGGTCTCCCCGATACGCATAGATTTTTTGGATTGCTTCATCTAGTGGCTTTGGGATGAGTCCATTATTAGCCATGTCTTTAATAGTTTTGCTAAGGAGAGCCTTGTCATCGTTAGCTATAATTCTACCGACAGATTCAATGGCGGCGACAGCATCCTTTATACAGTTTTCAACATCAGGATTTGGGCGAGTATTGAGTGCTTTCAAGGCTTTCTCGAAATGCTTGTCCGCTCCTTCAAATTCAGGCTCTTTGAGCAGATATCGTGCTTCTTTAACACGAGCGTCAATAAATCCAGAGCCAATCTTCTCAACTTTGCTGTCTCTAAGTTCAAATCCTAGGTGTTCTTCTCTGAACAGAGCGTTAATCTCTGCCGAGAGATTGTCCCTATCCCTCTTGTATTCTAGGCTCTCCCACATGACTTGACAGATATCATAGAATTGGCACCACTGACAATTCATAACCAACTTTTCTATGGCTAAAGACGCAAAGTGGGGCCCCGTTAACTCTACTTGGTGATCGACCGGGTTGCGCAACGCTATACAAAGAGCGGTGTACAGGTTCCCGTATTCTTTCCCAAAAAACTGCCTTACTATGTGATAGAGACCTACTCTGGCTCGTTCAGGCACATCTTCGTACATTAGCCCTTCTGGCGTCGGCCTCAAACCGTAGCGGTTAGAGAACAGCTCAGCAAACATCTTTCACCCCCTCACCATTTCCAGAAATCTGTCAAATAAATACATGCTGTCCAGCGGGCCGGGGGCGGCTTCGGAGTGGTACTGTATGGCGAGTATGGGCAGGTCACGGTGCGTCAGGCCTTCGACCGTACCATCGTTCAGGTTTATGTGGCTGACCTCAAGGCCTCCCTTTAGTGTATCGGCATCTATGGCGTAGCCGTGATTCTGGGCGGTGATGTATACCTTGCCTGTAGCCAAATCACGCACGGGATGGTTGCCGCCTCGATGTCCAAACTTCAGTTTGAAGCTCTTGGCCCCTGATGCTCTGGCTATGAGCTGTAATCCCATGCATATGCCCATCACGGGCTTCTTACCCAGCAGCTTCTTTACGGTGTCCGTTATATCATCGAGATAGGCCGGGTCTCCGGGGCCAGAGGAAAGGATAATTCCATCGGGACGTAAAGACTCTATGTCCTCCGCAGAGGTGCTGCAGGGAACGATAGTCACCTGGCAGCCAAGTTGAGCTAATATGCGCGGTACACTGTATTTCAGGCCTAAGTCAACGACTACAATATTGGGAGTGCTTTGCTGCGCCGGCAATGATACCGAGCGGTCATCGCTCCTACTGCATTCCCATTGGTACAGGTTTCCGGTACTCACCTGCTTGACGAAATTGACTGAGTCATATCGCGGCAGCTTTTTCAGCTCCAGCAATGCCTCTTCAGCCGTCATTTCTGAGGTCAGCATCCCCATCATGGCTCCTTCCGCGCGTATATGGCGGGTCAGGGCCCGGGTGTCTATACCGCTGATGCCAGGGATGTTATAAGCCATGAGGAACTCATTTATAGTGCGGGTGCTCTGCCAGTGGCTGGGTTGAGGGCAATATTCGCGGACTGCCAAGCCCCTGGCCTGAATCTGTCTGGACTCAAAATCGGCCTCGTTGATGCCGTAATTGCCGACTAGAGGGTATGTAGGGACCAGAATCTGGCCTGCGAAGGACGGATCGGTAAGCATCTCCTGGTAGCCGACCATACTGGTGTCGAAGACCACCTCACCGTAGGTAGTGGTCTCGGCGCCAAATGCCTCGCCCCGGTAGACTAACCCGTCCTCAAGAATTAGAATTGCTTCATTTGCCATGATATCTCAGCCTGCGATGTTGAAAAATTTGCGAAAGGCCCGTTTGTTCCAGGGTTTTCATCAGTCTCATCTTAGCTCTCTCCCTTCAAAGACAAAGGTAAGACGGTGCGGCTTAGTGTAGCAAGGGAATCATCCAGATAAGCTATCCTGCCATTCACAATGGTTGCCATCACCTTGCCCTTGAATTTGTAGCCATCGTAGGGAGTATTTTTGCCTTTGGAGACAAAATTCCTGCTGCTCACTACCCATTCCTGATTGGGGTCGAATATGGTTATGTTAGCAGGAGCGCCCAATCTAAGTGTGCCTAATTCAGCATCTTTGCCAATAATCTTTGCCGGGTCGTGGGTGAGTTTTGAAATCAGCGTGTTCAGGCTTATCCTGCCTTCGTGCACCAGTCCCATGAGACAGCCGAAGGCGGTCTCAAACCCGCTTATGCCGAAAGCGGCCAGAGCCAGCCCAAAGTCCTTGTCTTTCGAACTATGGGGGGCGTGGTCGGTTGCAATGGCGTCGATGACTCCATCGTTGAGCGCCCGAATCAGGCACTCTATGTCCTCTTCTGTTCGCAGCGGCGGGTTGACCTTGGCATTAGTATCGTAATCGAGGCCATCTTTACGGAGAATTCTGTCCTCCGTTAACGTCAAGTGGTGGGGAGTGACTTCTGCGGTGACTGAGACACCCTTGTCCTTAGCCTGACGTATGAGCTCCACCGAGCCGCAGGTACTCACATGCGCGACATGAAACTTAGTTCCTGTTAGCTTTGCCAGAATGAGGTCGCGAGCCAAGATTACCTCCTCAGCAGCAGCCGGGATTCCTTTCAATCCCAGCATGGCTGACACCCTGCCTTCGTTTATGGCTCCGCCGTCGCTCAATGCCTTGTCTTCACAGTGTTCAATGATTGGTAAGCCAAGGTCTCGACTACAGTCCATAGCGCGACGCATAACCTGCGAGTCTGCTACCGAGTCTCCGTCGTCGCTAAAAGCGACGACTCCAGCTTCAGCCAGCTCCTCCATGTTGCAGACTTCTTTCCCTTCACGTTGTCTTGTGATACAGCCTATAGGGAAGACATCAACCGAGCCGTCTTCCTTCGCCTTTCGCTTCACCCAATCTAGAATGTCGCGGTTATCCAGAGGCGGGTTTGTATTTGCCATGCAACAGACAGTAGCAAATCCGCCCTTAGCTGCTGCTTTTGTCCCTGTGGCGATGGTCTCTTTGTCTGCAAAGCCCGGCTCACGGAGGTGACAGTGAATGTCTGTAAAACCGGGAGAAAGGACCAGGCCTGTGGCATCTATCACTTCATGTTGCCCGGCTCCGGTCGTGGTGATAGCGCCTCCCAGTTGCGTAACCTCGCCTCTAGAAATAAGCAAGTCAGCAACCTGATCCAGATCTTGCCCCGGGTCAATTATGTGGCCACCCTTGATAAGCAAAGGGATAGATTTGTTGTTAATCATCACGCTACTATCCTGGCATAGCGACTGGGCTTGAAGCCCCATGCTTCAGCTACGTCCCTTGAGCCAAAAATGATTAGATTCTCGGGTTTAATCCTTCTAACAAAGCTGCTATCAGCGCTATGGTATTTCTTATTCTCCAACTTCCCTTCGTGCCAGTCTGAGCTTGCAATATACGGGGGATGAAGCTCATGTTCGCAGTAGGCACACCTTAGTATCAAAGGCTCCATGCTTACTATCTTGAACTCAGGCTTAATGTATCTGGTCTCTGTTCCCTGGTTGGACACGCAAAGTGGATTGGGACACCTGAGCCCGGAATGCCGCCTGTAAGAGGGGTAGTCTATCTTTTCGATGCGAGAATCATCCTCCCTGGGAATTGCGACCTCCTTAGCTCCCAGGAGAAGCGCTATGAGTGCCATTCTGACAGGCACACCGCGAGCCGCTTGCTTGAAGTACATACTTCTGGGGTCGGCATCCATCTCGTAGGCCAGCTCGTCAACGCGAGGCAGTGGATGCATGATAATTGTCTTTCTGAACTGCTTTTCTTTGAGCAGCTTCTTGTCCACTACGGGATAGTCTTGTGCTTCTGTAGCAGCTTCAAGTCTTTCCTTCTGAAGTCTGGTGACATAGAGAGCGTCAACGCCTGACTTCAGTTCGACTTGAATATCAATGTCAGGCAGCATTGCGAGTTGATGTGGGCTACCCGGTGTTATGTATATGGCATCCAGTGGGAAGGTTTTCCCTTTGACTGATTGGTTCAGGGTCTCATATTTTTTCAGCTCACCTTTGTATTCAGCAGTTAGCTTCCTCAGAATATGCTCCGGTGTCTCAAGACCCGGGACGGGCCGGAAGAGGATCGTGGCACCAAACCTCGCCAGAGCATAGATAAGCGAATGCACAGTTCGCCCATACTTTAGGTCTCCCCATAGAGCAATCTTCAGGCCTCTAATTGTGTGTCTTTCTTTCGCGATAGTGTAAAGATCGCATAGCGTCTGAGTAGGATGTTCATGACCTCCGTCACCGGCATTTATTACAGGGATACCGGCATAGTCGGCTACTACCCTAGCTGCTCCCTCCCAGGGGTGTCGGATGACAATTATATCGGCATAACTTCCCAGCACCCTGGCCATGTCAGCAAGGCTTTCGCCTTTGGCTAGGGATGTTGAACCCATCTCGATTGCGCTTATGATTTTGCCCCCGAGCCTGAGCATTGCAGCCTCGAAAGACAGTCGTGTTCTGGTGCTCGGCTCGAAAAACAAGCTGGCCATAATCTTTCCACGGCACACTCCAGACTGTCTGTCCATTGAATTTGACATTTCGTCGGACAAGGAGAACAATCCCTCGATTTCCCCGTTCGATAAGTCGCTTATTGTTACTACGCTCCTGCCTGCCAGATTCATCAAAGCCTCTTCTTAATCACCCCTTGAAGGCCGAGTTTTGGCCGGACCCACAATTGTGACTGCATCCACACCGTCGGTTCCCTCCAACTGAACCTGTATTTTCTCATCCCTGGAGCTTGGTATATTCTTGCCTACATAATCGGCTCGTATAGGAAGTTCCCGATGGCCGCGGTCAATAAGCACAGCCAACTGGATGGATTTGGGGCGGCCTAAGTCCACAAGAGCATCCATAGCTGCCCGTATACTCCGTCCGGTAAAAAGGACATCATCAACCAGTATTACGTCTTTGCCGGCGACGTCCACAGAGCTATCGATACTATGGACCGCTGACTGTGACTGCGAAGGACGGACATCATCACGGTAAAGCGCTATGTCTAGAGCAGCTACAGGGATTGAGACTGCTTCAAATCCTTCGATGATTTGAGCTATGCGCTTGGCCAGAGGCACCCCGCGCCTTCGCATCCCCACAAGCACAAGATTTCCGGCGTCTCTGTTCCTTTCTACTATCTCGCGAGCAATGCGGAATAGGGCACACCTGATGTCCGTAGACGTTAAGAGTACTTTTTCGGGCATCAAAAAAACCTCCTGCCTTGTAACTGGCAAGAGGTTCGAATCCCTGCTTGTACGGCGTTTTGAACTAACATACTCCCCCTTACCAGCCTCGCTGGACTGATTTAAAGGTCATGAAGATTATAGCATCTCTTTACGAGGAAGGCAATCGCCTGTGCTCCTTCAAGTGACTGGTGACACTTTCTCCTTTCCGTACTAGCTAATGAGCAAGGTGTTGTCCACCTCTGTAGAGTGCCGAATTGGCTGGGGCAATAAGTTTCAGAATAGCTGTGGATCGAGAACTCTTGGACTGTTAAAGAGTGAAAGGGTGCCGCTTTGCCCTATCGCTCTCTATGGTGTCAGCTATTTTGGTCTGAGCAATGTGGACGAGAAAGCTGCGTCTTAAGATAGCGCATTACCAATCGGAGTATTGCCTTCTCCTCCTAATAGAGAGGCCTATCACTATGATGAGGAATAGCAGCGCAGCGGAGATGGCAAACATCGCCCATCGCGGCAGCCAGCCGGCCTTGAATGATTGTATCGCTGACCAGTCGCCTTCATTGCCTGCGGCGTCTATAGCCTTCACCCTCCAGTGGTAGTCGCCGTAGGATAGGCCTTGCTCTCGGGGTAATGTATAGCTAGCGATGTCATCGACTGGGGCCAAATTCCCGATGGCGACAGATGTAGAAACCACAGGAGCGTTGAAATCTGCGCTATTGGCTATTTGCATATCATAGCTACTGATTCCACTGGCATCGGTGGCAGCAAACCATTCAAACGTAGGGCATATCTTGCCAGCGAAGCTATCAAGAAGGCTCCCACTCCTACCTGCGTTAATGGGCGAGATGAGACCTGTTACATCAGGTGGGGTCTCCTCCATAGAAAAGATTACGTAGAGGACAGAACTGCCATCGTAATTGGCGCTAAGCTGCTGCTCGCCGTGCTTTCCTTTGGCAGTGAAAGTGACGGCAGGAAGAATACCACTGGCGTCAGTGGCAACAGCGGACGTCTGGTCCTGATAAGTGATATTGATGATAGTATTGGGAGCGAAGGCTGTGCCGGTAACGCTAAGAGTCTGCCCGACATGACCGGTAGCTGTGCTCAGTGATATGCGCGGCATTGCCGTGAAGGCAGCCGAGGCAAGCGGAGTTTTTGACTTTCCCTGAAAAGCCTCAATCAGGTGCTCACCTTTTGTACAGGGAGGGATAGTCAAACTCAGAGGACCCCAATTGCCATACTCATCTACCTTCTTGTCAAGAATCTCCTCGTTCGCTCCAAATCTCAATCTGATGTCGCCGTCCTCCCTGGCGAAGCCAGCACCAGTTACGGCGATGGTTTCCCCAACATGGCCTGAATATGCATTCAAAGTTATGGTGGGTTCTATATCAAAACTAACCCGGTCATTGTCGACTTCGGCCAAGGTATCTTCTGAATTATCATAATAGGCATCTATGCTATGAGTCCCTCTAATTGAGGCGGGCACAGAGAATTCCTCCTCCCAGCTGCCAAGGGCATCAACCTGAGTTACGGGGAAATCGATATACTGGCTGTCATCCAATTTTGAGTGAGGATTGATGTCGAGGTAGTACCTTATATTGATGCCTGTTCCCTCGCAGGGAAACCCGCTACCCCGGATTTCCATATCATCTCCTATGTGGCCTGAGCTTTCATTCTGGCTTAGCCTGGGATTAATAAAGAACTGTGCGGTACTAGTTCTACCACCCTCGGTCTTCACATGGATATAGTGATATCCTTGACAACTCTCAGGGATGGTGAAATGTGAGGTAAATGTGGTACGGCAGTGGCAACTCCCTTCTTGCACTGAAGCGTCATCCTGCAGTTCGTCGTCGTAGTAGATATAGACTGTTTGTCCCGCCTTGAAACCTTCGCCGGAAACCTCTATCTTATCACCGACATAGCCTTCGTACCGGGAAAGCTTGATTGTCGTGCTGGCTTGAACACTGGAAGGGAGAGAAGAAATCACAAAGAGACAGATGGCGAAGCTAATAACAATAGGCGAATAGGGTAGGAACTTCATCGTCATGCTATTATAAAACAAATTGAATGTAAATGCAGGTTCTTGCACCCTTTGTATCTCCCGTAGAATATATTGAAAAGCGAATTCCCAGACCCTGTAGCCCGGTGTTACCTGTCTGGTCAGCCAGGACATAGACTTGTCTAGTTCTGGCCTGTTACTGTATTATGGATTTAAATTTGTTGCTTTAGAGACAGTCCAGTGAGGGAATATACCAGCAGGGGTGATGAGGGTGAAATCGGTCCGGTTTGTGGCGTGAAGGTGACTAGATTCGACATGCAAGATATCCCAATCGACTGTCTGACCTAGTTCTCGTTCTGGCTAGCGATCAGGAGAAGTTTTGAGATGGAAATAATCCCGGCCATTGATCTCAGGGATGGCAAGTGCGTGCGATTGTATCAAGGCAGTTATGATCAGCCGACTGTCTTCAGTAGTGAACCGGTAGCAGTGGCGCTGAAATGGTATTCGCAAGGAGCGGAATGGCTTCATGTGGTTGATTTGGATGGAGCAGCAACGGGAAAGCCAAGTAATATGGCAGTAGTCGAGGAAATAATTAAAGAGAGCGGTCTTCTGGTGGAGTTGGGTGGTGGCATCAGGCAAGAAGATATAGTGGAAGAGCTGTTGCAGAAGAACATAAACCGCATAATTCTAGGGACAGTAGCTGTTGAGGACCCCGAATTGGTGAAGAAGCTTTGTCAGCGGTTCGGTGAAGCAATAGTAGTGAGCCTCGATGCCCGAGAGGGCAAAATAGCTATTCATGGATGGCAAAGAGATACGATTATTGACGTCTTGGAGCTAAGTCGAGAGATGGCAGACGTTGGTGTGCGGCGGTTCATTTATACAGACATAAGAAGGGACGGGACCCTTAGCGAGCCGAATTTTGATATGGTGAGCAGGCTGGTCTCTAAAACGAATGTTCCTGTTATTGCTTCCGGAGGTATCTCCAGGTTGGAACATTTACAGAGGCTGAAGGACCTGGGAGTAGAAGGAGCTATTATAGGCAGGGCTCTTTATACTGGAGATATTGATCTGGAAGAAGCTATAATTAAAGCATCGTAGAAAGTAAACTCATCGTGCGGTTGTGGCGGGCAGCGATGGGGAAACAACCCTTGGAATACCGGCGGGTCTGGTCCCCACGGTGTGCAACGATAAAGATAGTTCGGAGGTTGAATGTTAAAATTTGATGACAAAGGCTTGATTCCCGCTGTTATTCAGGACGCCAGAAATGGTGAGGTTCTCATGCTTGGCTATATGAACAAGGAATCATTGAAACGCACAGTATCCAGTGGGGATGTCTGGTTCTATAGCCGCAGTCGACAGGAACTCTGGCACAAAGGTGAAACCTCAGGCAATTTCCTCAGGTTGAGGTCCATTATCAAAGATTGCGATAGTGATACCCTTCTTGTTCAAGCTGAGCCTACGGGGCCTGTATGTCACACAGGCAATCGTACTTGCTTCTTTCAGCAATTAGAGAAAGACGATACAGCTTAGCAGTCTCCAGAGTGCTGCAGCAGGCGTGATCCTCCTGCCTCAATAGGTAGGATTATAGAGCAAACTCCTTACCGGAAAACTGAAATGGATTGCCTTCACATAGATTAGCGTGGCTACAGAGAAGAATCGGCGATATTGTCAGATTCAATAACTTCATTCAATGCTGAGATAGCAGCTTCCAGCTGGCTATCATCAGGTTCCCTGGTAGTCATAGCTTGCAGTAAGAGGCCAGGGGCCAGCAGGATTCGTATTGCAGAGTTTTTGATGTGGTTTGCTCCAAATTTCATGATTTCGTAGCTAAAAGCGGCAATCACTGGAAGAAGGACCACGCGTGATGTAACTCGTAGCCACAGCGGTGGCTGGCCCAGCAAAGCGAAGACTATTATAGCAACGATGAGCACGATAAAAATAAGGCTGGTGCCACAGCGAGGATTTGCGGTGGAATACTTTCTCACAGCTTCTACTTCTAAGGGGCTTCCGTCTTCATAGGCATTGACCGCTTTATGCTCTGCCCCGTGGTAAGCGAACACCTTCCTGATATCAGGCATTAATCCTATTACCTTGAGGTAAGCAATGAACACGCCGATGCGGATAAAACCTTCAATCAGGTTACTTAGTATGGCGGAGTTGATGTGAGGATCAATGAGATAGCGGGTAGCAAAGAGAGGTGCGATAAAGAAGAGGGCTACAGCGAAAGCGACACTGGCAGCCACGTTCGCCCATAGAAGTGCCGAGGGTATTTCTTTTTCTTCAGCTGAAGCAACCTGAGCAGAATGAAGTAATGCCTGGATCCCTAAGGTGAGGGTCTCTATAAGAACGATAACCCCTCTAATTACAGGAGCATCTCTGAGCCGGCCCTTAGAAATGCCGGGCAGGGGTTGCCTGATCACCTCCAGTTCGCCATCGGGCCGGCGCACGGATACGGCCACGTTATTCTTGCCCCTCATCATCACTCCCTCGATGACTGCTTGTCCCCCGTAGTAGAAAGTCTTTGCCATCGGTACTTCGTTAGAGAAAAATAGGCAACACCTCATTCTCCGAGCTGTTGCCCTGTAGAGTTGCCTTGCGGAGTTAGTCCTTTATCTTATATCGTTTCTTGAACCGCTCCACCCTTCCCATGGTATCGACTATCCTTTGCTTGCCTGTATAGAATGGATGGCACTTGCTACATACCTCTACCTTGATCTCCGGCATGATGGAACCAACGGTGAAGGTATTGCCACAGAGGCAAGTCACCTTGGCGTCCTTATAATATTTGGGATGGATCTTGTCCTTCACTTGTAGACGCTAACCTTTTTCTTATATTTACTTGCTGGCTCGTATTTTACATAGCCATCCGTCAGGGCAAACAGCGTGTAATCCCTGCCTACGCTTACATTGTTGCCAGGCAGTATACGGGTGCCACGTTGGCGCACCAAAATAGTCCCGGCATGGACTTCTTCCCCTCCATACCTCTTCACTCCCAGGCGCTTCGATTGACTATCACGCCCGGCGCGTGTGCTACCGCCGCCTTTCTTATGTGCCATATTTACTCCTCGGGCTTAACAATCTGATTTATTGATAGCTTAGTATAAGTCTGGCGATGCCCTGTCTTCTTTTGGTATCGAACCTTAGATTTATACTTAAATACCATAACCTTGTCGCCTTTGCTTTCCCCTAAACAGGTAGCTATTACTTTGGCGCCTTTGATAACCGGATCGCCTATGAGCGTATTCTCCCTATCACCAATAAACAGTACCCTGTCCAGCTCAACTAGGTCGCCGTTGGGCACATTAAGCCGCTCAACCTCGATCATCTGGTTTGGAGCAACTTTATACTGTTTGCCACCTGTTTCAACCACAGCGTAAATTTTGTCACCTCCTGGCCGAATAGAGATTCTATCAATCCAAATTGGTGAATGTCAAGTTCTGTTCCCGCGCTGCCCGGGATATAAGGTAAAACTTCTAAACTGGAGCTGTTCCAGCTCAGATAGTGAGCCGCCAGGGAATCGAACCCTGAACCTGCTGATTAAGAGTCAGCTGCTCTGCCAGTTGAGCTAGCGGCCCGTGCTGTTTCTACTAGAACCTCTGCCACCACTTTGCCATCACCGGTACTCGTAACTAAGTCATCAACACCCTCGACAGCCTTCCCCTGTAGCCCCGCAACCACATGACTATGAGTATCCAGGGTGATGCCAATGCTGGCGTGGTTGAGCTTTCCACTTACTATTTTAGGATGTACGCCGGCTTTTGGCAAGTGAGCAGGCCTTTTCACCGAGATATTGAAGTCTATTGAGCACAGGCCTGTCAGGGAATGGAGACTTGTGAGCGTCCGCATGAATATGTTTGACTGTGGTATTTAAAAGCAATACTATTCATAGGGTCACAGATTGAGTTAATTGCTTGCTTCAGAGACTGAATAGCCGATAGTGGTCGTGGCCGAGGTGGCGAAGTTGATGTCTGTCTTTAAACGTCTGAATATTAACAGTGGCCTGGCTCTAGCCGGGATAGTGGGACCCATTGTGCTGGTTGTCGGGGACCTTACGGCGTCTTTGTCCGACCCTAACTACAGCCTGATCAGTGATTCAATCAGCTGTCTGGCCTTGACTCCCATAGGCTGGCTACAAACGGTTGGTTTTCTGGCCATGGGATTGCTGGTGGAGGTCTTTGTCGCAGGGCTTCTTTTCAATATTCGCAGGGCATGGGGCTTCCAGCTTAGCATCGGGCTCTTTGTTTTCGTCGGCTTCGGGCTACTGCTGGTTGGTGCTTTTCATACTGACCCCACAGGAGCTCAGCGCACTACTGAAGGAACGATCCATTTGGCGACAGCTTATGCAGTTTTCTGGCTATTCCCCAGCGCTATTCTACTGCTCACACCCAGCCTCAAGAGCGACCCAAATTGGAGGGACATTTACATCTATACTCTCGCTGCCGGTGCTTTAGCTCTGGCTCTGGAGTTGCTGCTGGTATTCCTTGCCGACCAATTGAGCTGGTTTGGTTTATATGAGCGAATTCTGGTGGCAAACATGGTAATCTGGGTTGAAATAGTGGCGTTTAAACTTCTACGCCTGTCACTGAAACAGCAGCCAAAGACTCAGCCCTGACACATTAGTAGCGGGAAAAACATGTGAAACCCCAATACGCAGGGGTTATCACATCAAGAGCAACATTTGGGCGCTGTGTCTAATGTCTGGTCTAGATCGAGGTGTTAACAGGGGATTCGTTTGAAGAAGACTTCTGTTGTCAACTATGCGGTTTCTGATACAATGTACAGTGACGGATACAGTCAGGCTTTGTATGGAACAGCAAGGAAGGATTGTTGCGCTTTTTGATTTTGACGGCACGTTGTCAAAAGGCCATTTCTGGACCATGGTGGCAAAGCACCATATCAAGCGCCGAATGAAGCTGCCCCAACTTTCTATGTACTTCGTCACGCATATTTCCCTGTGGCTGGCCAGCAAGTTCAGGATATTGAGCAAGGAGGCATATAAGGTGAAGTGGGGTGAGGATTTGGCTATAGCCTTTAAGGGATTCAATAGACGGAAAGGGCTACAAATCTTCAGACGAATAGACAGGCGTTATGTTTTCCAGTCGCTAAGGCCGGATATCATGGCATTACTTCAACAACACAGAAGCCAGGGACACATAATAATACTCCTTTCAGGCGCTTTCACTGATTTCCTGGAGACACTCAAGGACAAGCTTGGAGCAGACTACGTAGTGGGCACGAGACTCGAGGTAAGGAACGATCGTTACACAGGCAGGATTGTCAGGCCACTGTGTTATGGGGCAAATAAGGCGAGGCTACTAAAGGAGTTCTTGGACCAGACACGCCTGAATATAGACCTTGGCTTCAGTTTTGCTTATGCCGATAGTATCGTTGATGCCCCGGTTCTGGAAATGGTAGGCAACCCTGTGGCTACTTACCCTGATAGGGAACTCAGCAGGCTGGCATGTCTCCGGGGCTGGCGAGTTTTGCCGCATCCGGCAGATCAGCCCTAAAGGACCTGCTGATAGAACGCAGAGTACTACCCGGGCGACCTGGCTGCTTCAGATTCCATCGGCCAAGTGTTTTGGCTTCTTGTGCGGTGTGGCTAGAGAGATGGCAATTACAGTTATTACCTTGCTGTTCGCTTCTGGTATAGTCATGGGTGTGAACTGAGGGACTCGCCCGGGAGATAAAGGCCACAGGAATAAGCGTGACAGTCAGGATTGCCATGAGCACGATGCTGGGCGTTGTTTTCATGTATTTATGACATCACTTCTATGAAACGTTTCCCGCGATTTTCAGGTAACTTCCTGTTCTTTCCCAAATAGGTAATCCCCATATTCTATACTTTGCAGCCCTAATAACAGATTCAGCGCTGTTCGTTGACAGATAGGGTGCGGTCACCCGTTTCATCAATCGTACGGGGTGCCGGACAGCTTCCAGTTATCTTTTTGCGGGATAGGTTTAGCTATACGATTGTCGATTTGGCTCTCCGGGCAAAGATTTCGTTCTTCTAGATAAGATTCTATTCTGCCCACCAACAGAAGGCACGGGTTCCTAGTCCTGTGTGAGTGGTAACCAGGGGACCAATATTGCTTACAAATATCTCTTCACACTGGAATTGTGATGAGACTTTTTCTTGAAGCTGAATAGCTTCAGCCAAAGCGTCAGCATGATTAATGGCAACGTGCAATCTACTATCAATGTGCTGATTCCGTACCAGATTGAATAGTGTGTCAAGTGTCTCGCCTTTGGTCTTGCACCTTGCGAGGGGCGTAGTCTTCCCATCAGTGGAAGCATCCAGCTTCAATATTGCTGTATTGCTGATTTTGGAATCTGCCCACGGGCGTGCTTTGTGTATTCTGCCACCCTTAGCCAGGTAGTACAGGTTGTCCGATAGCATAATGAGATTCACCTTTGTTATCATCTCCTTAGCTATCTTCAGTACCTCCTTCAGGTCACTGCCTGCAAGAGCTGCTCTAGCAGTTTCCAGCGTAATGAGCATTTGGGCTCCACCCCATGTCTTTGAGTCAAGCAGTTCTATCTTGGTCTTGGCCAATTCTTCTTTAACCAATTCCTTTGCCAGCGAAGCCGACTCTACAGCCATACCAAGGTGTTTACTATAGCCAATATATACTATAGCTCCGTAATCCTTACTTAGTTTGCGATAGGCCTTCACAAAATCGTCGGGGGAAGGAGGTGAAGTCGTGGGCAGATTATTCTCTTCTTTCCATTTCGGCACCGACTTGTAGAATTCTGCTAAATTGAGCCGGTTCTCAGCATGTGCTTTACCATTGATTATGATATATGTAGGGGCTTGCGTTATGTTGTAACTATTAGCTATTTCTTCCGGCATATAGCTTACAGTATCCGTCATAACAGTAACATCTGGCACTTTGCAACTCCTTTTAGAAGTGTTTTCTATCGAGCCAATCCGCTTCGGCATGCTGAGCTTTCACTTTCGCCTCCCTACTTGTAGCGCGCTTAGGTCTTCGGCGGCCTTCTGTCGTTGCCAGCTCGGTCGAAGCTACCGGCAATCGCTCGA
Organism: uncultured Dehalococcoidales bacterium; assembly: GCA_964394145.1. Taxonomy (GTDB): domain Bacteria; phylum Chloroflexota; class Dehalococcoidia; order GIF9; family AB-539-J10; genus JAFGBN01. The sequence goes on along the minus strand of CAYMVL010000020.1, from coordinate 33,017 downwards.
CTGCTCAGCAAATTCAATATGAATAAATTGACTGCCAGTATAACACAAGTCAGATGCTGAAGATTGAGCCAGATTATCTAGTGCGTCGCTTTCCCTTGGCCGAGACAAATGGCTGCACACTCCATCGCTATTCATGTCCTCCGGGCTTATAGGTCGAGACGAAACAGTTCCTGAAACCCGTTCCGACAACGCAGTAGCTGAAAGCAAGACCCTGGCCCGGATATCCATTTCAGATGATATTTTGAGCTGGGTTTTGATCGCGTCAAGGTGTCTATTTCTTGACTGAGAGTACCGTTTCCGGGGGGCGTGTGCTTGAATTTGAGGCAGTGGAGGTGGAAGCATCTGGCGCTTATACCTGAGAACTTCTAATGATATTGCCGGCGAAAGGCAGCAATTTCTTTGAAATGCATCTTACCGTGTATAATCAGGAAGAGCCAGACGAGGCATAAAATAGGCAGACGCCCGGTCTCTCAGTTAGCAAGCAGGATGTTCGGCCCTGAAGATTAGATAGATCATGACCTGGCTTCTTATTCAACTGTTGCTGCTGCTATGATTAGGGGTGAAATAATAGACGGAGGCAGCAGATGATAATTGGAGCCATGGCGGATACTCATGATCGGCTTGACGCGGTTGATAAAGCCATCAGTTTCTTTAACTCGGAGGGGGTGACTGACGTCTTGCATGCCGGTGACCTTGTATCCCCATTTGTAGTGCCACTATTCTCCAAGCTGAAGGCGAATTTACACTTCGTCTGGGGAAACAATGAAGGCGACCGAGATTTTGTCAGGCTAAGGTTTGCTGAAATCGGAGTTACGCCTCTGGGAGATTTTGCTGCGCTGCGGCTGGGCAGGAAGAAGATTGCTTTGCTACATGGCATACATGAAGAGATTGTCGATTCGCTAGCCAAGTCCGGCTACTATGATCTGGTTGTCCGCGGGCACAATCATAAGGCGGGGATTATTGAGGGCGAAACTCTACTGGTTAACCCCGGAGAAGTCTGCGGTTACCTTACCGGTCGTCAAACAGTTGCGCTGATTGACTTGGAGGAAATGCGCGGTCAGATAGTGGAGCTATAATAGTTGCTGGCTCCCGGTAAACTAGTGTCTCTTGTTATCTACCATGCGCTATCGGCCCCGAGCTAGGTGGAACAGGCTGTAAACTATAGTGATGAGTTGGCTTTTAGTTTATTCCCAATGATAGAATAGGTTTATAGATGAGATGGTTTCGTGAAATAGGCATCATAGTGCTCATAGCCGTCGCCGTCTTTGCTCTTCTTCGAGTCACTCTGCAAGGCTACACCGTACAGTACTCCTGCATGTTGCCGAACATCGAAGATGGTGAATGGGTTATGGTAAGTAAGGCAAGTTATTTTTTCTCCGACCCTGAACGGGGAGAGGTGGTTGTCTTTGATCCCCCGAACGACTCTGAATTCCCATATATCAAGCGAATTATTGGCTTGCCGGGAGAAACGGTGGAGGTTAAGGATGGCAAGGTCCTCATCAACAATGTAGCCATAGATGAGTCATATATTAAAGAGCCACCACATTACACAATGGCAGCCCGAGAGATCCCCGCGGATGAATATTTTGTCCTCGGGGATAACCGTAACAATGCCAATGACTCACATAGGGGCTGGACCGTGCCCCGCGACAGCATTATCGGCAAGGCCTGGTTTGTGTACTGGCCACCGGGCAAGTGGCAGTTGGTTAAACATTATAGCTATCCTGAGCTGGCTGAAGTGGGGGGACTCGAGGCAAGTAATCTGCAGTGCAGCTGGGGTGTGTAATTTGAGCGATGAAATACTGAGCATGTTTAGAGCAAGCGGCGCAATAAAGGAGGGGCATTTCCTCCTCGCCTCCGGACTGCACTCGCCCGTCTATTTGGAGAAGTTCCGTATTCTCCAGTACCCGGTCTATACTTCAAAGCTATGTCAAGTTATTGCTGAGCATTTTGGGGCTGCTAAGGTAGACCTGGTTGCGGGGCCAACGACCGGCGGCATTATTCTGGCTTTTGAGACTGCTCGCCAGCTAGGGGCTAGGAGCATCTTTGCCGAGAAGGAGCGAGATATAAGAATCTTTCGGCGTGATTTCGAAATCGCTCCCGGTGAACGTGTCCTTGTTGTCGATGACATCCTGACCACGGGAGGATCTATAAGGGAGACGATAGCCGCGGTGAATAATCTCGGCGGGCGTGTCATCGGAGTCGCTGTGCTGGTCGACCGCAGTCCCGGAGAGATAGACTTTGCTTTGCCCTTTTTCAGCTGTCTTCGCTTCCCCACCACAGTCTACTCACCTGACGAATGCCCTTTGTGCGCCGCTAACATCCCTCTGGTGAAGCCGGGTGGTCAAAGCTAGTGTCCTTGACACTAGAGCGAGGAAACCTTAGAATATCCGTGGAGCCGAGGTAGCTCAGGTGGTAGAGCAGCGGACTGAAAATCCGCGTGTCAGCAGTTCGACTCTGCTCCTCGGCACAGTTAGTCCTGTTCATATTTTGCCCTGAATCGATTGATAATCAGCGTTTCTCTTGAGTTCTGCTTCCAGAGTAGCTTGCATAGCCCCTGATAGTTGGGAGCTATGCGTTTTCTTATAGCCTCAGAGAATCGAACAAATATGTCAGATGCATCCGGCGGAGAGATTGATGTCACAGGGTGCAACACAAAGAAGGCAGGTCTTAGCTCCAGGACCAGATAGCAAGGCTGTTCCAGGCACAAACGAGGAGCATTCCAACGCTCAGCGGCTTCAGCAGTCCAGGTCGCTTGAATAAGACCAGGGCCATGACTATTAGAGAGGAGAGCAGCCCCTTGATAAGCATGCTGCTGCCGAACCTCACACCAAGAATGGGGTTGAGTTCACTGCTTCCGAGCCCGAGCGCGACCCCCGTGAGCCAGGCATCCAGGATATTCAGCCCGACAAAAACAGCAATCAACAGGATGCCAGTCTTCAAACCTGTGTAGTTAAGTGCCGATTTGAGCGCTGTCATGACTTAAGTCCTACGACTTAAGTTTAGCACTGATCGGCATGTACGCGCAAGATATACCCGAGCTGATAGCGCATGTCCGACCGAGAAATTTGATGCTTCTTACTGAGAATAGGGAACAGATACGCTAACCAGTCTCATGCAGCCCGTTGTATGCCCACAGAAGATTTCTATGACTCATCAGAGGTCTAAACAAAATTGCAATGTTGTGGCTAAACCTTTTTGGTTTTTTCGGCGTTTTACTATGTAGTTAATGAATGAGGGGAGGTGCAAAGTGAACGAGTTGGCATACTATATAGACAGGTACTTTGAGGAGCAGGAGAAACGAAGGGCATCGAGTAAGCGACGTGTTCGTTCAGGAATGGCCGTCTTGCGAAGATCGGGCGAAAAGGAAAGCAAAGTTCATGAGCCCCTTGTTCTTGCCAAGACATAAGCGTGAAAAGGCTACTTCAAAGCCAGCAGGAGGGGTGGCTATAAGTTACGGTCTTTTAGCATAGCTGTGAGCCTATAATATGGCTTCAGGCTATCCTGGGGCTTCAGCGGCGCGCTGTGTATCTATAGCGGGCCAGCGCTTTCCTGACCCAAGGCTATGATAGATGCTACACATCCAGGGCAGGGGTGTGGGGGCGGCTGTGTGGGGAATGGCCGCAGCACAGGCTGTCAATGATCTACTAGCTCCCTGGTCAGAGCGGGAGCTAGTTGCCGCTCAGTCTGAGGAGCACCATTCGTAATATTGTCATGGTGTTTGAGGGGACAAGTAGAACTATGGCAATGAGCCAATCACGGAAGGTTCTCAATGCCATGAAGCAAGCACGTTTATTACCATTGCTAAGATGCAGGGACTTGATGGACTCTTTGATGTCTTTGCCTGCGCTATCTTATCAAGACAGCCCAATTGCACGACTTGAGTGGCGGTGGTAGAATTCTAAAGTGCTTGGAGTGAGTCCCTGCCTGAGGTAGGCGAGGAAACCGCTTAACCTGTGGATATTCTGGGAGGGAGTGAAAGTCTACGTGTCGGCAGTTTGGCTCTGCTCCGCGGCATATTTGAACGCCGAAGTGGCGGAATGGTAGACGCGGCAGTCTCAAAAACTGTTGGGAAGTAATTCCCGTGTCGGTTCGACTCCGACCTTCGGCAGTGCATAATATGATGCCGAGTTGTGTAGCGGTAGCACGGAGGACTTTGGATCCTTAAGCCCTGGTTCGAATCCAGGCTCGGCAGCGAAGTAGCGGGAGCTTCTGGAAAAGGAGCTTTTCCAGAGTGAGCGTTCCTCGGTAGCTCAATGGTAGAGCGGACGGCTGTTAACCGTATGGTTGTAGGTTCGAGTCCTGCCCGAGGAGCTTTAGAAATACCGTCAGCCGACAGAGTTCAACTGGCAAGAATAGAGGATGGGTGAGCACTGGCAAGGGTGAGTAAGCGGGCGGTCTCTGATCTCAGTACCAGTTTGCAGCGGCAGAATCAACTGTGATTATGAAGCTGCAAGTTCAATTTGCATCATCTCATCGGATCAAAGGTGTCTCCGAAAGTGCTGGCTTCACCTGATTACATCTTCCAGCTCACCTAAGAGTTTCTGGACCTGAATCATCGTATGATTTACGCTTAGAGGCGTACCCTTCAGCCAGGAAAGTGAAATAGAAGGAGTCTCAGGAATCAGTCCAACGGGCTCGATTCCTGCTTCAGCTAGTCTCTGGCGCAAATACTCCGCTTGCTCGTCACTTTGAACTCGATTTAGCACGAACGAAACACCTTTGATAGCAGCCTCGGTGAAAATCTTATTTGCCAGGGCAACCAGTTCAGGGCTTTCTAGATGACTGGTCGCGGGCAGTGTATCCGCTCTAATTTGCTCTACCAAGCGCTTCATATTTACCGCCATTTCGACCGAAGTACTTGTAGGGTCTATAACAACAATTGCCCAGTCCAGGCTGGTGATAACACCGCGAGCGACGTCCTCGAAGCCTGCCTTGAAGTCCACCAGGGTAACAGGCGAATCACCTTTAAAGCGAAGACGAAGATCGCGCGAGATTTTGGCGATGGGGCCGTCACAGCCGCCCGGGCCCTTATCACCTATCTTGCCGGCGGTGACCAGTATAATCCCGTCCGGGCTTTCGGCATAATACTCCGGTGGGAGAGTCTCCAAGTCAATTTCGGCATCGGCTAAGGGGGTGGGATCATCCACGGGGCAGGTGACAGCTCCGCCTCTAAAAACCGCACCGCCGAAGTAGTCTATCAAAGGTCTTGGTGACCGGGTAAGCTCCAAAGCCCGAAATAGCCCCATGTTGGTTGAATCAGCATCCAGGACACACACTGGATAACCGCGCTGACGTAATCCCCTGGCCAGTAGCACGGATACTGTACTCTTGCCGGCTCCTCCTTTGCCAAACAGGCCAATTCGCGCACCATGCAGTGGCATTTTCTTTGCAGCCATGTTTTTTCTAGCTCTTGAGGACAACTGTTTCTTCGTGACCTGATCATTCTTCATTTTGCTCCTACTTTCTCTTGCTGCGAATGGGATAAATTATTGCCAGTGAGAAGGGCAACAGGAATATTGCCGGAACATAGGGTGGGGCATAGCTGGCTATAAAATCCGATGGAGGATTAAACCAGGGTCCTTCTTCTCCTCCGGGAATTGAATTGGTAAACATAGCCCATATTGCTATCCCGGCAAGAATCCATATCATTACGCTCGCCGCCAGAGATTTTGCCAGCTGGCGCATGTCTCCGAAATTGGCGGCGCTGGACAGATACATAGCACCGGCAGCGACGAGGATAATGGCCTCCCATGCCAGGAACATACCTGACATCTCCAGAGGCCCCCAGACAACTCCTTTCGTTCCGTGTAGTGACATGACCACAAATCCCGCTATACCGGATATCAATACGACAGCACCAAAGATGCCGAAGTATATGCTGCCAAATCTTGCTACCTTCTTACTCACTATTGAAATCACCAGTCCTTATTCCACCGGAACCCAGGCGTCACTCCCTATTCCGGATAATCCTATTGCGTGCAGTATAGCTCCATAAGCAAAGACCACCACTATCAGAGTGGCCAACGCTCCCAGAATTCCCTTCCACCTCAATTCCTTCATCATCAATGCGAATGTAGCTAAGCAGGGGAAGTAGATGCTGAGCAATACCACAGCAGTAAACACCTGGTATACCGTTATAGTTACTCCTCCTGCAGCAAGCATACCAATTGTTCCTACGGCCAGGTCCTTCCTCAGGAATCCTGCAATCATGGCAACTGCAGTATCTTGAGGCAGACCGAATACACCAGTTATAACGGGGCTCAAGACGCTTGCCAGCGTATCCATGGCCCCGCTCATATATAAGGCAGCCACGATAACGCAGCCCAGCAGAACAAAGGGGACCGCAACCGTAATGAACTTGATCGTTCTGGTCCAGAGCTTAGCCCATATATTCCTCGCAGTCGGCGATTGATACGGTGGCACGTCCATCAGTATCTCAGGCGATTCTCCAGGCACAATCCTGTTGAGAATCCAGCCAACGGCAAAATATCCGGCTGCCAAAGCGAGGAAAATCCAGCCTATCAGGTTGGGAATCATTCCTTGCATTACTGCAATTTGAGCTCCGCAGGGAATGAATACACCCAATAGCGTTATGGCCAAGAACCTCTGCTTACCCGTCTCCAGCGCTCTGGTAGCTGCTACACCAGGAACGTTACATCCCAGGGCAAGAATGGTAGGTACGATGGCGAAGCCGTGTAGGCCGATCCGATGGAATACAGTATCAACAAGAACAGCCAATCTGGGCATATATCCGATATCTTCCAGAATGGCAAATATGAGGTAGAATGCCACTATTGCCGGAAGGACCACACCTATAGCAAGAAAAAGCCCGCTCGTGAGTACTCCGAAAGCTTCAAAGGAGTTGTTGGCTAAGGGGTTACCCACGAGGATGAAATACAGCCAGGTATCCTTTCCCGGGAAACTGGCTTGTAACCAGGGCAACCAGAGACCATCAAAAATCTTGACGAGGAAACCATCGGTAAACAAAGTCCCGGCGAACCCGCGGAAGAACATCCAGAACCCGTATATGACTGCGACAGCAAACGGTATGCCGGTCGCCGGTCTGACAGTAACATCGGCCAGGGCATCCTTCAGGGAGAGCTCATGCTTGCCGAGTTCTACGGTTTCCCTGGATATCTTGTCTACCAGTTCCCATCTCTGGTCAACTGTGAGTTCCAATTTTAGTTCCCACTTTTTCCATGATTCTGTCTATATAACCTGGCGTTGCTTCTTTCATCCGCAGGACCAGTTCCTTAAGCCCTTCTCCTCTCGTCGCTACGGTAGGAGCAACTGGCACACCGAGAATCTGCTCCAGTTTTAGAATATCTACCTTCACATTATTATTGCTGGCTACATCCCACATATTCAGGGCAACTACTATAGGATAGCCCCTCTCAATGATTTCCAGAGCCAGATAAAGGCCTCGCTCTATTTTTGATGAATCGATAACGCAGACAACCAGAGCTTCTTTTTCCTCCTCAAGCATTCTTACTGCCACTTCCTCGGCCTTGTCCTTGGCCTCTAGAGAAAAAGTGCCTGGCACATCTATGATTTCAACGTCCTCATGGTCGAGCCTCATGACACCCTTGGCGAAATCAACGGTTGTTCCAGCGTAATTAGACTCGGTAACATGCGCTCCAGCCAGGCGGTTGAAAATCACAGACTTGCCTACATTGGATTGCCCCATCAACAATACTTTCTTCATTCGGCTACCTCTACGATGATCTTCTCCGCCAGTCCAAGGCCGATAGATGAATGAGCTCTATCTACAGTCACTACCAAAGGGCCCTTTATCGGCTGCTTCGTCATCATCGTAATCTCCTTGCCTTCTCTGATTCCCAAGCCTGCTATCCGGGCCTTTAGGCTCTGGTCAATCCTCCTTATTATGCCCTTCTCTTCGTATTTCATCTGGGATAGCTTCTTCTCCACGCTTAACGCCTCTCAACGATAATTTTTTGAGCCATCCCCCGACCAACCGCGATTACGTTCCTGTCAACTTCGACAGTAATTGGCCCGTAATTGGATACTATTCTCATTACCTTACCCTCCACCAAACCTCTTAGAAACAGCTTTTGCCTCAGCTCTCTGCCCCCATCAATTGCCACGATTCTGGCTGTTTCACCAACTCCAAGTTGACCTAGCACCATTGCTACTTCTTCTCCTTTTTGTCTTGTACAGCAGACTTACCAGGCATTCATGACTCATGAGATGATAGATTGTCTGACCGTTGTTAGTTCTTCTTAGAGACATCTAACTTGATTCCTGAACGCGCGGTGGCTATTACTCTTTCTTTGTCATGCTCTTCTCCATGCATCGCTCGCATTCCTCCGGTAGCACTCCATGTTCCACATAATACTTATATCTCTTGGGGAAATTGGGCTCTCCCAGAGGGCAGGCCTCTATAAACTCTATAAACTTTATTACCCTTTCTAAGCTGAGCGGGCTAATGACATGTTCAATCTTGCACGCATCCTCATCAGCTGTCTTGGGGTCGATCCCCAGGGCTTCAGAAAGAAAAAGGCTCAATGCCTTGTGGCGACGAATTATATCCTTGGCCGCCCTGTGCCCCCCGGCAGTAAGCTCAACATAGCCATACCTTTCGTGATCGACCAGACCTTGCTCTGAGAGCTTCTTCAAGGCTGAAGTAACGCTGGGCATACTCACCTTCAACCTTCGGCTGATCTGATTGACCCTGACCACCTTCCCCTCTCCGCGAAGCATAGCGATTGCTTCAAGGTAGTCTTCCATGCAGGGAGTACGTGCTCCGTGCAGCTCCTGTTTCACCATGGTTCGTAATCCTCCAATTGTTAGAGGAGTCTAACAAAATATCAGATGGCAAACTTTTTGTCAATATCTCGTTGTATCTAGCACAGAAGAAATTTGATATTATGCATGCAGAAAATCGTGGAGTGGCTGGTTTCTGTATGTTGAGCAAACCATTGCAGGAAAGTTCTACAAAGCTGCCAGGCTCGAAATGGATGGGCACCGATGAAGCTGGCAAGGGTGATTATTTCGGGCCTTTAGTAGTCGCCGCAGTGGTATTAGACGACACAACGGCTCAGTTGCTCCAGAGACTTGGGGTGAAGGACAGCAAGCGGCTCTCAGATAATTCGGTAAAGGAGCTAGCGGCCAAAATCAGGAAACAGTTCCGCTACTCGGTGGTTGTTATAGGGCCCAAAAGATATAATGAGTTATACAACAAGATAGGGAACCTGAACCGCCTGCTGGCCTGGGGCCATTCGAGAGCCATAGAAAATATCCTGGACAGGGAGGAATGTGACTATGCTCTGGCTGACCAATTTGGAGACAAGAACTTCATAGCTAACGCTTTGATGGAGAAAGGGAAGAAGATAGAGGTGAGACAGGAGGTAAGAGCTGAAAGTGATATAGCGGTGGCGGCGGCTTCAATCTTAGCCAGGGCGGAGTTTCTCCGCCAGCTAAAAGTGCTGTCGGTGAAGTATGGTCTGGATTTACCGAAAGGGGCTTCATCTGCAGTAATCGAGGCGGGCAAGGAATTTGTCCAAAAATATGGTCTGGGAAAGCTAAACGAGGTTGCCAAAGTGCACTTCAAGACCACAAAATCTGTTCTGGCAGAGTAGGAGAGGAATAAGCAATGGAATTAAGGGTTAACGACACAAGGCTGCGCATAATTCAAGGGGATATAACCAGGCAGGCTACCGAAGCTATAGTCAACGCTGCTAATTCAAGCTTAATGGGGGGTGGAGGAGTGGATGGGGCGATACACAGGGCTGGAGGGCCGGCTATTCTGGCGGAATGCAAACAAATTGTCGCCAGGCAGGGGAGTTTGCCAACGGGGAAAGCTGTAAGCACCACAGGAGGTAATCTCAAGGCGAAGCGGGTTATACATACAGTTGGCCCTATCTGGCACGGCGGCGACAGAAATGAAGCCGAGCTCCTGGCAGGCGCTTATCGTGAGTCGTTAAGAACGGCTTCCGCGGAGAAGCTGGTCAGTATTTCTTTCCCTTCTATAAGCACCGGAGCCTACGGCTACCCGGCGGCTGAAGCAGCAAGGGTAGCCATGAATACGGTAGTATCATTCTTGCAGAAGCAGGCTACTTCCCTCAAAGAGGTAGTGTTCGTGCTTTTCGACTCCAGAACCTGCGAAAGCTATATTGCAGCGCTGCAGGAAGTGCTGAGCACTCTTGATATCTGAAAACACAGCGCAGAAAGCGCCCCGGATGCTACCAAGCACGAGATTGGACATAAGCGGAAACGCAATCTTACAGGCGTTGCCTCAGCCCTATAGTGATTAATTCTCGCTTGGCCCTAGGTTCTTGCTCGCGATAGCTGATGAGACTGCTCAAGAGAAGGCACCTTTATTTTCTCGGCAACCTTGCGGAAGTGCAGTCCCTGGATAGCAAGGGTTACGGACAGTGGCAAAGACTTAGGCTTCTTCACTAGAGTCCAGGCGATCAGCTTCCAATAACAGGTTCTGCCTTTTTCCTTGACACCCATAATCCAGAGGGACTTGATAAATGCCATGAAGTAGGCAAAAGTAAGCCTGCTCTTTCTGAACGTATTGGGGTTATATTCTCGCAGGAAGGTCCTAATGCGCTGGTAATACGGTCTGGGCGAGTAGATTGTATCTACGATATGCTTGTAACCTTCAGCCAGTTTTTCATAGCCCATCTTAGGAATGATATTAGTTGACCCATCCGTATTGTCGCCAGTACCACCTGTTAATAAGCGGTTCTCACTCTTCAGTCGTTTGTACAGCCTTGTTCCCGGTGGGGCCATTAACACACCCACCATCGCGGTAACAATGCCACTCCTCTGAATAAAACTTATTTGGCTTTTGAAGATTGTAAGTGGGTCGCTATCGAAACCTACAATGAACCCTCCCTGCACTTGAAAACCGTGGTTTTGAATCTTTTTGACGGATGCGAGTAAATCACGGTTCTTATTCGGTATTTTGTTACATTCAACCAGGCTTGCCTCATTCGGGCTCTCGATGCCAACAAATACCTGGTCAAATCCCGCCTTGCTCATCAATTGCATTAGTTGCTCATCATCAGCAAGGTTTATAGAGGCCTCCGTAAAGAATGAAAAAGGATATTCTTTCTTTTCCATCCACTCAATTATCGCCGGCAGGGTTTCTGACTTTAACTTACGCTTATTGCCAATGAAATTATCATCAACGAAAAATACACTTCCCCGCCACCCCCGATTATATAATGCCTCCAACTCGGCTATTATCTGGTCACTGTCTTTACTCCGAGGTATATGCCCATTCATTACAATAATGTCACAGAACTCGCAATTGAAAGGACAACCCCGAGAGTATTGTAGGCTCATCGAATGGTATTTCTTCATGTTGATGAGTGACCACAAAGGTGCAGGAGTCTTCGTGATATCCGGTCGGTCCTCGGACTCGTAGATGTGTTTGGCACATCCCTTCTCTAAATCTGCCAAAAAGAGCGGCATTAGATTCTCCGCCTCACAGAGTATCAGATGGTCTATATCGTCAAAACCAAACTCTTCGTACCCGGTGCTGAAGAGGGGGCCACCGGCAACAACCTTAGTTCCAAATTGCTTACACCTGTTGATAACCTCCCTTGCCGAATCTTGTTGCACTGCCATAGCGCTGATAAATACATAATCAGCCCAGTTGATGTCTTCGTCAGTAAGGTTTGCATCATTCATATCTACAAGCTTTTTCTCCCATTCAGCGGGAACCATCGCTGCCACCGTTAACAAGCCAAGGGGAGGGAAAGCCACCTTCTTAGAAATGAATTTCAAGGCATGCTTAAAACTCCAGAAAGTCTCTGGATACTTGGGATAAACAAATAATGTCTTCATAGTAATCTCCTTTCAATTCAGAGCAGTCGGAGAGATAATAGCACAATAGGCCGACATTTCCTTAGTGGAACCTCTTATAGTTCGCCGCCAATGATAGTTCAGAAGTTGCGGTCGTGTCAACTTTAGTAGCAAATTGAATTCCGGCTAACAGGAGTTGTGGGAGAGGTGTTGGCTGCGGGCAGAGCCCTTAGCGATTCCTTGTCAAGCGATGTTCAGGCTTAAGTCCAAGTGGATAATTTGGCATAGAACATTGGCTGTCGTGGAAATAGGAGGACTCTTGCTTTTACCTGTTATTAGTCCAGCAGAGCCACGTAACTGTTCAGGGGCACCCCTAGCGACTGGGCGACAGGGTTGCATTTAGCCATGAGGCAATATAGGATTTTCCCTTGACCGGGAAGCTCGGACAAAGATTCGTAGTTGCCCATACCCTTGGCTAATATCAGGTCTGCTGACTCAAACTGTCGTTTAAACTCTTCTGAGGCCAGGGGTAGCATAAGCCCGGGTGAGGCTGTGCCAGTCATAATCGCTCCAAAATCGCCTTCCAGTCCAGCTTTCCTGATGTCCTCTAGGGTGGCATCGTCCTGAACAGGCCGGGGTTTAACTATGTAGATAACATTGGCAAAGCGTCTTACCCATTTGACTAGGGGCAGATCGAAATATATCTCCCCGGCATTGTCAGCCAGGTACAGGACCTTCTTGGCATCTTTTAGCTTCGCTTCGAAACGGGAGGAGTCATCAATGGCGAACTCCAAAGGATTACTTATATGCTCTTCGATAAAACTGCGCCTTTTGAAGAAGTCGATGGCATTGGCTGCTGTGGCCAGGCTGAGACGGCCTCTCAAATCATCCTTATATTTGGGGCTTACTCTAGGATACAATTCTCTGGCGATGCTCAATTCCTCATCTTTCATTGTACTGTAAGGATCGGGGTTGCCGGTGATTTCCTTTATCGCCTCGTGAATCTTGGCAGCAACTGTGATAGTCACTTCGTTAGTTGAGAAATTAGCGTCAAGAGTTCTCAATGCTGCCTTTATCGCGCTCTCTCTGACCTTCTCATCATCGTCTGCTAGGTTGGCAGCTTGGTAGGCCAGCCCTCGCAGGCATTCATAGCAATCCGGTTTAGCTTTCATAACGTTGGCTGCTAATCACCTTTCAATAATTGTATGTTTAATTATACCTTCTGGTGGCTAAACGCTGAATTTGAGTGCCTTATGCCCCTATATTATAATAGTCGGAGCTATGATTGATAAGTTAGGAGAAGTAAAGAATAAGTACGAGGAATTGAAGAGGCTTGTAGCTGAACCAGAGGTAGCTACTAACCCAAAGCGGCTGCAGAAGCTGACCACAGAGATTGCCCGCCTTGAGGGCATAGTGACTATGTATCAAGGGTATATGAGAAAAGGCGAAGCATTAACTGAAGCCGAGGCTTTGCTGAGGGACAGCTCAGAAGCTGAAATGACAGCTCTTATCAAGGAAGAGATGAATAAGCTCAAACAAGAGCAAGATGAGCTCCTAGAGCAGGTCAAATCATCTCTGGTATACAAGGACCCCAATGATGATAAAGATGTGATTGTTGAGATAAGGGCTGGTGCTGGTGGTGAGGAGGCTGGTCTCTTCGCGGCAGATTTGTTCCGCATGTATAGTCGCTATGCTCAAGCTAAAGGCTGGCAGGTGGAAATCATTGACAGCAACCAGAGTGGCATCGGAGGCTTTAAAGCTCTGGTATTCGAGGTTAAAGGCAAGGGCGCCTTTAGCCGGCTTAAATATGAACGTGGCGTTCACCGGGTACAAAGGGTGCCGGTCACAGAGGCTTCAGGACGAATTCATACCTCAACAGTCACTGTGGCCGTTCTACCTGAGGCAGAAGAAATCGAGGTTAATATCAAGCCGGATGATCTCAAGATGGAATTCTTCCATAGCCACGGCGCCGGAGGGCAGAATGTGAACAAAGTGACTACTGCGGTTCGTCTGACTCATTTGCCTACGGGCATAGTGGCTATTTGCCAGGATGAGAGGTCCCAAATAAGAAATAGAATGAAGGCAATGGCAGTGCTTAGGGCAAGGTTACTGGATTTGGAGCAGGAGAGGCAATCTGAAATCATAGATAAGGAGAGGCGGACTCAAGTAGGCAGTGGCGAGCGGGCAGAGAAGGTAAGAACCTATAATTTCCCCCAGAATCGTCTTACCGACCATAGAATAAATTTGAGTTACCATAACTTATCGCAGGTCTTAGAGGGGAATCTCGATGAAATTATCGAAGCCCTGGCCGGCAAAGAGCAGGTCGAGCGCTTAGAGGCAGCACTTTCATGACTTCAGGCGAAGCCGTATGCTCAACCAGCCATACGCTATCTATGGCAGGAATTGACGATGCTTCCGTTGAAGCCGAGATCCTAGTATGCTATGTCTTAGGTATATCCAAGACAGGGCTTTACACTGAAACAGGAAGAGACTTAACGTCGGGGGAGACATGTAGATTACAGGATCTTATGCAACGCCGCCTCGCTCATGAGCCGCTGGCTTATATTTTGAGGCGCTGCGAATTCTACGGTATCCCGTTCTATGTTGATGGCCGTGTGCTTATTCCCAGGCCGGAGACAGAGATTTTAGTAGAAAGGGCTGCAGAGCTTTATCACTGCTGTCGTGGTGAAGACTTCACCATAGCTGATATCGGTACAGGCAGCGGAGCCGTTGCTATTAGTATTGCTCTAGAGCTGCCCAGGGCAAAGATATATGCTAGCGATATTTCGGCTTCAGCAATCGAGGTAGCTGGGATAAATTGCCGTAGCCACAACATAGATGGCCAGGTGGAACTTCTCCAGGGAGATCTACTTGAGCCCTTGCCCAGAGCTGTGGATATGATTGTAGCTAACTTGCCTTACGTTAGACAGAGCCAGATGCAGAGATTGAGCCCTGAGATAATAAATTTTGAACCAAGCATCGCTCTGGCTGGTGGCAAGAGTGGTCTGGATACGATACGGCATCTGCTGAAACAAGTTCCGGGGAAGCTTAAATATGGAGGTCATTTGCTTCTGGAGATGGGACAGAACCAGGGACAGACAGTGGTTTCGATGATACACAGCAATTTGCCGCACGCTAGCATCAGATTGATACGTGACCTGAGTGGCATAGATAGAGTAGTTGAGGTTAAGGTTTAAAACCTGCGTTCTTCTACGTCAAGTAGCCATTATCGTAGACCCGATTGCGAGAAGATGCGAACGCCCGAAGGCTGTTCTCTTCAATGGGGTGAAGTCCAGCTTTACAATTTTTCAGCTAACCTTCGACGCGTGTAATAGCTGTTGCTTTACCTGTCTGCTCGTCTACCTCGATTAGAACGGCATTGAAGACTACTGGTCCATCTGCTACTGGTAGGCGACTAGGCATCTGGGTAAGAAAGCGATCAATTACAGCGTGCGGGTCATCTCCGATAACCGAATTCAAAGGTCCAACCATGCCTATGTCGGTAACATAAGCAGTGCCTCCGGATAATATACGACCATCAATAGTGCCTACATGGGTATGAGTGCCAAGCACAGCACTGACTCGCCCATCTAAGTACCAACCCATGGCTACCTTTTCTGAGGTTGCTTCAGCATGGAAGTCAACGATAATGATGTTTGACTTGCCTTCAACTTTGCTTAGCAATTGGTCCATAGCTCGAAAGGGGCAGTCAAAATTGCCCATGAAGGTGCGCCCTATAAGGTTAACTACCAAGACCCCGTCTTTATATAAATAGCCCCGCCCGGGAGCAGAGGGTGGATAATTCAGCGGCCTGACGACGGCAAGGTTACCATCCAGGTACGGAATGATATCCTTGTGGGCCCAGACATGATTGCCTGTAGTTATTACATCGATGCCAGAATCAAAAAGCTCCTGTGCGGTGCTTGGAGTTATCCCTATTCCGCCAGCGGTATTTTCACCGTTGCCTATTATTAGATTGATTCTGTGCTCACGACGCAAGCCCGGCAGGAGATCCCGTACCGCATTTCTGCCTGGCTTGCCGATGATATCCCCTATTGCTAGTATTCTCAATTCTACTTAGCGTAATCTACCGCCGTAGTCTCCCGAACCACTACTACCTTTATTTGGCCTGGATAGCTCAAGCTCTCTTCTATCTTCTTGGAGATATCCCGAGCCAGTCTCAAAGTGGACAAGTCATCAACCTTCTCCGGTTTCACGAGAATACGCACTTCCCGTCCGGCTTGAATAGCAAATGCTTTTTCTACCCCAGAGAAACTTGCTGCCAGACTCTCTAAATCCCTGACGCGCTTCAAATATTGTTCCGATGACTCTCGTCTGGCGCCAGGCCTTGCACCACTAATGGCATCAGCCGCGGCAACAATAAAGCCCATAATACTGGTGGTGCCCGTTTCCCCATGGTGCTCAGCAACAGCTTGAGCAACCTCAGCAGACTTATCCCACTGCTTGAGCAAATCAGCACCTATCAGGGCATGAGGTCCTTCAACTTCATAATCCACTGCTTTGCCAATATCATGCAGTAACCCGGCCTTTCTAGCTAAATCAGGCTTCACTCCGATTTCACTGGCTATTGCCCCTGATAGATGAGAAACCTCGAGGCTATGACGCAGAACATTCTGACCATAGCTACTACGAAACTTGAGTCGACCCAGTAGTTTAATTAGCTCAGGATGCAATCCTGTCACTCCAGCCTCGTAGGCAGCCTGCTCACCCTCAGTACGAATAGTGGCTTCAACTTCAGTTTTGGCCTTCTCTACTACCTCCTCTATACGAGCCGGTTGAATACGCCCGTCCAGGATGAGTCTGCCTAAGGCAATACGCGCTACCTCCCGTCTCACAGGGTCAAAACTAGAGATGGTAACAGTTTCAGGAGTATCATCGATGATGAGATCAACACCGGTGGCTTGCTCCAAAGCTCTGATATTGCGTCCTTCGCGGCCTATAAGACGTCCCTTCATCTCATCGCTAGGCAGGGAAATGGAGGACACCGTCGTCTCTGAAACGACATCCGTAGTGCAACGCTGAATAGCTGTAGCTAATATCATCTGGGCATCCCTGTCCGCTTCTTCCTTTATATGCTCTTGCCAGGCTCGGACTTGTCGTGAGGCTTCCTCCTCAACTTCCTGTTTGATGTTTTGAACCAGAAGCTCCTTTGCCTCACTACTGGATACTCCAGAGAGGGCTTCAAGCTGCACAAGCTGTCTTTCCTTTATTTCCTCAAGTGCAGCTTTTACTTTGTCAATGTCTTTTTCTCTGTTATCTAAGCCACGCTCACGTCGCTCTACAGCGTCTAATTTGCGTTCTAGAGTCTCTTCTCTCTGGTTAAGGCGTTTTTCTGCTCGCTGTACTTCAACGCGACGTTCCTTATTCTCCGCGTCAGCAACGTTACGAACCTTTATAGCTTCGTCTCTAGCTGCGGAGAGTAACTCGGCATGCTTGGCTGTCGCCTCATCTAATAGTTCCTGTGCCTGTTTCTTGGTATTTCGAATCTGCTGATTGGCTACTAGTTGCCTTATAAAATATCCTACAAGCCCGCCCAAAACACAGGCAAGTCCACTTATTATGACTACATAATGATCCATATTCCCTCTTTGTTATTTCATTACAATAATCAAAGTAATACATTGCAACTGCATATTAACGCTTTATCGAGGCTGCGTCAAATCAGTCTTGTGCGGTGTTAATGGTCTATGGTCTTAGCAACTCCAATCTACTGTTGGCCCTGCTCGAGCTTAATGCTTGGCTAACTGAATGACCTGGTGACTATGGCTTAAACCGACACCCCAATGGTTAGGTTGACCTGTCGTGCATATTGAATGTGAGCCTGCCAAAATAGGCAGTGCAGTGTTAGCTATGTGATCAGCTCGCACGTCTCTTTGTGTTTATTGGCCTGAAGGATTAGAATATGGACGTGCGAAACCTATTTGCTGACGCCATGAAAGGACAGGATGCCGATTACATCGAAATCCATTTTGAGGAAAGCCAAAGCACTGGTATCGTTTACCACGGTGAAAGACTAGAGGAAGTCACCAGGGCTAGCGCGTCAGGAGGCAACGTCCGAGCTCTGGTCAAAGGTGGCTGGGGATTTCTTAGCCTTAGTGGGCTTAGCAACCTTCGGGACAAAGTAGCTGTGGCTGTGAGGGAAGCACTGTTAGCAGGCAGGGAACCATTCAAGCTATTTCCGACGGAGCCTCTTGTTGATACGGTTATGCCACAACCGGATAAAGATGCTGCCACTGTGACTTTGGCGCAGAAGACAGAGCTTCTGGAAGAATACAACGATATTATGTTGAGCTCGGCCAAGATTCAGAGCACGAGGATTGGTTACCAGGACGTAAGGCGAAGAGTGATTTTTGCCAATTCTGAAGGCAGCTACATAGAGCAGGCTAAGCCAGATCTCAGTTTGAGATTGACGGTCATAGCACGGGAGAATAATGAGATTCAGCAGGCAGGTTTGAGCTTAGGCAGCAAGGGAGATTTCTCCAGTATAGAGGGTTTGCAGGACCAGGCGAAAGAACTAGCGAGTCGGGCAGCAACTCTTCTTTCTGCTCCTCAGGTAAAGGGGGGTGAGTATACTGTAATCCTAGACCCGGTTTTGGCTGGAGTCTTTACCCACGAAGCCTTTGGGCATTTATCCGAATCGGATTTTGTGTACCAGAATGAGAAGCTGCGACAGGTCATGGTTTTGGGGAGAAGCTTTGGCAGTAAGAACCTCAATATCGTTGATGATGGCACTATTACCGGTTTGCGGGGAAGCTATAAATATGATGACGAAGGAACGCCAGCAGCGAAAACATATCTTATTCGTGAAGGCATTCTTGTGGGAAGGCTTCATTCTCGCGAAACGGCGGCTAAGATGGGAGAAACACCTACAGGTAACGCCCGGGCCATCAACTATCTCTTTCCTCCCATAGTGCGGATGACCAATACCTTCATTGAGTCTGGAAGTTCATCTTTTGAAGAAATGCTTGCTGATGTAAAGCAGGGTGTCTATGTCAAAGATTGGTATGGCGGGATGACCAGTCTGGAGATGTTCACCTTCTCCGCGGGAGAAGCTTACATGATTGAACAGGGAAGACTGGCGGAGCCATTGCGTCCGGTGGTATTGAGCGGTAATGTTTTTACCACGCTGGAAAACATCGACGCAATCGGCAATGATCTGGCAATGAATCAGGGGGGTGGATGTGGGAAAGGAGGGCAATTCCCTCTACCTGTTTCTAACGGCAGCCCTCATATCAGGATTCGCCGCTGCGTGGTTGGAGGCAGATAGGAAATGGGGACTGGATTAGAGAACTGGAACAGATTGCTCTATGACTCAGGATCAAAATTCCGTACGATAACACCACACCAGAGAATAAGCATGATTGGCAAGACGCATATCAACTGTGGCTAAGTAAATCAGGATTTAAGATGGAACATCTCTTAGAAGTCATTGATTCAGCTCAGAGGGTAGCTGAGCAGTCTGAGGTCTTCTTTACGTCATCGGTAGCAACCTCGGTCCATTTTGAAGCCAATAAGCTGAAGCAAATACAAACCAAGGAGAGTTCGAGCATCGCATTAAGGATTTTCAAGGATGGCAGGGTCGGTTTTGCCACAGCCAGTGGCGTTGACGATATGAAAGCGCTAATCAACATGGCTGTGGAAACATCTCAATTTGGAGATCCTGCTAAGTTTCAGTTTTCTTCCGCCCGGGCTTATCCGCAGGTAAATATCTCCGATCCCCAGGTAGAAAAGATTCCTATGGAATCGATGGTCGATATTGGTAATGAACTTATAGCTAGAGTCAGGAGCCATACTCCAGATATCAATTGTGATGTGGAAGTGGCCCGCGGCAGGAGCTCAATCCGCATAGTCAATTCGCAGGGTAGTCAAGCAGATTACGACAAGAGTTTTTTCGCTCTTGCTCTGGAGGGTATTCTGATTCAGGACACGGACATGCTTTTTGTAGGAGATGATGAAAGCTCATGTCGTGTGCTTTCTGACGCTGATGGTCTGGCTGATAGGGTGATAAGGCAACTGGAGATGGCAAAAAGGAAAGCTACTGTATCCACCAAGTTATTGCCGGTGGTTTTTACATCTCGCGGGGTGGCCAATGCTCTGCTGACACCAATGGCTGTGGCCTTTAATGGCAAGACAGTACTTGAAGGCGCGTCGAAACTGAGCAACAAGTTAGGCGAGCAAGTCTTTGACAGAGGCCTTAGCTTGTGGGATGATGCTACCGTAGCCTATGGCGTGGGGAGCTATCCCTGTGACGATGAGGGGACGCCCAGCCATCGCTTAGCGCTTATCAGTGATGGCAAGGTGTCGAACTTCATATATGACCTGCAAACGGCGGCGTTGGCTGGGACCCACAGCACCGGCCATGGCAGACGCATGGGCAACAGCCCTCCCAGACCGGCTATAAGCTCCCTTATCATCGGTAAAGGAAGGCTTTCTTTTTCAGATATGGTTAAGGATATGAAGGAGGGCTTAATTGTGGAGCAACTTATTGGCGCCGACCAGGGTAACCTCCTAGCTGGCGACTTTGGGGGTAATGTCTTGCTTGGTTATAAGGTGGAAAACGGCGAGATAGTGGGAAGAGTAAAAGATGTTATGATTTCAGGGAATGTCTATGAAGTCCTTAGTGAGCTACTTGCAGTAGGGTGTGAGGCAAGATGGGTGGATGGTGTTTTTCAGACTCCTCCTCTGTACTGCCCTCGCGTATCAGTAGCGACGAAGGATAGCTAAGGTAGATGAAGAGGGTTATAAGACTTTATAAGCAGCCACATCCTAAAAGTTGCTTTATGCTGGCTTCATGGCCGGGCATCGGCGATGTTTCTCTGTTGGTGGCAAGGTATCTGGCAAAGAAGCTACAGGCTGAGGAGATAGGTGAAATTGATCCGGTTAAGTTCTTTGAGCCAGTGGGGGTCGTAGTCAAAGATAATGTAATTGAAGCTCCTCGTTTCCCAGAGAGCAAGTTTTACTACTGGCAAGACGAAAAGGGTGAAAAGGGCCTGGTGTTGTTTATAGGGGAAGAGCAACCTAGCCTCAAAGGATACGATTTGGTCAACTGCGTTCTGGATGTCGCCAAGCATCTCAGAGTTGAAATCCTGTTTAGCGTTGCCGCTGCTGTCACAGGCATTCATCATAGTGAGGAACCAAAAGTCTGGGGTGTAGCTACAACTCACGATTTAATTAGTGAGTTAAGCAACTCTAACGTTGTTCTTAGAGGGAACCTCCGCATTGCCGGGTTGAACGGATTGATACTGGGAATAGCTAAGGAACGAAATGTAAAAGGTATTTGCTTGCTGGGGGAAGTGCCATCATATGCCACTCAGGTAGGAAATCCTCAGGCTTCCCTGGCTGTAATCAGAGTTCTGGCTAAGATATTACAGATTGAGGTTGACCTGACTGAACTGGAGGGTGTAGCCAAGCAAGCTAGGGAAGATGTGGACAGACTAGCAAAACAGGCTACAGCTGAATTTATAGACCAATTCACTGAACCAATTTGGGAACAGGACGAAGAGGAGGAGGATGAGGATGAGTAATAAGGTAATATCGCAGGCGCTTCAACGCAGCAAGAGATTAAGGGGCAAATTGACCGGCAAAGCTGCCGGTGATATCATCAAATCAGATGTCAGCTTTGACTGAACTTTATCGTGAGGTCGCCGTCTGTCAGGATTGCGAATTGGCCAGATATCGTAACAGGGCAGTGCCTGGCGAAGGCCCGGAGGACGCTGACTTATTTTTTATTGGCGAGGCACCGGGATGGCATGAGGACCAGCAAGGTCGGCCTTTTGTGGGGCCAGCAGGGCAATTTCTGGACCAACTTCTGGCTTCAATTCGTTTACGGCGGGAAGATGTCTATATTGCTAATGTCATTAAATGCCGCCCTCCGCAAAATCGTGACCCTCTACCTTCCGAGATATTGGCTTGTCGCAAGTGGCTTGACCGCCAGATAGAGATAATCCAACCCAGGATGATCATTACTCTAGGTCGCTACTCCTTGGCGCGGTATTTCCCTCATGAGAGTATAAGCAAGATTCATGGGAAGGCACGGAAGATTGGGAATCTTATCTGCTATCCTATGTATCATCCCGCGGCAGCTCTTCACCAAAGCAGCCTGCGGCAAATCATTGAGACAGACATGCTGCAAATTCCACGGGTGCTGGCTCAGACTGAAGAAAGTAGCAGGGCTGTTGTCCAAGCTCAGCAGTTAGGTTTGTTATAGAATGGCAAGACAAAACCTGAAGATAATTCCGCTGGGTGGGTTAGGCGAGATTGGCAAGAATATGATGGCCTTGGAGTATGGCGATGATATTATTGTAATTGACGCAGGCCTTATGTTCCCCAACGAAGAAATGCTCGGCGTGGATCTGGTTGTCCCTGATATCAGCTATCTTCGTGAGAGGCAACAAAATCTCAGAGGGATAATCATCACCCACGGACATGAAGACCATATTGGAGCTTTACCTTATATTGTGCCTTACCTTGACACGCCCATTTATGCTGCCGAGTTTACCCAAAAATTGATTTCCGTTCAACTTAGGCAGCGTGGAATAAAGGATAAGGCAAAGATAAATGTAGTTCGTCGGGGTAGCAACGTCAGTTTAGGTAATTTTAGGGTGGAGTTCTTTCCTGTTTGCCATAGTATCCCGGATTCCATGGGGCTAATCATTGACACCCCGCTGGGGGTAATAGTCCACAGCGGTGATTTCAAGCTTGATTTCACCCCTGTTATCGCTGAGCCCAGCGACTTGAGTAGGCTTGCTCAGCTGGGGGCAAAGTCAGTCTTGCTCCTTTTCGCTGACTCTACTTATGTTGAGCTTGATGGATACACTCCCTCTGAGAGGACGGTCAGCGATACCTTAGAGCGCGTCATGTCAGAAGCCTCTGGCAGGGTGATTATAACCACTTTTGCTTCCCTTGTGTCTCGTATTCAGCAGGTTATTGATGCAGCTGCCAAATATGGTCGCAGGGTGTTTATCCTTGGGCGAAGCATGAAGGAGATAGCCAATGTGGCACTTAAAATGGACTATCTTACTGCGCCTGCCGGCGTTCTTTGCTCTTTAGACGAACTTGGGACTGTGCCTAACAATCAAGTTGTTCTGTTAGCGACGGGAAGCCAGGGTGAACCCACTTCCGCCCTGGTGCGGATGGCTAATGGGGATCCTCGCAGCCAAGTCCACATTGCACCCGGTGATACAGTGGTAATTTCAGCCACTGCTGTGCCTGGCAATGAGGCGTTGGTTAACAAGACCATAGACAGCCTTTTCCGGCAGGGTGCTAATGTGATTTATGATAAGCTGGCTCGGGTTCATGTTCATGGGCACGGTAGCCGGGAAGAGTTAAAGCTTCTGCTCAATTTCGTTAAGCCTAAGTTTTTCGTACCTGTGCATGGAGAGTATCGTCACTTGAGGTTACACGGTAAATTAGCCGAAAGCTTAGGTGTGCCCAGAGAAAACATCTTTGTCCTCGAAGATGGGGATGTACTTGAGCTGGGCCAGGAGGCTGGGCGAATCGTTGGTAGGATTCCCTCAGGCAACATTTATGTGAGCGGTTCAGCAGCATATGGGTTGGATGATGTGGTGCTTAATGAGCGCAGATTGCTTTCGCAAGATGGAGTTGTAGTGGTAACCATCGCTACTGATGTTAATAAACGTAAACTGGTAGGTAGGCCTGCGGTCATAGCGCAAGGGTTCACTCGAAGTAGGGACAGCGCGGCACTAGTAGAAAAGTGCGTGGATATTGTGGAAGCTACCCTGAATCGTGACAGCAGGCGTTTAGCTGAGCGAAGTTTTGTCGAAGATAGAGTTAAGAGTTCACTGACAGATTTCTTCTATAAGCAGACTCATCGCTGTCCCATTATTATTCCTGTAATCATGGAGGTGTAGCTGTTATGGCCAAGGCAGGCTCAGCGCCGTCTAGGGTGAGGCGGGACAAGGCTAAGCCAAGACGGAAAGCCAATAATAAGCGCTCGACACATAAAGGTTTCTTCAGTGCCATTGCCTCTCCCGTGGTTCGAAGGCTTATACTCATCGTCGTTATAGTAGTGCTGCTCTATTGGTTGGTTCCTGTGTGGGGTCCTGTCATATGGGAAAGGATGCTTACCTTATTTGGCCTTGGCCTGGCTATAATAGCTGCTGCTGTGGGTGTGATAATCTGGCTTGTGTGGCGGGGTTTTTCGGTTTTGAGAAAGCACTGGAACTGGTTCGCGGGAGCGGCTGTTTTGGCGCTAGGTGTATGGGGGGTGCTTTCCTTCTTCTCTGCCCCTGAGGGCCTCTTAAGTCAAGCACAAGCCACATTGGGAGGCAGTATCGGGGAAGATATAGCAGGAGGTTCGGATATTGTAGCAGGACTTAGAATAGCTGGTCTCTTCGTTTTAGGCATCATCTTTATAGCTCCTCATAAGATTTGGCATGCGGTGAGGAAGGCCGCTAAAGGCGGTCATGCGCTGCGCCAGGATATTTTCAGACCGCGCCCCGAGGGCGCTCCTCGTTCTGAAGCCGTAGCAGTAGAGGAAGGTCCTACCGTTGCTGAGACAGCAAGGGGAGCCTCTGCCGTCCCTACTCCATGTGTTAAATACGAGCCAGGGCCTTGGCAATCTCATCTGGAGCCGATTCTAACTCCCAGCGGCTGGCGACTTCCCCCTATCGACATTCTGGACAAGCCGGCTGAGGTGAAGTTGGATAAAGAGGATATTGACCAGCGAGCTCGGCTGATTGAGGAAGCTCTAGATAGCTACGGTGTGGAGGCCAAAGTTGTGCAGATAAACATGGGGCCTACGGTGACGCAATTTGGAGTTGAACCTGGCTGGGATAGGAAGTATAGGGAGGTAAGGGAGAAAGGTCAATCACGAGTCGAAGAAGTATCGAAAACGAGGATAAGGGTAGACCGCATTACTGCTCTGGCTAATGATTTAGCTTTAGCCTTAGCTGCTCCTAGCATTAGAATCGAGGCGCCTGTGCCAGGGAAGTCACTGGTGGGCATCGAGGTTCCTAATATGGTGTTTGGCTCGGTGTCTCTTCGCAGTGCTGTAGAGACCGCTGCTTTCCAGAAAGTGAAAGCCAGGACGAAGCTGGCCCTTGCTTTAGGTAAAGGTGCCGGTGGTGAGGCAGTTGCGGGAGATTTGACCAGGATGCCACATTTACTTATCGCTGGAGCTACTGGCAGCGGAAAGACTGTCTGCCTTAATTCCGTTATTTGTTGCTTACTTGCACATAATAGCCCTGACGATGTGCGATTCATCATGGTTGACCCCAAAAGGGTAGAGCTGGTGACTTTTAACGGAATCCCTCATTTGCTGGCTCCCGTAGTTGTGGATAGTGATAAAGCCGTAAGGGCGCTGAGATGGCTTAATCAAGAGATGGATAAGCGATACCGCGAATTTGCACAAGCCGGGGTGCGAAATATTGAGGCTTACAATAAAGACCGTTCACCTGGCGACAGTTTGCCATACTTGGTGCTGGTTATCGATGAGCTGGCTGACCTTATGATGACGGCCTTTGATGAAGTGGAGCACACGCTTTGCCGCCTGGCTCAATTAGCCAGAGCCACTGGCATTCATCTTATTGTAGCTACGCAACGCCCTTCGGTAGACGTTGTTACGGGGCTTATTAAAGCTAATTTCCCTACGCGTATCAGCTTCGCAGTCACCTCCCAGGTGGATTCCAGAACTATCCTTGACGTGGTAGGTGCGGAGAAACTACTGGGCAGAGGAGATATGCTTTACCTGCCTACTGAAGCTGGCAAGCCTAAACGTCTCCAGGGATGCTTTGTTTCGGATGCTGAAATAGGGAGGTTAGTATATTTCTGGGGGAATCAGAGACAAATGACAGACTCTGTCAATTTTGATGAGCTGGTTGAGCCTGTCTCTTCGGGTCAAAGAGTAGGTCCCGCTGACTCTCTTCTAGAACAGGCAAGACAATTAGCCCAGGAGCACAAACAGATTTCCACTTCTTTTTTGCAGCGCCGGCTTCGTATTGGCTATCCCAGGGCTGCTCGCCTTATGGAAACCCTGAAGGAAGAAGGTTTAGCCGGCGTTACCCAACCTGAGGATGGAACTCAAACCGTGAGGTAATGCCCTTCTGAGTTATCTGTGGACTCGGTAGAGAAGAGGCTTTCTCGTCTTTGCCCTATGAATAACTGATTTTAAACGAAGGCGACTATCTTGATTATTGACTTTGCTGGACTTCAGGTAGTAGTCTTCTGCTTGACCGGCGCAATACCGGAATTCGGATACAGGAGGTAACAGCTCATGTTCGGATTGCAAAGCAGCCTGGGTTTGATCGGGGCAATAGTTGCGCTTATCTTTGGCATCGTGGTACTCATTTTCCCTCACATCCTCAATTACCTGGTGGGCATCTTTCTAATAATATTCGGTGTGCTGTCACTTATTGCCTATTTTGGTTGAATTAGAGCGTGAAAGTTTCTGGTTCCCATTGCAGGCTGTTATTATGGGAGTAATTTCAGCATCTGGCGAAAGAGGCTTTTTATAGATATCTTTGACAGAATTGCCGTTCTGCTTCTACAATAAGCTTCGGAATGAGTTCGCCAGGGCAACTTTATAAGTTGCAGGAGATAGACGAAGAGCTTGAGGGAAAGCAACAGGCGCTAAACGACATTGAAAATCAATTGAATGACAGCGGCGCTTTGATTGCAGTTGAGTCTAAGCTCAGCGCACAGAAAGAAGAGTTGGCGCTTAGGAAGAAAGAACAGAAGAGCATCGAATGGCAACTGGAAAGCCTGCAAGAGAAGGTCACCCGTGTCAAGAACGAACTCTATAGTGGCAAAACCAAGAATCCTAAAGAACTAGTTAACCTCGAGAGTGAGGCCAGAAGCCTCAAGAGTAAGATTGGTGCCAAGGAAAACGAGCTTCTGGACTTGATGGGCCAGGTGGAGGAATTGGAAGTTGCAGTGGAAGCCAGTGTGGAAGAGCTGCAGTTATCGAAACAGGAATGGCAACAGAACCAAGGGACGCTCAACCAGGAAAAGAGTGCTGTCATAGCTAAACTTGTTGAACTGAGTGAAAGTCGTGAGGCGCTAATAAGGCAAATTGACTCGGACGCGCTAGGGCTTTACCAGGAAATCAGACAGAGGATAGGTCAAGCTGTGGTCAGGGTGGAGCAAGGCAGATGCCAGGGATGCCATATCATGCTGCCTACAAGCCAGTGGCAGAGGGTTAAGGCTGGCGAGCTGGTTCAATGCAGTAGCTGCAAGAGGATACTATTCTTGGAGTAGCCCCGCATTATGGCTTCTGGTGAACAGTCCTGGCTATAGCGAGGGCTTCACAGGTATTTTATCGGGCAGGCGCCCTCCTGTGGCACATGTGCCAACCGCACTTATTCTTAAGAGATATTACTTTACCTTGAGTTGAAGAAGGTATAAGCCAGCCTTCACAACACGCCCGGATACGGGTAGGCTCTAAGTGGTCAATAACCCCGGTATGTTATCTCCTTTCTGGCGCTCTCTTGAAGATTTATCACACAAAGAATTGTTGAGATGGAATAAAATATCTCTTCAATTCTTCACGTGGATGGAGTAAAATATAAGCTTTAGGATAGTTATGAATTTGGAGGGATCTTGGAAATCAAAGTTATAGCCGGTGATATTACTCGGGTCGAAGCTGATGCCGCCGTAGTCCATATTTTTGAAGGTGAAGAAGGGCTTAGTGGCGTCACTCAGGCAATAGATAAAGCCCTGGATATGAGTATCAGTAATCTTATCAAGGTTGGCGAGATTAAGGGCAAGTTTGGAGACGTCAGCATTATTCATACTCTGGGTAAGCTGCCATGGAGGATAGTGGCTGTGGTAGGGTTGGGCAAACATCAAGATTTTACTGTGGATAAGGTTCGCGGCATAGCAGGAGAATTTTGCCGCTCCTTACGAAAGTTGAATTGTCATACAGTAGCCGTAACACTTCATGGTCTCGAAGATGGAATTGAGAGCGAGGTATTGGTTCAGGCAATAGTGGAAGGTAGTCTGCTTGGTCTTTATAGCTTCAACCGGTATAAAGAGCCGGGATATAAGGATATTGAGGAGATATTGATAGTAGAAGGTGATAGAAATAAGATTCCAGCTCTGGAGAGCGGCATCCGTAAGGGCAAGATAATGGCGGAGGCTACTGTTCTGGCCCGGGATATGATTAATGAACCATCGAATTCTATGACGCCTATACAGATGTCTGAACTGGCGCAGGACATAGCCCATAAATATGCGTTGAAATTCAAGGCTTTTGATGCAGACGACTTGAAAGCAATGGGCATGGGGGGACTGCTGGGAGTTGCGAAAGGAAGTAATGAACCGCCAAAGTTGCTAACTCTCAGTTATAGAGGAGATGAGGAGACTGAATCCTGTATAGGCTTCATCGGGAAGGGTGTGACATTTGATTCCGGGGGAATTTCTATTAAGCCTTCGGAGCGCATGGAGGAAATGAAAGGCGATATGGCGGGTGGTGCTGCAGTTATAGCAGCAATTAAGGCTATCGCTGAGCTGAAACTTAAACTCAATGTCACCGTTATTGTTCCAGCTACTGAGAACTTGCCCAGTGGCACAGCGGTGAAACCGGGAGACATATTGAAAGCGATGAATGGCAAGACTATAGAGGTGATAAATACAGATGCTGAGGGAAGGCTTATTCTGGCTGATGCGCTGAGTTACGCTGTCAAGGAGAAGCTATCTCCATTGGTGGATTTGGCTACTCTTACAGGGGCCTGTGTTGTGGCTCTAGGGACCAGTTATAGCGGCCTTTTTAGTAATAATCAAGAGCTAACAGATAGGATTATTGAGGCTGGTACTAAGACAGGGGAGAAATTGTGGCGAATGCCTGTGGCTGAAGAATACAGGGAACAAATCAAGAGTGAGATCGCAGATATTAAGAACGTAGGTAATAGATATGGAGGGGCTATTACTGCTGCCCTTTTCCTGAGAGAGTTCGTTGGCGATACCCCTTGGGTTCATCTCGATATAGCTGGCACAGCATGCAGCGATAAGGAAAGCGGCTATATTGTGAAAGGGGGCACCGGGGTTGGAGTCAGAACACTCGTGGAGCTGGCTTTGTCGCTGGCTTCCTGATTGGAATTCATAGTGGAGTAGAATCAAGATAATCATTAAATTGTTGTTACAGGTAAGGGTTGAGGAGGCTATATGCTGATAAAGTGGCTCGGACATTCCTGTTTCTTGATCGTGTCCAGCAATGGTGTCAGGATAATCATCGACCCTTATGCAGTCAATGGGAAGATCAGTTATTCTCCCATTGATGAGCTTGCTGATATTGTCGTGGTAACGCATGAGCACGGTGATCACAATAATATTTCTGCAGTACGCGGCAAACCGGAGGTGGTGAAAGGAGCTGGCACAAGCGTTGTAAAAGGGATTCAATTCAAGGGAGTTGCTACTTACCACGATAAGTCTCAAGGCAGACAAAGAGGCCCTAATACTGTCTTCTGTTTCACCGTGGATGGTATAAGGCTCTGTCACCTGGGGGATTTGGGGCATTTGCTTGACACAAATCACCTAGAGACAATTGGTGGCGTCGATATATTGTTCATTCCTGTAGGAGGTTTTTACACCATTGACGCTACTGAGGCTGGCCAGGTATGCGGGCAGTTGAATCCCCAAGTAGCTATTCCTATGCACTTTAAGACGCCGAAGTGCGCGTATCCTATATCCGGCGTTGAAGATTTCCTTGAAGGCAAGAAAAACGTACGAAAAGCTAATTCCAGCGAAGCAGAGTTTACACTAGAAGAGTTGCCACATGATAGAGAAATCCTGGTCTTGGAGCCAGCCTCGTAATCATGAGAATCAGGTTAAATACGTAATACATTTGTAAGAGAGAAGAAATGATTGTTAACGCGGCCGATTTTGTCTTTAAGCCTGCGCCACAGCTTTCCTGGGCAAGGCGTGTCCTAATTAAGCCCTTTGCTGGCTACCCGTTACCGTATCCCGTAAGCACCAGTCCGGAACTGCTGCGCACCATCGTTGAAGGCATCAGAAGAGTCACTGATGCTGATATTCTCATTGCTGATGGTACTCCCAGTGGAGAATCAATTTATCCTATATACCAAGCCTTAGGATATGAGTTTGATCATGTACTTATGCTTGATGTGAGGGATTCAATCTTCGTGGAAGTGGAGAATCCGCTGTCTGAGCCCTTTGCTTTGACTACTTTCTGGGTGCCTAATATCGTGCTACGCAGTGACTACTTGATTAGTGTTACTCCTTTTAGAGTGTGTGGAGGCGCCGGTCGTTTTAATGTAGCAAATCTGCTGAGTTTATTGCCTGTAAGTAAATATCGAAAAGGAGATGCGGGGGGTTGGGAAACTCTCTACGATCTGGGCATAGAGAATGTGCTCGCTGATCTCTACTATACTCTGCCTTTTGATTTGGGTATTATAGAGGCTCATTCCAAATTCTACTGCAGCGATGACCCAACGAAGGGTAGGGTGGAGGAGTATGGGAAGATCTTAATCGGCGAACCGTATGAAGTTGACTGTGAAGCTTCCCGGGTTGCCGCAATCAGTTCCGAACATTTGAGACTCATCGACCAGGGCAGAAGCCAGCTTGAGGGTAATATCTGAACGAGAAGCGATACGATTGGCTGCCGCTGCTGCATGCGTGTCTACTGGATTCAGCTCTCTCAATGATTCTGCGCTTTGACGGGCCAAATGGTTTAGAGAAGAGAAAACAGCAGCCTGAGATGCAGGTTCTGCATCATATATGTCGCTGTGACTTATGACCTTACAGGGCGTGATCTAATACCTGATGTCAAAATTGCTAAACTGTCCTGAGAAATCCGCCCAGCTTGTCTCCACTCCCGTGACCCGTGCTCCAGGCGGGCCTATTCTGATCTGCTCCATCAACTTCTCCAATTGTTCTTTCTCGCCCTCGGCTTGAATTTCAACAGCATCACCGCTGGGTAAGTTGCGGGCGTAACCTGTTAAGCCCAGACTCCTGCCTAGCTCCCGGACGAAATAACGGAAACAGACTCCTTGCACTCGGCCGTTTGCTTTTGCTGAAAGATGCGCTTTTTGTGTCATTTCTAAAATCTCAGGGCTATTGAACGACCTGCGTCGAGCCGTGTAAGCCCTGCTTGATGAGCCATCTCTATGGCTTCCTGAAATTCTGCGGGTGATATTCGCCGGGCCAGGCTTGGTATCCGGTAGGCCTGGTAGCAGGGATGATATTGGTCCATGATGTTGACATAAGTATTGGGCGAGATTTCTCTGGCAATAAAACTGACCACCTCCCCGGTTCCTGCTAACCTATCAGGCAAGACAAGATGGCGCACCAGAAGCCCTCGTCCGGCTATACCTTCGCTGCTTATGTCTAAGTCGCCCACCTGGCGGTGCATTTCTTCTACTGCCGCTTTGTTTATTGAAGGATAATTTTCGACTCCTGAGAACTCTCTCGAAATCTGTTCGTTGCTGTATTTCATATCGGGCATATAAATATCAACGATGCTGTCGAGCAATTTCAGAGTCTCTATTGAGTCGTAGCCACCGGAGTTATATACCAGCGGGAGATGCAGGCCTGACTCTATGGCTAACTCGAGTGCAGCGAGAATTTGTGGTACTACATGGGTTGGGGATACCAGATTTATGTTGTGGCACCCTTGAGTCTGTAATGAAAGCATCATGTAAGCCAGGCTTTCTTTGCTTACCATCTTGCCCTCTCCCATCTGGCTTATGGAGTAATTCTGACAGAAGATACATCTCAAATTGCAGTTACTAAAGAATATGGTGCCCGACCCGTGCCTACCCACCAGGGGCGATTCTTCACCAAAATGGGGGCCATAATCAGATACCACAGCTTTGTCAGCTGTGCGGCAGTTACCCATTTGACCCTCCAGGCGGTTGACGCCGCAAAGATTAGGGCAAAGGGAACAGCTCTCCAGTAAGGACTTAGCCGCTTCTACTCGGTTTTTCAGTTCGCCGCTACGTTGGATTTCCAGGTATGCTGGCCACATCTACCTCCCCCCGCTAAGTAGTGAATGTTGGTAGAGCATTGTGTCCCTACTCTTCCCAATCCCCGGCAGTTGCCTTACCCTTTTTCTTTACTAGCTCTACCGCTGCTGGTGGTATGAGTTCTTCAGAGACTGTCTTTGTCTTCTTAGCGTCCTTCTTTGCTTTCTTGGGCTCTCTCCGTCTAAAATCTCGTTTACCCATGGCTATACCTCATACCCTTGTTAGCAAGGGATTACATTGAACTGCCTCTTTTATAATTTCTCCCAGGCCAATCTGGCTGCTTCCGTCTCAGCGGCTTTCTTATTTTTCCCTGTACCGGTAGCTAACACCTCACCCTCTAGCGAGACCTCGACTGTGAATTGTCTGTCATGGTCAGGGCCACTGGCGGTTACTAGATGGTAAAGAGGCGTTCCTCCCTTCCTCTCTTGAGTTGACTCCTGCAACAAAGCTTTGTAGTTTGGAATCATTGCTCCAGCCTTTATACTGTCCAGTAATGGCTCGAGCTGCCTCAGGATAAATTCTCTAGCTTTAACTAGCCCCTGGTCAAGATATATGGCTCCAACCAGTGCCTCCAGGGCATTTGCCAGGTTGCTTGGCCTAGTTCTGCCTCCGCTTGCATCCTCGCCTTCTCCCAACAGAAGCCAGTCCCCGAGCTTGAGGGAGGAGCCTACCTGAGCCAGGCTAGTGCGGCAGACAAGTAAAGAACGAATTGCAGTTAGCTGTCCTTCAGGCAGCTCCGGGAATTCTTCATATGCCATTTCAGCAACTACAAAACCGAATATTGCATCGCCCAGAAATTCCAGCCGCTCGTTGCTGCTTAGATTGGAGCCCGGATTCTCATTGAGATAGGAGCTGTGGACAAGAGCCTGCCTGAGCAGTCCTATGTCGTCAAAAGACAGGTTCAAAGCTCTCTGGCAATCATCCCAGCTAGTCATACAACACCCCCTTTTAAGTATAACAATAAGGGCTTAGCTGGCTCAACTTCTTGATTCGCCAACCGCCACGCAGATATTCTATAATTAAGCCACGTTGGGGATTAGTCTAGCGGTAGGACGACTGACTCTGGATCAGTTAGGCCAGGTTCGAATCCTGGATCCCCAGTTTGCCAGTGACTGTTTGATGCGTGAGTGTTGAAACGGCTGTTTGGTTATTCGTGTGTCCTTGAGTAACGCGGGAAGCTATCTGAGGAGTGGTCTCAAGATTCAATGGCGCTCGCATAAAGGTGACTTATAAACCTATAAACCTGCAACTTGTGCACTCTTTGAAGCTTCTGTT
>CAYMVL010000019.1:0-2691 GCA_964394145.1 uncultured Dehalococcoidales bacterium | reverse complement strand
GTCTGCGGCTTGAAGGTGGGGGAACACTTTACCAGGCTGCCGCCGTAGGCCATATAGAGGGTCAATAGCAGTAGTTCAAGGTGTGCGGATAGCTCGTTCTTGCCGCCCTGGCGTGCTATCTCCACCGAGAACGTATGGCCCTTGCGGTTCTGTACGCTGTCCAGGACGGCCCTGGCTACTTCTTGCTGATACGGTCTTAGCTTCATTTGATAGACATTCCTCTGACGACTCCTATGCCCAGGGGTACGGCCACGTCTGTCAATACCTTTGTTATAGCTTCTTTGAGGGACCGCTTCTCCTCTTTGCTGATCTGGTAGCGGGTGCGGACCAGGCGGGCTATGGTGCTGGCGGCTGACAAATGCAGGTCAAGCCTATCAGGCTGATTTCCCACAAGCTCGCGGAGTTTGACTCGAAGAAGGGCAATCTCCTCATCAATGCCTTCAACTTTCGAGGCTTCCTCAAGTTCAACGCTTCCCGCTTCGTCGACGGCAAAGCGATAAAATCCGCGGGGCCTAGTTCTTTCGCTGCTGCCTTTTGCCGTTCTGCTTGCCATGATAATCGCGTCGTGCCACAAGGCTCGAGGAGGAGCCAGAGGGTCTCAACTGCGCCTTTATCAGTCCGTAAACGAGGACATATGCCGCCAGATTGTAATCCTGTTTCTCCAGGGCTGCTTTTAATAAACTCACAGGCGCTATATTAGCACAAATGTACGATAGGGGCAAGACGTTTTTGTCGGCTCACAGAACAGCCGCCATAAATGAGGCGATGAGCCAGCCGCCAACACCGCACGCAGGGAAGGTTAGAATCCAGGTCAACACGATGGTCCTGGTCACTCCCCACCTCACTGCGGAGAAATGCCTTGTGGCACCGACTCCCATTATGGCTGAGGTAACGCAATGAGTGGTGCTTACCGGGATGCCAAAGTGTGAAGCTACCTCAATAATAGTAGCGGCTGAGGCGTCACTGGCAAAGCCATGTATTGGCTGCAGGGTGGTAAGCTTCACTCCGACTGTCCGGACAACTCGCCAGCCGCCCACAAAGGTGCCCGAACTGATAGCCAAAGCCGATAAGATTATTACCCACAATGGGATGTTATCCCACAGCTCGCTCTTCCCTGTATAAATCACCAGCGCCATAGTAATAACACCTATCGGCATCTGCCCATCGTTCTTCCCATGGCTATAAGCCAGAAAGGCGGTGGTGAAAATCTGCAGACGGCTAAAGATAACTCTCATTTTAGCTGGAGCACTATGCCGAAATAGCCACAGCAGGACAACCATCAGCACAAAGCCGCCAACAAAGCCCACAACAGGAGCAACGACCACTGATGATAGCACCGGTTTCATGACATGCCACTGTATCGCCTCGGTGCCTGCTACCGCCATCCCGGCCCCCGCCAGACCAACAACGAAGCTGTGCGTTATACTTATCGGCAGACCCGCGCGGGTGGCGAGAGCGCCCCAGATGATAACTGTGACCAGAGCAGCCACCAGCGTTAAGAATGAGACCGCTTCAGGGACTAAAATGCCCTTGCCAATAGTCCTGGCAACTTCCAGGCCGGTAGCAGCACCCGCAAGGTTGCAGAAGGCAGCTATTATGAAGGCAACCCTGGGCGGGAGGGAATGAGAGCCAATCGACGCAGCAACAGCGTTAGCGGCATCATTTAAGCCGTTGACAACGCCAAAACCAACGGCCGCTACAATTACTATTACCAGCAGAGCAAGATGCTCAGGCATTCTTTAATACAATACCCTCAAGGACATTGGCTACATCCTCCGCCCGGTCAGTAGCATCTTCCATGTGCTGATAGACCTCACGCCATTTGATTATTTCACAGGCATCCTTGCAATTATGAAACAACTCAGCCAGGGCCGCATGATGTACGTCGTCGGCCTCATTTTCCAGACTGTTAATGTCCACACATTTTTGCAGAATTTGGGGGAACTGGCCACGGTGGCGCAAACGGGGCAGCGCATCAAGTAATTCATAAGCAACCTTAGCTACGATTGAGGCCAGCTCTCGGCACCTTTCTGTAGGTTGTTCAATGTGATAAAGGCTGGCTGTCCTACTGGCAGCCTCGATGAGGTCCACTACGTCATCCAGACTATGGGCGAGACGAATAATATCCTCTCTATCTATCGGGGTCACAAAGGTACGTTGTGCGCGCTCTATTATCTGATGGGTCCATATGTCGCCCTGGCTTTCCAGCTCCTTAAGCCCCCTTGCTTTCGCTTCAACATCCTCATAGTTGTTGAACAGTTCCACCAGCTTCTCTGCGGCAATGACCAGATTAGCAGTCTGCTTCTCGAACAGGTCATAGAATACTGTATCCTTAGGTACTATTGAAAACTTAGCCAAAATTCACCTCCCGTCCCTCGCCAGATAAGGTGTAGAGGGGACGAGGGCCTTCTTTGCTTTGTCCCTCGCCAGATAAGGTGTAGAGGGGACGAGGGCCTTCTTTGCTTTGTCCCTCGCCAGATAAGGTGTGGAGGGGACGAGGGCCTTCTTTGTTTCGTCCCTCGCCAGATAAGGTGTGGAGGGGACGAGGGCCTTCCTTGTTTCGTCCCTCGCCAGATAAGGTGTAGAGGGGACGAGGGCCTTCCTTAATTCAAACCTAGTCGTTATTGACTGGCAAAGCAATTTCGTCACCACGAGTCTATCCGGACTGAACCCGGCGAAAGCATCACTGGC
>CAYMVL010000018.1:0-10806 GCA_964394145.1 uncultured Dehalococcoidales bacterium | reverse complement strand
TCCCCTTTACCCAGTTACTGAAAGTGACCCGATTGTTATCGGCAGCATTACACCGTTAACTGGAATGGCCGCTCAAAGTGGCATAGAGATGGCCAATGGACAGGAGATGGCTGGCGAGGACTGGGGAGGTCTTTTGGGGCATCCTATAAAAGTTATTAAAGAGGACACTGCAATTCAGCCAGCGACGGCCCTAGCTAAGGCTGAAAAGCTGGTATTTAAAGACGGGGCAGTCGCCCTTATTGGTGGTTTCTCCAGCGGCGTGGGTCTTGGCATTATGGAGAATATCGAGAGGCTTGGCGTTCCTTTCGTAACTACCCACGTAATGACTACAGAGTTCTACGACGCGCATGACTACGTCTTCAGAAGTGGTCAGCTGGCCAATGACCAGACGGTCAGAGGTACGGCTATGGCAATTCTAGCCGACCCGGATTTGAGGAATCAGAAATTCTACATTATAGCCCATGATTATGCCTGGGGTTGGGATGAGGCCGAGAGATTCATAGACCTTGCCAGGGCGAATGATATTGCAATTGTGCAAGCTTCTGGCGGAAAAGAGCATGAGGGTTTTACCTATGCTACAGCACCCACATCAACTACAGACTGGTCTTCATTCATCACTGCTTATATGGCCACAGATGCAACCGCTATCTTTAGCCCCCTGATCACCACAGTGCAAGCTCCATTCACCAAACAGGCACGTGACATGGGTTGTAGTGACCCCATCATGGGCGGCGCCCTGCCTGGAGAGGTATCGTTGGAGGCGTGCGGTGACAAATGTCTTGGGTTGTACGCTGTCGCCGATTGGTCCTGGGGTGTGAACAATGACATCTCCGACGAATGGGAAATGAGGTTTTTCGACAAGTACGATATGATCCCGACAGATGCAGCCTATCACTCCTATATTGGAGCCATGAACCTGTACAGGGCCATTCAGAATGCAGGAAGCACCGACCCTGACCTGATTTCTGCATGTTTGAAGGGCGTCAGCACTGAGAGCGGTTACGGTTGGGTCCGCATTTCTGCCCTTGACAACTGCATGGTCAATGACGCCTTCCTCTTTGAGGTTAAGGCGGCCCCATCCAATCCATACGGCTGCAAGATGGTACTGGACCCCATTTACAGATTCAGCTGGGACGAAATACAGAGAGGAGATATAGAGCTAGTTAGCGGGAAACTTCAGGTAGTGCCTTACGAAAAAGTAGAACCCCTCGGATAGTAGAACCCGTTGAATTGGCTTACCGCCTTGTTGTTGCGTAGATAAGATAGAATGCCAGATTCAATAAAGGCTTAATACCTTTATTGAATCTGGCAAGCTCTTGTAAGGCAGAAAGATAAAGCATGGAAAGCGGTCTTGTTCTAGTAGTAATCACGAACGCTGTGGTACTGACAGCAGTTTACCTTCTTCTAGCCCTAGGCCTTAATATCATCTTTGCTCTCAATCGGATTATCAACATGGCCCACGGCGCCCTCTACACCGTAGGAGCATACATCGGACTTGCTCTTATGATGGCAGGTGCAAACTACTTTGTAGCCCTGGTTGGCACGGCTGTTGCTATGGCTGTCCTGGCTCTAGTTATAGAGCGTCCTCTGATAGCCCCTATCAGGGGCAGACCTTTAGCCTACACTCTTATCCTGACTTTTGGCTTATGGTTTGTGTTTGAAGGAGCCATAAAATACTTTTTCGGGGCAGAGAACCGTTTCTATTCGCTTCCAGACTGGATGACCCGAACCATTCCGATGGGCGAAATGATGTATCCCGGTAACAGGCTTGTCGTCATTGGCCTAGCCGTAGTGCTGTTGCTGGCGGTTTGGTATTTTCTATCCCGCACCAAAATGGGCAGAGCAATCCGAGCGGCTAGCAATATTCCCGAAATGGTTTCATGTCTAGGGATAAACATTCGAACTATTCAAGTAGTCACGCTTATGCTTGGTTTCGCACTAGCAGGACTGGCTGGTGCAATAGCAAGCCCAATGTACGTTTTATTGCCAGAGATGGGAGATCATATGGTGGTCGTGGCGTTTGTGGTAATCGTGGTTGGTGGTTTGGGCAGCATAAGAGGCTCCATCTACGCCGCCGTACTAATAGGTTTCGTTCAGGCATTAACTGAATTTTTCATGCCAGACCTTGCTATGATTACCATCTATATAGTGATGGCCGTTGTGCTAGCTATCGTACCTCGTGGCCTCCTAAGAGAAGGAAGATATGAATAAGCGTATATCGACATTACCGGTTTGGGTCAAGACACACCCGGGAACATTTGCCGGCCTAATAATAATCGCTGTAGTTGCAATTATGTTTCCGTTTCTGGGGGCCAGCAAATTTTATATCAGGCTAGCCACAGAGATCTTCATATTTGCTTTGCTGGCCATGAGCCTGGATGTGCTCTTGGGATACACTGGCCTTCTTTCCTTTATGCATAATGCTTATATGGGCGTAGGAGCTTATGCTACAGGCCTATTTCTCAAACATGTCACGCAATCCCTCTGGGGCGCAATGCTTGTCGGAGTTATTGCCACGGCTGTTATTGCCCTTGTCATTGGCCTGATTCAGGTGCGAACAGGTGGTCTTCCCTTCGCATTGCTAACCATAGCTTTTGGAATGATGTTATATACGATAGTGTGGAAATGGGATGAAGTTACAGGTGGAGATAATGGCTTGATGGGCGTCCCTCTTCCCAATATAGCCATAGGGGGGCTTAGTGCGGGAAATACAGGAGACCCAATACCTATGTATTTTCTGGCCCTCGTCTTTCTAGTAATTGGCTTTGTTATTATGAGGCGGATCGTCCGCTCTCCCTTCGGAGCAGTGCTTGAAGGCATAAGTCAGAATGAGCCACGTGCCACCTTCATCGGGTATAATACAGCGAAATTTAAACTGTTCGGCTGGCTGGTGGCGTGTATATTCGCTGGCCTGAGCGGTACCCTTTTCATGCTCTATAAGGGCAACATAGCACCGCCCAGCATGGGCATCTTCGAGGGTGCTGCGGTCCTCATGATGCTGTTGCTTGGCGGCCTGCATTCGTTATGGGGTCCTATAGTCGGTGCTGGTATATACATATTTCTTGCGGATTATGTTAGTACCATCACGATGTACTGGAAGTTTTTCGTTGGCGTCATAGTGATTTTGCTGGTACTGTTCCTGCCCAAGGGCGTTGCCGTTACCATAGTAGATGCCATACGGAAACGCCTGAAGAGGTCAACAAATAATGGATGAGGTAATGGATGACGCATTCTTCAGTCAGATTGACAACTACATCTTACTGGCCTATACTCAAAGGCCAGGGCAGATTTATACTGGAGCAGTTAAGGAAATATGAACAAGTTAGCTGACGACTCATCTTCGAGACTATTCTATACCCAGGGCCTGTCCCGTTTTTTCGGAGGTGTCGGGGCCGTTAATAAAGTAGACTTCACCGTTCGTGAAAATGAGCTCGTTTCGTTAATCGGGCCAAATGGGGCCGGTAAGACAACGCTTGTAAATGTCATTACTGGGCTTTATCCTCCCACATCAGGCAAGGTCATATTTAAGGGTGAGGACGTCACCCGTTTCCCACCGCACAAAATGATCAGGAAGGGTATAGCCAGGACATTTCAAATCTCGAGCGTTTTCCTAGGACTAACCGTATACGAAAATATCCGGCTTGCCAAGCAAAATTACCGCGGGGGCTCGCTCAAGTTATTTTCCACCAGAGAGAGTCTCAAGACGGTTACTGAAGAAACGTGGGAGTTACTGGAGCGCGTGGGTTTGGCTGATAGTGCCGATTCTGTGGCCAAGAACCTCGCCTACGGGCAAATAAGAGTGCTGGAGATTGCCTTAGGGCTAAGCGGTAAGCCAGTCATCCTCTTCCTCGATGAGCCTACCGCAGGCATGTCGTACGGCGAAACGCACCGGATGACAGAACTTATAAGGAAACTTACCGACGAGCAATCTGTTGTCGTTATAGAACACGACATGGACGTAGTCATGTCTATTTCAGACAGAATAACTGTTCTAGAGCAGGGCAGGATCATCGCTGAAGGCAAACCGGAAGAGATCCAGCAAAATGAACGTGTAAAAGAGGCTTATCTTGGAACAGGCGAATAAGATCCTAGAAGTTGAAGACATCCACACTTATTATGGTCCCAGCTATGTTATTCAAGGGCTTTCTCTATTTCTGAGAGAAAGAGAATCCATATCTATTATTGGACGCAACGGCGTAGGGAAGACAACAACTCTTCGATCTATTATAGGGCTAACCCCCCCCAAGCGCGGTAGCATCAAAGTACTTGGCCACGAAGTTAGAGGTTTCCCTCCTCACAAGATTGCAAGAATGGGTGTGGCCTATGTCCCGGCTGAAAGGCATATTTTCCCGGCTTTAACCGTAAGGGAGAACCTACAGATGGCAGAGCGGACTGTTAAAGAGGACGGTGGGGATAGTTGGACAGAGGAAAGAATTTACGAAGAATTTCCTATTCTTAAGGAAAGGGCCAAGCAGGATGGGTCAACGCTGAGCGGTGGGGAACAGCAAATGCTTACCATGGCCAGGGGACTCATGAGCAATCCAAAGATAATGCTCCTGGATGAGCCATCACAGGGCCTATCTCCAGTTCTGGTAGCGGAGGTGGGTAATATCATAAAGCGTTGCTCGGATCTAGGAATCAGTATCGTGCTCGTTGAGCAAAACTACAAGATGGCGCTACGTCTAGCAAGCCGGCATTACCTAATGACTAACAAAGGCCAGATAACTCGCGAAGCATCAGCCGAAGAACTAATTCAGAACCCGCAAATTGTCGTTGATCACCTGACCATAGCGGCGTAGATTGCGCCTCAACTCCCAATACTCTCAGTATATCAGCTCCCTCATCTCTGCTGTATTACCTAACGGAGATGAGTCTGAGTTGCAATGTGACGCCTGTTCCATTGAATGGAGCCACACCTACCCAACCTAGGACTGCAACGCATCTTGACAAGCTTCTGAAAGCCAGCTTCCCTGCCACTCTCATCCCATTCATAGATTCCCCACTCAGCTGACCTAGCTCACATTGTGGTGTTCGGCCAAGCTTCGTGGGGAACTAATCCAATCCTCTATCCGCGTTTTCCGTACTTCTTGGTGGCTGCCACCAATGCCTGCATATTCTCTTTAGGCGCAGTTGGCCAGATGTCACACCCGGGCCATATCGCATCAACCCCATTAGCGATAGAATCCTTTACGGCCGCGTCAACATCCTCAGGTTTCCCTCCCACCAGTACAGTGTAGCCAGCCACGTTTCCGAAAATGAGCATGTCCCGACCCAATTTCTTCCGACTTTCAGCTACATGATTCCTTTCTTCCACCGAGATGGCATCGGGCCCCGACCCTGCCATCTCTTCCACAATCATGTCGGTATTACCACATATATGTAGAACCTTTGGCGATTCTATGGCCGAGAAGACCTGCTCCAGGTGAGGCCGCACCAGCTTCTTGAACAGAGCAGGGCTTAATATATCCGTTGATGACCCACACTCACGGACGGTGAAGTAGTCAGCACCAGCCTCCCTATAAATCCTTGATAACTCAATGACCATCTTTGCTGTTTTATCCAGCAATCCATCAATCAGCTCCGGTTTCTTAAACATCGCCTTCGCTACTTCGCCAATATCGCAGATTTGACCAAGTATGAGCTGTGGACCCAGCGCCCAAGCACCTATGGCGACCTTGTCACCCATCTCTTTCTTCAAAAGACGAATCGCTTCTACGACTAGAGGTATCCTGCCTGCCTTGGCTAAATCACTGGGCACCTCAAATTGTAAATCCTCCACCTTGTCAGCCACCTTCTTCACTATAGTGGGAAAGATAACACCCTCTTTCCCGGCGTAGTAATTAACCCCAGCGCCCAAGGCTTCCGCTTCAACACCCATGTCAAATGGCACTACTGCAGACTCAAAGCCAAACATTTCAAACGTGGTTGCTGCCATGCTCGCCATTTTATGCGCGTCTAGATGAATATCAGAGAATTGCCAGCCATACTTCTCCAAACCATGTACTGTCACATTACCCATGCCGCTAAACACGGGGGTACGGTCAATCGGCTCCTTCTTGAAGAGTTTTAGGACCCTTTCTTTAGAATTTAGTTCTTCTGCCATTTATCCCTCCTTTTTTTCCTGTTTTGTAAGTTGTTCTACTACTTCCGGGAAGAGCAAATTCAACGGATGATTCCCGCTGGGTAAAGGTGCCCCATCAGCATAGGTCCAGGTACTAAGCACAGCGCTGGCCATAGCAACTGAATAGAACACCCTGCTGTTGCCAGACATCGGACCATAGAAAATAAAATCGCTTCCCATAGCCGTAGCTGCCTCTACCGCTGCATCCACTGCTGGAAACATGCTTCTGCCCAGGTCACCTGCGGACTTTCTCCACATATAGGTACCATTGGATGGTGCACACCCCACCGGCAATCCGAATTGTTCTTTGATAAGGCGATTAGCTGCCAAGGAAAAAGCGGTGTATGGCAAACCCATTACAGCAGTGTCTACCACTACACTCTCGAACTCGCCTTTCTCAACCAAGGGCAACATCTTCTCAAGAGACTTGATCCTTCCCTTGGGTCCTTGGTCTTCAACATCAAAGGCCTGTACTATCACATGCTTTATTCCAAGCTCTTTGAGCTCAGATACCTGTGACGCCACGTCACCATCGGGATAAGATGCATCCCAGGGAGTTATACTATTGTAGAGAAACCGCTCCTGCAATCCCTTCTTACTAACATAGCGTGCTATGCCTATCCTTGTCTTTGGTACCCATACGTCGATGGCAAAAGGAATATTAGTTACGCTCGTAAGCCAATCTATGTAGACATGTCCTTCATCTTCGGTATTGCTAACCATCGCTACCATTCCAGGCACGCCCGTAGCCTCAGAAAGCCGTTCCATTTCATGGACCCTCTCGGCAGCCAGGTCCTCGTTGAACCTTCGCTCTTTCCTGCTCTCTAGTAGCTTATCTCCCTTCTGGAACATGCTACCAATTACAAGTGGAGCGTACTCGCCTGGCTGACCACCGAACCTGATGTTACCAATTGTACAGACTTTCTGTTCTCGCTTATACCTCAACATTTACCCATACCTCCGTTCTATTATTTTTTGTCCTCCGCTTTTGGAAGAAGATGACCTAAATGAGGAAACTGATCCTTCATATGAGGTATCCATATTGCCTCGCTGAAAATCCTGTCGAAACCTGGCTCCACAGTCAACTCTATATATTCTACCTCTCTTGCATATTCATCAGCCTCCCCCCTCTTGTCTATATTGAGAAGAGCCATGCGCGCACCATCTCCGGCAGCATTGCCTACGGCATTAACCTTACTCAAATCACAATCAGGGAACAGCGCCATAGCTGCCGCTGACTCCTTATCAATATAACTGCCAAATGCTCCCGCCACCACAACTCTGTCTATCCTATCAACGCCAAGATGCTTCATCATAATCTTGGCGCCTGCGTACATAGCCGCTTTGCCTAGCTGAAGGTTTCTTATGTCATCTATAGTAATTGTAATATCTTCCCCAATCGCGGTCTGACTTGCCCAAGCTATCACATACTCAGGGACATTATCCGTC
The DNA here is from genome assembly GCA_964394145.1 of uncultured Dehalococcoidales bacterium. Taxonomy (GTDB): domain Bacteria; phylum Chloroflexota; class Dehalococcoidia; order GIF9; family AB-539-J10; genus JAFGBN01. Next base: position 3,236 of record CAYMVL010000018.1, on the reverse strand, counting down.
ACACGAAAACGTCGATGTTCCAAGCCTTTCTTGAAGCGACCATTCCGCTCGATGATTCCAGCGGCAAACATTTGAGGTATGATGTCTATTACTGCTGACCCGCACAAACCTCTTGCTCCCATCTCTTCATCCTTCGATTCTGTGCTCCACTCATCCTTATCAATGACCTTAAAGGAAACCTCCTGTGTCTCCCTATCAATCTTTATTCTTTCAATAGCCCCGGGTGCGGCGCGCATTCCATATTTTATTTCGGCACCTTCGAAGGCCGGGCCAGTAGCACAGGAGGACGAGATAAGCTTCTTGCGATTCCCCAGAATCAACTCACCGTTGGTACCTATATCGATAATCAGTTCGATCTCGTCCTGATTATATGGTTCCTCGCAAATCAACACACCAACATTATCAGCTCCAACAAAGCCGGCCTCGATAGGTAGGACATGGATATAGGCTCCAGGGGAAATATTGATGCCTATGTTACGCGCCTCTATGACCTCCTCTTCCCTTGCCTCAGCGAAGACGCTGCAATGCAGACAACGCATCGCTTCTTTAACGGCAGCGTCTTTCTCCAGAGCTTCCTCAACCTCCTCAAAAGCCGACCGCTTCTGTGGGTCAATCCTCGGGGTAGGCTCCCTTGCCTGTACGCTTAAGCCTTGCTTTGGCACCTCTGGCACCCTCTTTAATACGGGTGGCCTTCCTGCCTTAGGATCCACCCCTGCGAAGTAGAGCTCAACAGATACAGCTGCCTCCTGCCCTGCACGAACAGCGCTAACCACATCAGCTGGACCCAGAATATCACCGCCAGCGAACACGCCTTCCAATCCTGTCTCCAAAGTGACAGGGTCAACCTTGAGGAATCTCTGCTCATTGTACTCAAAATTCTCGGGAAATCCTGTCGTATCAAGCTTCTCACCGATAGCCATAATTACGTTATCCACGTCCATATTGAATTCCGACCCTGCCACAGGTACAGGAGCTTTGCGACCACTTGCATCGGGCTCACCAAGTTCCATTCGAATGCACTGCATCCCCTCTACTCTACCATTGCTTGCTGTAATCTTGACCGGAGCAGTAAGGAACTGGAATTCTATTCCCTCCTCCTCTGCTTCTCTGACCTCAGATTCGATGGCAGGCATTTCATCTCGAGAACGCCGATAAACGATGGAAACCTTCGTCCCTCCAAGGCGCTTGGCCACACGTGCCGCATCTATAGCAGAATTTCCTCCTCCAACGATGGCTACCCTTTCTCCAAATTTCCTTCCGTTCCCCGAGTTCAATTCCTTCAGCAAAGGAAGGGCATGTACAACACCATCCACATTCTCATTCGGGATGCCCATTTCCCTGCTCACCCACGCTCCAGTGGCGAGAAATATCGCTTTATACCCATCATTGAAAACAGCCTGAAGATCTTTCACCGGGCTGTTTGTCCTGATTTCTACTCCCAGCTCCTCAATGTAACTTATCTCATTATCCAGTACATTTTTGGGCAGCCTGTAGTCAGGAATCCCATAGCGCAGTATACCTCCAGCCTTAGGGGCAGCTTCAAAGACGGTAACCGGGTATCCCTTCTGAACCAGCTCATAGGCGCATGATAAGCCAGCCGGACCGGAACCAACAACTGCCACTTTCTCCTCTCTTGCCTTCTTAACCGGGGTTGCCTTTGCTCTCCCATTCTTAAGCTCATAATCCGCCACGAAGCGGTGCAATGAGCGGATGGAGATGGGCTCATCAACCTTACCCCTTTCACATTCCTTCTCACACGGTTGTGTGCAAACGCGCCCCAAGACTCCTGCAAAGGGCATATGCTTCCTTATCTCCGCCAGTGACTCACTATATCTGCCTTCTATAATAAGATCCAGAAAATCCTGAGCATTGACACCCGCAGGACAGGCAACCTGGCAGGGCGGACTTATGCCGATTAGATCCGGAGCATTTTTAACTTCTGCTGCTATCTTGAACCCTACGTCACGCGCCTTCACGTTGACGGAATGATGTATAGACGGCGGGAAGGGTGACCTCCCAATGTACTTCGGATCCAAATTGAGGAAAAGATGGTGCATGCAGGTGTTACCTACAACCGTCATATCGACGATGTCCTGTCGACTAATCCCAGCAATCCTAGCCGCATCACCCACAAGCTCATTCAAGCCCTCTAGAATGGTCTTATTTAACTGCTCCAAACCAGTCTCCTGAGTCATGGTATAAGTGATTCGCGACATGACATCTTCACCATACATCACCTGTGGATTCATCATGGAAACCGTAGTCACCAATTCACCATTAGATAAGTCGCAAAGATATCCGGCTACGCTCGTACTACCTATATCTACAGCTAGACCGTAACCTTTTTCTACGTACCCCGGCTCAACCTTGATAACCTCCTGGTTCATCCATACTGACACGGTTACCCTCCAGCTGCCCTGCCGTACCATTGTCTGCAAATCCAGCAACACCATATAATCGATTGTCAAATTGGTTAAGCCATGTTGCTTATTCAGATGATTCTGCAAACGTTCCCAATCGCCCAAAGTGTCGTCCAACGAAGCCTTTGTCAATTCAACATAGTACTTTCTAACTGCAGGATTTAGCTTTATCGCAATATCCCTAGCCTTCTTGCGGACAACCTGCTTTCCAGCCCTACTTGCTTCGGGCACAAATACAACGACATCCCCATGAATATGGGTCTGACACGCTAATCGGTAGCCTTCCTGCTGTTGACGACGGTTGAAAAATTTGGTCTCAGACTCCCCCATAGGCGAGAGGTCGTCTCTATGCGACTCAATGCCATATTTCTCAAACGACCCCTCCTCAATTCTCACCTTGCACTTACCACATACAGCCTGCTCACCGCAAAGAGTCTCTATTTCCACTCCCAGGTCATGAGCAGCACGCATAACCGTGGTCCCATCCTCAACCTCACCTCTCCGCCCCGACGGTTGAAACACAATCAAATGCTTACTGTGCCCGTTATTGGCCATCCACAGGCCCTCCTTAATGTTTTTTACCTCGACAATCACACAAAAGCTTGACGGAGAACTAGATATCTTCCCGTCGTCTAAGGATTATCTCTGGTTTATCTCCCTAATTCCTCTTTCTTTAACATCTTGATTAGCTTTATAGCTTCATCAACCGCAGTGCCAGCATTGTCAGCAGTGCCATCAGCTCCGTATTTTTCCACTACATCTGGATTTATGGGAGCTCCACCCAGCATAATGCGCACGTTAGGATTCTTCGCTCTT
>CAYMVL010000017.1:0-8980 GCA_964394145.1 uncultured Dehalococcoidales bacterium | reverse complement strand
AGCTATTTGTCCATCTTTCGCAGTCAGGCTAGCTACTACAGCCTGAGCAGCAAACTTGGATAGGCTGTCAAGTGACCGGTTCGGCTTATCCCTGACGTCTCGCAGAAGTTCCATGACCAATTCCGCCGTTTTCTCGTTGGGGAGATCTTGCTCAAGCGCGAGGGTTTTCTTGGAACGGAAGATGGTCGGCGGCAAATTAGAGGAAGCCTGGGACATGAGCAGTATGATGTTAGAGAAATTCTCAACAAGCGTGCCAACGGTCTCGAGGGATAGATGAAATCTCAGCTCACCGACCTCGTGGATAGACCATATATGAGGCTTACCGAGTAAAGAACCCACTAGCGCGCCCCACGGGATAAGCAGCGTGTTGCTGAGAATAACATCTGGGTTGATTCTGTTTAAATCTGGCAACGCGCTGAGGATATTTTCAAAGCTGTTAGCCAATCCAGTCTTCATCTCGTCATCTGTAGGCATGCCTGGAGTGCACCACCATCGGTAGTCGACGACCAGTGTCGATACCCCCAATTTGTCGAGCTCGTCTCTTAGTGGCCCGCCGCCCGGCAACACCACCATGCAAATGGCATTGCGATCAGTCAGTTGCCTCGTCAGCTCCAGCAGATCTCTCCCCCTATCGTCAAGCTGCGCAGACGGAGTAAAGAGACAGACGCTTAGCGAATCCTTCTTCCTGACACAGAGCAGATTCGTAGCTCGATTTTCATCCTGCTCCGGAAGGTAGCTGGCCCATTTGTCCACCCCTTTTTTCTCCAGTTTATAGATCACCCTTCTGCTATCACCTATGGCATAAATGTCAAAGCCAAGTCGGAAGATCTCCTCCAGAAATTGCTCGGGCTTGTACCCCGCCTTATTGAGACACTTGGGGTTGAATTCGATAATCATCTTTATATCTACCGAAGTCCTGATGAGCCTCTTCATCCCGTGCAGGACGTAAGGTTCATGGCCTTCTGCGTCAACTTTCACTACAATCGGCACTTTCGGTGTCTTGCCCAAGAACGTATCCAAACTCACCGTCTCCACCTCGATTTCTCTCCGAGTCTCGCTTAGAGGGTGCTCGTAGAAGCTACACGAATCCGAGGCTTTCGTCACGTTAAATTTTCTCAGTCCATCACCATCGGACACGGCCGAGTTACAGAGTTGCACCTTCTTGAGTTGATTGAGTGCTATATTCCGCTTGAGCACTTCAAAATTTTCGGGGACCGGTTCGAAAGCTATAATCCTACGGTTGGGCTGCCTTGTTCCCGCCAGAAGGGTGTAGTATCCGTAGTGGGCTCCCACATCTATGAAAACTGCGTTCTCATCGAGCTGGTTTAGCAGCAAGTCAGAAGTAAAATCCTCGTATACATTCTTGCAGTAGTGGGCTACATACCTAGGGACAACCATCATCTGAAAGTTACGATTTCTCGGAGTTATCAGTTGCAGTCCACTAAGATCGTATTCATATTCGAATTCTTCCGTGTTCATCTCTATATCGGTATCTTTGTCTCTGCAAAGTGGGACCCTTATTCTCGTGCCCCGGGCAAGCGTTGCGCCCACCGCTGGGCTCCTCCGGCCAACCGCCGTTATGCTCTAACTCGCTCCCATCTTCATCTCATCGGCGTTGCTGCAGAGTCAATAGCTGTTCAAGAACTAATGTACCCAATTATACAGTGTACACCATTGCCCGGTACAATAATAACTTGATACAATCGTCCGTGTGATAGCATCGCCCGTGCAAAATTGCAAAGGGAAAGACCGCTTCCGGCTGATAAGGACCCCGGTCAAAAACATACGAAGGCCATCTATAAGTAGGGGCAAGACTACAGAAGTCAACCAGTGTATTCAGGCCGGCATACCCGAGGAAATCAAGCCCGTCCTTCAGTATTCGGTGCCCAGAACATTTGCGTTAAAAGTCTCTGCCGTAGCAATACTTGCGGAGGCCAAGTGAAATATAGCTATCTGCTATACAGGCGTGGATACCTCTTTTCCCAGGCCGACGTTCAGTCGCCTGTTGCCACATGGACTAAACGAGCTGTTGGGCAATACTTCATCTCTTTCGACCCTGACAACCCTTGGGCATTCTCTCAAGGATCTACTGCTTGGGTAGCATTTCTTGGGATGGTTCTTGATACTCTTCACTGGAGTATGGATATTCAGGCTGTCGCTGATGAATCTCTCGCTCAACTGAATAAATCAGAGGAGCTTATGCTGGACTATATAGACCACCTGAGTGGCAGGTTCTTAGTCGTATATCACCATGCCGGCCAGACTAGAATTATGACCGACGCATTTGGCGCACGTAGCACCTGTTATACGTGGGCACAACCATTTATGGCGGCTTCACACCCTAAGATCATAAGCGATTACCTGAACCTCGGTGAGTCTCGGCAACTCGCAGCCGTCAAGGCCGACCCAAAATGGCTCCTCGAGTCAGGGCACGGATACCCTGGTATCTTAACACCACATGAGGGCGTATATATTCTCACTCCCAACACGCTTATCAATGTTGAGGCTAGAAACATAGAACGGTTTTATCCTCGCAGAGAATTACCACAGGCAGATCTTGCTGATGTAATTCAGGACGTATCGCTCATACTCAAACGAGAGCTCGAATTGCTGGACAGCCGGTATAGTCTGCTTATATCGCTCTCAGCCGGGCTTGACACCCGCACTACGCTTGCTGCTGCAAGAGATATAGCAAAGGAAGCTACATTTTTCACATATGACTACGCTGTCCACTACACAGACAGCATGCTGAACCGCTCAGACTTAGCCGAACGTATCGCAGGAATACGAAGGTATCATGAGAAGATTCTGGGCACTGACCTGCCGATAGCCCGTGAGATTTCTGCAGCGTTGGGCTTGCGGCACATCTGTCTCCTGGAGAAGGAAGACGCTGACGATGATGACTTTAGCGAGTTCAATGAGCTCCTCAGTTACAACACCTACGTGGCCCATGTGCCCAGACTGGCGAAGGCGTACCTCGAACGCCTGCCAACTAATGCTCTGCATATTCGGTCAAACCTGAACGAGATAAACAGGGCAGTTCTCCGGAAAGAAGGCTGGCAATTGCCATTAACCGCAGAGAAGATGGCGCAGCTACGGGTGCGCATGGGCGGCAGCCAAGCAGCCATCAGTGCCTTTCGGCAGTTCATCGAAGTAACCAACTTTAGCCATGTGCTGAACTATGACCCTCTTGATATGTTTCTGTGGGAGCACCACTATGGTACGTGGCTAACCAACGTTTTGCTAGAAAGCGATGTGGCCTTCGATACCTTCATGCTTTTCAACTGCAGAAGCCTGGTGGAGAAAATACTCTCTGTCCGACTGGAACAGCGAATTACATCAGAGGTCCCCTATGGCATTATTGGCCAGCTATGGCCCGTCTTGCTGGAATGGCCAGTCAACGCCTCGTCCTTTGTAGCGCAAGCGAAGGAGCTTGAGGCAGAGCGCAGCAATCTGCGGGCAAGCGTTCGTAGTCTCCAAGAAAGATTACACAACTCAACGCAGGCTTTGGACAGGGCGAGACAGCCCTCTGAGGAGGTTAAAAACCAGCTACTGGCTGTTCAGGACTCTTTCTCGTATAGACTGGGCAACATTCTGGTCCGAGCGCTCTATCACCCGGGGCGAAATACGGCGTTGCTGCCCTACGAACTACTCAAATTGGTAAGCGCCCATTTTCGTAGGCCCAAGTAAAGAAGAGTTCGCACTCCATCCAGGGTGTTCGGAAGCACCTATGAAAAAGTCACTCTTCATGGTCTTGCGCTCACCTAGTTGCATGACCTCTGATCTCCGTGTACAGCTGTACACCCTTGGTATCCCCTGTTCAATCGCGCATCATTTCTCCTCGCGTGGCCCTGGCTATTTCTTCTGGAGCATCGCCAGATAATCTGCGACTACCTTATCACTGTCCCCAATGCTGACAACCCGCCCCTGGCTCACGAGCATCGAGCGCTGGCACAGCTCCTTCACGGCATTCAGAGCATGGGAAACATAAACTATGGTCTTGCCCTCGGCCTTGAACTGGTCCATCTTCTCCCGGCACTTCTTCTGGAACGCTTCATCGCCCACGGCCAGAACTTCATCTAACAGCAGAGTATCAGGGACGGCATGAATAGCAGTGGCGAAGGCCAGCCGCACGCTCATGCCGGAGGAGAACTGTTTGAGCTTCATGTTCTCGAACTTCTTGAGCTCCGCGAAATCGATGATTTCATCATATGCCTTATCTACCTGCTTTCGGCCCAGCCCCAGAATTGAAGAATAAATGTAAACATTCTCCCGGGCAGTTAACTCCGACTGAAAGCCCACGCCCAGCTGGAGAAACGAAGCAACCTTGCCGTCCATGGTGACCGAGCCGCTGTCCGGGTACAGGATATTCGCCATTATTTTGAGCAGCGTGCTCTTGCCCGAACCGTTTCTGCCGATTACACCGAAGGCTTCGCCCTTATTGACCTCGAAGCTGATATCCTTCAGCGCCCAGAACTCTTCGTAGGATAGCTGTCTCTTGATCAGCCCGACTATGTTCTGGAAGACTGTGCTCCTCTTTTCGCGCGGGATGCGGAATTTCTTGGAGACGTTATCAACGATTATGGCGCTCACTTGTTTATTTCACCCTCACCTTGTTCCTTCACTTCGTTCAGGACAGGCCTCTCCCGTCGAGGGAGAGGAGAAATAGTCGGTGCCCTCATCCCATCTCCTCCGCGAAGCGGCGCTCTAGCTTGTTGAAAACCAGGCTGCCAACAGCATAGGCAGCGACACCAAAACCGATGACGTACAGGATGCTGAACACGGAAGGCAGCTTGCCGGCGACCATCACGTCCCGGTATATGACGATGAACTGGGTTACCGGGTTAAGGCGGTAATAAGGCATGATATAAGCCGGGATTATGGTAATGGGATAGAAAATGGGTGAGCAGAAAAAGAGCACTCTGACAATCACTTCCCATATCTGGTGAATGTCACGGAAGTAAACATAAAGGGAGGACAAAAGCAGCCCGGCGCCGTAAACGAACCAGAAGAACACGACGTGAACCAGCAGGAACAGCGGTACGGTGACAGGGAGACTTCCCGACAGGACAAGTATTATGGGCAGCAGGACCACGAATGAAAGCAGGGAGTTGATCAGGGTAGTCAGGGCGTTGCTCAACACCAGTATCTGCCGCGGTATGGAGACCCTGGTTACCAAACTGGCCTTGCCAACAATGGAGTGGAGGGCAGTTGATGTACCGGTCGCAAAGAACTGCCAGGCCATTATCCCGACGAGGAGGTCTATGGCGAAGTTCTCCTCCCGACCCCAGAGATGCCGGAACACAAAATAAAGGACGAGTGCCTGCAGCAGTGGGCTGAGCAGAGACCAGAAAAAACCGAGGGCAGTATTCTGGTAGCGGTTCTTCAGGTCAACTACAGTCAGATTCCAGATTAGCTCCAGGCGTTGCCGCATTTCGGGGTTATTATAGCTAGTCGGAGATTCGCTGTCATCTCTGCAGATGACATTGGGATTATCGCACCCCGACACACCGCTGGCCGCAATGATATAGAAGAAAGACTAAGCCAGGCTTGAGGACGGCGCTCCGCCTTTTTCGGAGCTGTGCCCGGGTCTAAATCCGGTAGAATTCGTCTCTCCAAACCCGTCCCAATCTCCTCTCCTCCAAGATGCTCTCCTTGAGCGTGGCTATCACTCCTAACTGATATAGCTGTTTGTCCGATAATTTTCTATTCCTTTGCACTACCCGCCTCTTAGCTAACATCTTCCTCAGATTTCTGACAAAGTCAAGATGAGCTCTAGCAATGGCTTTAATAGAGGCAAAGTTGCCCTGCGCCAGATATCTGGCGCTGCGATATAAATTGAAGCTGAGACTTATGAACAAAGCCCTTATCACATTTCCTGCTTCCAGGTTCTTGATGATGTTGTATAGCCTGTTTCTGGTGATGAGATAGACCTTTGTTGATTCAAAAGTGCTCCGGCTTCCGAAAGTCCCGCTTTCTTTATGATACATCACAGCTGTCGGCACATAGAGCACCCTGTAGCCGTAAAGCCACAACTTCCAACCTAAATCATTTTCCTCACAGGAGGCAAAGTAGTCCTCGTCAAAGCCTCCTATATACTGAAACAATTCTTTCTTAACTAATACTCCAGCCCCACAGCCGAAGCCAGTATATTCCGCCTTGTTGTAGGCGGGGCCGTCCTTATCACCATATCCTTTGTAGAAGCCGCCCCCGATAATGGTAAGCTTTCCCCCGGCTGTGTTTATCACATCCCGCCTGTCATAGTAGAGCATTTTACTCGCACATGAGGCAATTTGCTCTTCTGAAAGAGATCCTCTTACCAGTTCAATTAGCCATTCCCTGGTTACCGCAGTGTCATTATTTAGAAATACTACATACTCACCATTGGCGATTTTCACGCCGTCGTTATTGGGTTTGCAGAAGCCGTAATTCCTGTCGAGCTCTAATACCCTCACCCAGGGGAAGTTCTCTCCAGCATAGTGAACAGAGCCATCGCTGGACGCATTGTCAACCAGGATGACCTCGAACCTATCCCTTGGATAACTCGAATTCTCTAAGGAAGCAAAGCACTCTTCCAGGAAATGCTGACCATTGTAATTGACCACGATGATGCTTACAAAGGGGAGGTTTTGGCTATTCACAGGGGCTCCCGGTCGGGTGGTTTTACCATCCTGAATTCGCACATCAAGGCATCACCTCATAGTGTTTAGTAGTTGAGTCCACTCCAGATTCCAACGCAACCTTCGCAGCAATGCGAAGTCGGAGAGCTTTCTCAGTGATTGATACTGCGCTCTTCTCTGTCCTATGTTGCTCCGCTCTCGCCACAGGGAAGCCAGGGCAGCAAATTTGGCCTTGACATACGACCTGCCCCTGGCCAGACTGTAGACCACTATCATTAGCTCTATTGCCAGGAAAATTGGCAGGCAAAGCAGCAAGGTCACGGGCTTGAGCGTGCTCAACAGCAAGATTTGCCTATTCTTCTCGAGACGGAATAGCTTCTCCGGGGACATCTTGAGGCTGTATTTGTGAAACACTATTGACTGAGGTAGGCAATATATGTCATGGCCCATCAGGCGCAGGAGCCAGGAGACGATGACGTCGTCGTTCCCCATGAAGCACCACCCGGGGGCGCCACCCATCTCTTCCAGTAGTTGACGCCTGACCAAATAGGAACATCCGCTGACCCCGGGGACCCTCTCAGGACTGGTCGAATTACTGTCCTCTCTACCCAGGCCGCGACAGAAGCCCAGCCCGCTGATGTGAATATTCAAACCCAGGGCATTGATTCTGGTGCGGTCATCAAAAAGCAAGACCCTGGGTGTTACGGCTCCCACCGACGGATTCTCGTCTAGGAAGGCCACCATGGCACCCAGCCAGCCAGGGGCGACCTCAGTGTCTATATTGAGCGGGGCAATGTAGTCTCCACTGGCATGGGCCAAACCGCTATTGATGCCACCGGCGTAACCCAAGTTTTCGCTGTTGGTTACAAATATTAAGCCGGGGAACTTGCTTCGCGCGTACTCCAGGCTGCCATCACTGGAATTGTTGTCAACAAAGACAACCTCGAAATCCGCATAATCCTGTTCTAGTACCGACGAAATGCAGGCATCTAGATGAGACATCCCGTTGTAATTTACCAGAATCACCGATGCCTTCTTTGCCATGGCTCACTTCAAACGAAAGTCGTACCGGTCAACTCCCTTTGTTGTATAGACTGATCGCAGGGGCTCTCGCAAGTTGGTCAATAGTCTAGAGACGCGAATTGGATTAGTCAAGACCGAGGAGTTCCTTGAGTTTACGGAGTTTATGGAGTTTATTGAGTTCGTCGCGCTTGCAGGGTCGATTGAGTTCGCTGAGTTGCCTGAGTTGCTTAGATTGGCGCGGCACTATCTGCTCTGCAATGATGCCTCTCTTCTGTCATTGCGAGGCTGCCATTATTAGCCGAAGCAATCTGCAGCACGGGAATCAGATTCCCACGCTCGGACTCCATCGAGACTCGCAGTGGCGGAAGTGCTCGGGGGCAAGCCCCGACACTAGCATTGGCTCCGCGTGGACTAGAGCCTACAAAGCGTTTGTCATGAGCATTGCTAGATTTTTGCTTGGCTCATGAGATTTTCGCGAGGAGTCATAGTAATCGAGGCGTAGTGAAAAAGCCAGGCAGCTCTCATACTTCGATGCTTACTAATTCTTCTTCTTCCTCTGGCTGGATGGGAAGCATAAGCATATCCTCAGCTCCGGTCTTTAGTGACTGTATTAATTCCTCCCTGCTTTTTTCCTGAGCATTTACACCTGGCAGGTCAACAAGCCATCCAACCCACCAATCATCACTCTTTTTTATCACAGCTCTGAATTTCATGTAATCCACCTCTCATTCTTTCCCCATTATTTAACAAATGGGATATTCAAATCCCTACAGATCTTCCTGGCAAGCTCATCAACAACTTCGGCATGCCTTGGAATTTGACTCCTGTATTTACCTCTCTGATATATGCTATGCCTGCGACCCTCCCTAAGAAGGAACGCACCCTGTCGAGTTATATGCTCTATCAGTGCTTTCCTTTTCATCAATTATAACTTGTGCCTGCTAATATCTCCACAATGCATTTCGAGAACTTACAATCCCATAGCTTAATCTAGGATAGAGGTAATCTTCTTGACTCCAATAAACAATAACCTCATATTTATACATCCTTAATCTCCATAGTATCTCCATCAGTCTCTACCAATCTCGACTAATCTCCATGGAGTCTCAATGAACTCAACGAACTCAATGTCCTCTATTTCCGCCTGTTGAGGGCGTTGAGGATTATGCCGGTGAAGATGCTGAACAGCCCGGCCATAATGAACATGGTGGTCAGCACGGTGCTGCCTATGGCCAGATTGCCTGTTGCAGCAGCTATCGTAATCACTCTGACGCCAATGACCAAAGCAATCACTAACAGGACGGCCCCCGCCAGCCCGAAGAAGAACAGCGGCCTCC
>CAYMVL010000016.1:0-4413 GCA_964394145.1 uncultured Dehalococcoidales bacterium | reverse complement strand
CACGTTGGGGATTAGTCTAGCGGTAGGACGACTGACTCTGGATCAGTTAGGCCAGGTTCGAATCCTGGATCCCCAGTTTTGCCAGTGACTGTTTGATGCCAGACTGTTGAAACGGCTGTTTGGTTATTCGTGTGTGCTTGCGTAACGCAGGAAGCTATCTGAGCAGTGGTATCAGGATTCAATGGCGCTCTTATGAAGGTGACTTATAAACCTATAAACCTGCAACTTGTGCACTCCTTGAGGCTTTTGTTATCATGAGTAGGTTTGGCGCATTCGTCTAGAGGCCAAGGACACCTCCCTCTCAAGGAGGAGATCACCGGTTCGAATCCGGTATGCGCTACCAAGTTGTAAGAATTCCGAACCGGCACTCGTACTGTCGGGGCGATAAGCGCGAAGGGTGAATTGAGTTCGGTTTTTTATTAGTCTGCCACCCCGCACGTAAACACATCTCAGGACTATTTCGCAGCGCAGCCTCTTTTCAACAAAATCACTTTCAGGCTATTGACAAACTAAAGAAAAGTGTTATAATACGGTAAAAGGTAACCGTTTACCGTATTTCCTAAGGGATTAGAAAAAATGAGGAGAATTTACATTAAGGAAGAAGCCTGTACTGGCTGTCATCTCTGTGAAATATACTGCCAGTTACAGCATGCTCAATCGAAAAACATAGTCAGGGCTTTAACCAGGGAAAGACCACATCCTCTGCCAAGGCTGCGGGTGGAGGAGAAAGGAGAGATATCCTTCTCGGTTCGTTGTCAGCAATGTGAGGAAGCCCCCTGTGTACAGGCTTGCATTACGGGTGCTCTCTCTCGTGACCCTGTGAGCTCTCTCATCGAGTTAGACCAGGACCGCTGCGTTGGCTGTTGGACATGCATATTGGCCTGCCCGATCGGCGCAATAATGCAGGATAGAGAACAGAATAGAGCACTTATATGCGACCTTTGCCAGGGAAAGGAAATGCCGGCGTGCGTAGCCAATTGCCCGAATGAAGCGCTGTTCTATATCGAGTCGGAAGATGTGAATACCGAGGTGCAGAGTGAAATGACTGTGCCGGGTCCAATGAAAGTTGCCGCTCTATTGACTCAACAAAATTGAAGGAGCTGTGTAATGTCGTATAAATTGGCGCTGTATTATGTCTTTCCTTCGGAGATTTTCAAAACCTATTCTGGCAGTGTTCTGTTACGGGAAAAATTTGACGGAGCTCTGCCGGACAGGGAATTAGAGAAGCTGGATTTTTCTGGACCTGCCGTGAGGATAAGCAATCCCTGGTGTTACCGGAGGAAGAATAGCGATATGTGGATCAAGATTGGAGAGTCTGAGGCCAGGCAGAGGTACTTCTCTCTAATGTGGGATACAACAAGTTTGAGAAACGGTCAATATGAAATAATCGGATTAATGCACGTTTTTGTCAAAAAGGATGGTGAGGGAAGGGCTATCGTCCGCGAGAACGTGGTCGAGGTTAGTGTTGAGAATTCAAGGCTCGCCAGCCCACAAAGGAGGGCACTCTGAATGGTCGTCATAATTGATTATGGTGCCGGGAATTTACGCAGCGTGGCTAATGCTGTCAGCAGATTGGGCTACCAGGCTAAGGTAAGCAGCTTACCCGGTGAGATACTCGCCGCCCGGGCGCTTATTTTGCCTGGGGTCGGAGCCGCAGCCGATACCATGGCCAACCTGCGATCGCTGGGACTGGTCAGTCCAATTCGGCGCTTTATGGGTGAGGGGAGGCCGTTCTTGGGTGTCTGTATGGGGCTACAAATCTTGTTTAGTGGCACAGAAGAGGGTGGCTGGCATGGTTGTCTTGGCATCATCCCGGGGATGGTGCGCAGGCTTCCCCCAGGCCTAAAGATTCCGCACATGGGTTGGAATCAGGTGAAACAAAAGATTTCTCACCCGATTTTTGCCGGTATACCCGATGAAGCTGACTTCTATTTTGTCCACAGCTATTACGTCCAGCCGGATGACAGCTCGCTGGTCGCCGGCGAGACCGAATACGGTATCCCGATATGCAGCGTTATTGCCAGGGGCAATCTGATAGCAACCCAGTTTCACCCGGAAAAGAGCGGTGAGTTTGGACTCAAGCTTTATGGTAATTTCATCAAGATGGCTCTAGCAGCCGAGACGAGCAGGCCTGAAGACAATTAGGTGATCAGACATGGCAAAGATAGAGAAGACAACTTATCTTATTATCGGAAACTCCGCAGGGGGGATCGCCGCTGCTGAGGCTATCCGTGGGAGGGATAGAGCCGGGGCAATCACCATCATCTCTGATGAGCCCTACCCTGCCTACTCGAGGCCGCTTATCTCCGAGTATCTGGCCAATGGGCGTCCTCTGGAGAGGATGCTATTTCGTCAGCCAGATTTCTATGAGAAGGGGAAGATCCGGACCATCTTTGCTGAGAGGGTGGTGCAGGTCGATTTCAACGAGCGTATTGTTAAGCTGGGAAGCGGTAGATGCGTAATTTGGCAGAAATTGCTGCTGGCTACCGGCAGTTTGCCTGTTGTTCGCGGGATAGAGGGTATCGGGTTGGAAGGAGTCTTCACCTTTAGCAAGCTCGATGATGCTAAGGCAATCGACCGGTTCCTGAATAAATGCGGAAGAAAGATAAGAGCCGTAGTTATTGGGGGTGGGCTAGTTGGGATGAGTGTGACTGAAGCACTGGTGAAGAGGGGTGTCGAGGTTACTATGGTGGTAAGGAGCAGAATTTTGAGAACAATCCTGGACAACGAGGCAGCCGCTCTAGAGGAGAAGGCTTTGAGAGATGCTGGCGTTGAGATAATAAGCGGGCACGCGGTAGGAAAGATTGCTAGCTATTTAGCAGGTACAGCGACGGGTGTCAGCCTTGACGATAGTCGGCCGATACCCTCCGAGATAGTGATTGTAGCTATCGGCGTCCAGCCGCGTACCGAGCTTATCTCTGGTAGCGGGATTAAGACGAATCGGGGCATAGTGGTTGACCGCCATATGCGCACATCCAGACCGGATGTATATGCCTGTGGGGATGTGGCTGAGGCTTATGATTTTGTCTACGAAGAGAATCGGCTGACGCCTGTCTGGCCTAACGCTTACATGGGGGGGAGGATTGCCGGATTAAATATGGCTGGTATTCCAGTTGAATATCAGGGTGGAACAGCGATGAGTTCCATCAAATACTTCGGGATAAATACTGTCTCGGCTGGCATAGTAACCCCGCCCGATGATAGCTATGAAGTGCTCAGCTCTGAGCAAGGCAGCGTCTACAAGAAAGTGGTTTTGAAAAACGGGGTTATCGTGGGCATGGTCTTTAGCGGTGACATCCAGAAGTCAGGCATCATCTACAATTTGATGAAGGACAGAGTGAACGTCGACAGCTTTAAGAGAGTTCTCGTCGCTCATGATTTCGGACTTTCTTCCCTCCCTGAGGAGATCTGGCGAGCGAAGCTGGCAATAGTGCCAGCAGGGCTAGGCTCTGCGCTAATTCCAGCTGAGCAGCCCGACGAGGTCTTTGTTGCAGAATAGCATTTCTTCACAGGAGAAGCAGACATGAAAGATATTAGACAGTTGAATAATCCCTACAACGATGACAAGGTGATTGACGCCTGCTCGATATTCGGGGCTATGGATACAGGAGGCAAGAGATTTTCTGGCGAAGGTGTTATCAGCGCTATTGCCAATATGCATGACCGTGGCAATGGCCGGGGTGGTGGATTTGCTATCTACGGCCTGTACCCTGAATATGCCGACTTCTACGCACTCCACATCATGTATCTAAGCCAGAAGGGACGGCAAGAGGCAGAGTCATTTCTGAAGGAAAGTTTTGACCTGATTTATCAGGAGGAGGTGCCAACTCGTCCGATATCCAAGATTGCGAACCCACCGGCGGTATGGCGCTACTTCACCGGGATAGGCGGGCGTCAGTCTGAGAACCAATCTGAGGATGATTATGTTGTGGACAGGGTGATGGAGATAAATACGCGCTTGTGTGATAGCTTCGTCTTCTCCAGTGGTAAGGATATGGCTGTATTTAAAGGGGTAGGCTACCCGGAAGAAATAGCTGATTACTTTTGCCTGGAGGAATACGAAGGTTACATGTGGACAGCACACGGGAGGTTCCCCACCAATACGTCTGGCTGGTGGGGTGGAGCTCACCCCTTCGGAATTCTGGATTGGACGGTGGTGCATAACGGGGAGATTTCATCCTACGGAATAAATCGCCGCTATCTAGAAGGGTTCGGCTATCATTGCACGATGCAGACTGATACTGAAGTAGTAGCATATGCCGTTGACTTGCTCATGCGCAGGCATAATCTGCCAATGGAGATAGTGGCTAAGATTCTGGCACCGCCATTCTGGAGTGATATTGAGCGTATGCCGCCAGGCGAGCAGAAGCTGATGAGAACGCTGCGTCAGGTATATGGCAGCTTACTCTTGAA
>CAYMVL010000015.1:0-47010 GCA_964394145.1 uncultured Dehalococcoidales bacterium | reverse complement strand
CCTCCCTGAAATCTCTGAAACCATTTTGCCTAATATCCAAGAATGCCCGTTAAGAAAATCTTGATAGGTGGGGCTGGACCATAAATTGATTTGTCCGATGACACTTCCCTCCCACGATCATAAGCCTTCAATCCAGCAGCTTCAACCATCATCTTCACCAGGTTCTCGCCTATGTCATCGACATAGCTTTCAACCACACCCACGACTATCGAACCTACCACGGCCGCTTTTCTCCCTGATGCCATGATGGCTGGCTTCAAAATATCAAACCCGGCATATAGTGCATCGGACCTGTCCTCTGAGTAGCACCGCCTGTCGCAGCGATAAGACAACCCGCACGCTCATCTGGAGGGGCACCACCACTCTGCAATAGAATCTCTAGCGATACTGTTACCGTCGCTATTGTCATGCTAACATCATATCCCTTCTTAGTCAACCTCTTGTGGTGGCTGCTGCGTGGGCAACAGCAGACAACATACCTTAACAAGTTCAGCTTCAATGTCCTCCTCGGCAACAAAATGGTCAGGAGACTCTTGCAGAAGGCTGAAATTATGCTAAATCAGCGATTCACTCAGGCGGGGACTCAGCTCTTTCTAGCCTGAAGATAGGTTTGGCGTGTATACACATTGATACTTTAACGTATCGGTGAACCTTTCCACCTCCGCCTTATACTTGAGAGTCTTGACCTGTAAGAACCGTCTTACGATACCTGATTCCATGTTAGCCCCTTCAAACTGGTAGCCAGACTCGCTCCCATTATCCGCCTGCAAGTGCTGCATTGACTGACCAACAAGTCACTCGATATGATGGACAAGATCTGCTATTTGCCTTAAGTTCCTATCCTTTTGCATCCCGGCCCAGACTAACTCGGTGGCATGCTTGTCAGGAGTCAGGATATACTCTTGAGGCTAGTCCACCGGATTCTAATGGTATCAAACTGAAACAGTGAGCAGGCATCCTCTTTACCCACCGCATAGTGGGACAGCTGCCATGCCATCCTGAGTCTTCTGAGGGCCGCAAAGTCCAAAAGCTTTGGCACTCCGTGCCAGGGTTCATATGTGTCTATTTAGACAATTCACATGCACAAGCACACTGCATTGCAAAAATGTCGTAATTGGTATATCTTTCACCCCAAGAGGCAGAATCTGTGCTGTACATAGCAATGAAGCGATGGGAGATCAAGATATGGATAAGATACAAGTACTAAAGAATAGTGATTTATTTTCTCTTTTAAGCGATGAGCAAATTGCTTTTGTCGAGAAAATGTGCACGCGCCAAGTCTTTGAGGCAGGAGCCATCATTAATAAGCAGGGCAGCAAGGTAGAGAACCTTCACATAGTCGAAGATGGCTTAGTAGGAATTATACTGGAAGTGGGACCTTTAGCCAAACGTCAACTTCAACACGTTCGTACATTTGAATCTTTTGGTTGGTCAGCTATGACAGAGCCATATTTATCTACAGCTACGGCGCAAGCTATACATAAGACAACGGTGCTATCTATTAAGGGACAAGACATGTGTGGTCTGTGTAAAACTCACCCTGAAATAGCTTGTAAGACAAGCATGGCAATAGCACGAGTATGCGGAGCAAGGCTACAGCATGCGTTTATGCAACTGCTGGGTGTCAGCTCGCAAGACTAGGCAGCCAATTTCTGAATCTCCCGGCGACGCCAGAACCCAGTATACTCCCAAACAATGACCATTGCCCTAGCATGCGGTCGCTTGGACTAACAAAAGATGAGAAGTAGAGGTGTAAGTACTTTCAATACGGAAAAGTGTTTCCGCGTGTAGCCGGAGGTATAGATATGGTAGAAGCAAGAGCAATCACGTCCATGATGCAGGAGAAAAGAGTGTTCTTTGCTCCCAAGGAGCTTAGCAGAAGAGCATACATTAAGAGCTTAGATGAATATAGACAGATCTATCAAAGATCTATCGATGACCCCGAGGGGTTCTGGGGGGAGATGGCAGAACAGCTCGCTTGGTATAAGAAGTGGGACAAGGTACTTATCGAAGACTTCAAAGAAGGGAAGCATGAGTGGTTTGCAGGTGGCAAGCTCAATGTGTGTTATAACTGCCTCGACAGGCATCTTAAGACCTGGAGGAAGAACAAAGCGGCCTTGATTTGGGAGGGCGACATTGGTGACACCAAGACATTCACCTATCAGGAGCTATACCACGAGGTGTGCAAGTTTGCCAACGTCTTGAAAAAACACGGTGTCAAGAAGGGTGATCGCGTATCTATCTATCTGCCTATGATACCGGAGTTGCCCATTGCCATGCTCGCCTGTGCGAGAATCGGGGCTATTCATAGTGTGGTTTTTGGTGGCTTCAGTGCCGATGCGTTGAGAGATAGAATACTGGACTGCGGGGCCAAGTTGCTCATCTGTGTTGATGGTTACTACCGTGGCGGTAGGATGATCAGAAGTAAGGATAATCCGGACGAAGCTCTTGAGAGTTGCCCTGACGTGAAGGATGTGATCGTGGTTAAGAGAGCCGACATCAGAGTCTCTATGCAAGAGAATCGTGATTACTGGTGGGATGACGAGATGTCTGCCGAAGATATAAAGCCATATTGCGAGCCGGAAGTGATGGAAGCTGAGGATCCTCTATTCATATTGCATACCAGCGGCAGTACAGGCAAACCTAAAGGAGTGCTTCACACGCAGGCCGGCTATCTCCTGTACAGCTATCAGACCTTTAAGTGGATATTTGATATAAAGGAAGAACATACCTTCTGGTGCACTGCAGACATCGGCTGGGTGACGGGACATACTTACATTGTATATGGCCCTCTGTCCCTCGGCGCCACAGCTATCATGTTCGAAGGTATTCCAACTTATCCTTACCCAAATAGATTCTGGGAAATTATAGAAAAGCATGGCATCAATGTTTTCTATACCGCGCCTACCGCTTTAAGAGCATTAATGAGAGAGGGAGATGAATGGCCCCAGAAACATGATTTGAGCTCTCTCCGCATCCTGGGTTCAGTCGGTGAGCCAATCAATCCTGAAGCCTGGATGTGGTACTACAATGTAATAGGAAAAGGTAAGTGCCCCATTGTAGACACGTGGTGGCAGACAGAAACAGGTGGCATACTGATTTCTCCCCTTCCAGGCGCAACTCCTCTTAAACCAGGTTCGGCTACACTGCCACTTCCCGGGATTGACCTTGCGATACTCAGGGATAATGGCTCTCCTGCTGATGTCAATGAGGGTGGCTATCTGGTAGTCAGAAAACCTTGGCCCGGTTTGATGCGGGGAGTTTATGGAGATCCAGAAAGGTTCAAGAATACTTATTTTGTTCAGTTCCCCGGTGTTTATACTACTGGGGATGGAGCTAGGATAGATGAAGATGGTTATTATTGGTTAATGGGACGTATAGACGACGTCATAAATGTGTCAGGTCATCGACTGGGAACGGCCGAAGTTGAGAGTGCCCTGGTATCGCATGATAAGGTGGCGGAGGCAGCAGTTGTAGGTATGCCCCATGAAGTGAAGGGACAGGGTATATATGCCTATGTTACTCTAAAAACAGGTGTGGCTAAATCCGACGTGCTCAAGAAGGAGCTTATAGCACATGTTCGTGCAGAAATCGGCCCTATAGCTACGCCAGATAAGATCCAATTTGCCGACGCTCTACCCAAGACCAGAAGCGGGAAAATCATGAGGAGAATACTGACCAAGATTGCTAGTGGTAATATGACTGAATTGGGCGATACTAGCAGCTTGGCAGAACCGTCTGTAGTTGATACCCTAGTGAGAGAGAGACAGTAGATACTGTTTTCCTTCAGAAAAACTTACTGTTTGATGAACGCCATATCGGTAGAACATGTCTATACGGCTATGCCCAGAAAGGTCACACATCAGGAAAATGTAATATGAAACATTGTAGCTACATAGTATTCTCGATTGTAGCCACCAACCCATGGTCCCGATATTGGTACAGATCACTTTACTGTAGTGGCTTCAGATTTAATCCTTAGGGCAGAATTCTACACCCCTTCAGTCCTCTCGCAATACGGGCAAAACGCGCCGTCCACCCTCCGAGTCCGCTAAGTAGGAAATGCAAAACAACCAGCGACTCCAGCTATAGACTGCTGGTGGCAGATAACTTACTTAACCCGTTTGAGATACATGAACCGAACACCATACGGGTGAGCTTTATAACCTGTGTACCCACCGATGTAGAGCTTCCGGGGAATTATGAAGCAGGAACTGACTAATCATCGGAATTATCGTACCGGCAGGAAAACAATTGGTGGTATTACGGAACTTGAATCAGGCCACGTCTGTTTGAGGTTTTGGTGACTCTAGAGTAAACTGTGCAAAGGTTGGACACCAAAAGGACATTTAGTTAGTATATTAACGACACATGGAGCCCGATAATGTCAGAAACAGGTTTCCGATCAGCACAGGAGCTAGAATATGAAAATTCTTCTTGCTATTGATGGGTCACCATATTCCGATAAGGCAACGGAGACGCTGAAGGCGATTCGGCTCCCACCGAAGACCGAGGTTACAGTAATCACTGTAGTTTCCGAGCATACTTTTCTGGGAGGACTTACACTCGACAAGATAAGAGGCAGCTCAGCAAAGAAGAAAGCACAAGAGCAGATAGCACTTGAGATGTTACAGCACCCCATTCAAGTACTTAGCAGCAGCAAACTGAAGCCGACCGGTTTAGTTCGATGGGGAAACGCCGCAGAGGAAATACTCAAGGTAGCCAAAGAAAGCAGAATTTCTCTGATAGTAATGGGGGCCAAGGGGTTGACTGACCCGCTTGCGTTTCGCCTTGGGAGTGTTGCCCTTACAGTGATGAAACACGCGAATGCCAGTGTCCTGCTTGTAAGGCAGCCATCTCGTAACGGTCGTCAGGAGTCACCCGATGCTGAGAGTAAAAACATAAGCGTTAATCGGATCTTGTTAGCTACTGATGGTTCAAAGTACTCCGACGTGATTACTCAGTTCCTCCTGAAACTACCCTTACCAAAGCACTGTGAAATCATTATCGTGACAGCTCTCCAATCATACCTCGCCGCCTTAATTAGAATGCCAACACTTGACTTGCAAACCAACCAGGCGCTGCTTGCCCGATTACAGGCAGCCGAAGAAAATGAAGCAAGCAAGATAACAGCCAAGAGCGAAAAGCAGTTCCAAGCGAAAGGGTACAAGACTGCGTCTGTAGTGCTTAGGGGCGGTGCGGCTGAGGCCATACTGGCAGCGGCAAAGAAATACGAAGCGGATATTATTGCGATGGGAAGCAGAGGCCTCAGTGAAATTGAGTCTCTGCTGCTGGGCAGCGTAACCGAGAGGGTGGCTAGGCATGCTGACTGCTCCGTTCTAATCGGCCGGCCCGCTGAATAGACACAAAGGAGGTGAAGGAAGTGGCAAAGATAACAAAGAATATAGCAGAGACTTGGCTGGGCCAAGTACCACAGGGTAAGGAATTCTGGTGCCAAAACGGGCAAGTCTTCAACAGCTTGCCACAACTAGGCATGGCTCTCCGGAACATGGACCAGCAGACCTTCCTTCATCACTGCAACAAGAGCAAAAACGATTTCAGCAACTGGGTCAGGGATGTAATCGGTGATGATAGGCTTGCCTTAGAGCTTCTAAAGAAGAATACTCAGGCGAAGGCAGCCAAAGTTATAGAAGACAGGGTATCATCGCTAAGACGAGTAAGATAGCCGCCGAATATGTGTTCGGACTGCGACTTTGATACTGGGTGCTTACGCAGGTTTGGTGCTCCGCTTCTTCATAATGAGTAGGACAATGATAGGATGCTGACTTATAATATCATGCGCCTCTGCGACGGTATTAACCTGAAGTGATATAAATGTAGCAATCACAGCAGCTTCATCAGGTCAGTTCTTAGTAATGAGCGAAGCGTCGCCATCAGCGAAATGTCGGTCCAAAACGGCACTCCTGCCTGTACGGTGCAGGATGGCGCAGGCTAAAGTCGCAACTGGTGATTCAATAGGATTATTCGGAACAAGCTAAGATGCAGATTTGGCTAGGGTCCTTTATGTTGACCTTTGTGCCCCTGTTCATCGTCATTGATGCCTTAGGTAATTTGCCCTTTGTAATCTCTTTGAGCGAAGGGATGGCGAAACAGGATCGACGCAAGATGGTTCATACTGCTATCGCAACTGCAGCTCTTGTCGGGCTCGCCTTCCTATTTTTGGGTCAATTCATCTTAAATGTGATGGGAATTTCTGTGAGTTCTTTTGCCATTGCTGGTGGCATTGTCTTGCTGGTGCTCTCCATAAAGTACATGACTACTGGTAGGATGGTAGAGCTAATCAAAGAAGAGATTGTAGCAGTCGTTCCTATTGGTACACCCCTGACAGTGGGTCCCGCTACAATAACCACGCTATTATTGCTAGCCACTCAGTTTCAGTTGTATATAGTATTGATTTCCTTTATTCTTAACTTACTTATTGCTTGGCTGATATTTCTGGCGAGCAACCAAGTTATGAGATTCATGGGTCAGGGCGGACTTAAGGCAATTTCCCGAGTTTTCGCCCTACTGCTCGCCGCGATAGCAGTAAGTATGATTATACGGGGGCTCAATATGCTGGGCATTCCTCTGGTACCACAATCAATATGAAAATTCTGATAGAGACAAATATAAGTCTGGTAGGGGTTAGCGAATTATGGGGCGTCGCGCAGCGATACCTATACAAGGTATCTTGTGTACGGTGGAGGCTGACGCAGAATATGCCAACAGGATGGCTTAAGTGACAAGAAGAGCTGAGCGCGCCGCTGACGAGGCTTTGGACAAAAATATGGCGAAGGCTGAAAAATGAGCTGTACGTCGAGCAATGGCTTACTTCACGCACTGGCCCGCCTATATGGCATTCAGACTGCCTATTACGATGTGAATAGTCGTCGGCAACAGGCCTCTGTCGAATCATTGCTGGCTGTCCTACGATCACTTGGAGCTCCAATCGCGAACGCTGATGATGTCCCATCTGCATTGCGTGAGCGACAACAGGCACTGTGGCAGCAATTACTAGAGCCAGTTGTCGTGGCTTGGGATGGCGAATCACACGTGGCAGAAATTCGCTTGCCCCTCGATGCAGCTGATTTCAATGCAGACTGTCATCTTAAATTGGAGCGTGGTGAGCAGCTTAGCTGGAAGTGTCCTATGGCTGATCTTACAGTGTTAAAAGGCGAAAATTTAGATGGCAGACGCTATGTCTCGAAGCAACTCGAGTTGCCCAGTCAGTTACCATGGGGATATCACGACTTCACCTTAGAATTGCATGGGAGACAGGCACGGAGCCTAGTTATTTCCTGTCCAATTCGAACGTACTCGCCTCCATTGGAATCTGAGGACCGCAGCTTCGGTGTCTTCCTTCCTTTATATGCCTTGCATTCTAAAACAAGCTGGGGGGCTGGAGACTTCTCTGATCTTCAAAATTTGATAACATGGGTGTGGCGTATGGATGGCCATGTGGTAGCTACTCTGCCTCTGCTACCTACTTTTATGAACGACCTCTCCCACCCTAGTCCTTATTCCCCCACGAGTAGCTTATTATGGAACGAGTTTTACCTCGATATAGCCTCGGTGCCAGAGCTGCGAGAGTGCCGCTCAGCACAGGCTCTAATCGGATCATCAGCATTCCAGAACGAGATAAAAACTCTCCGCGGGTTACATCTCATAGACTATGAGCGACAGATGCTGTTGAAACGTCAGGCCCTGAAAGAGATGTGTAGGCACCTGTTTACTGAAGAGCCCAAGCGACTTAAGGAGCTTCATCGTTTCGCTCAAGAGAACCCGTACGTTGAGGATTACGCTCGCTTTTCCGCAGCATGTGAGAGACATGGCTCTTCATGGAGGTTGTGGCCATACCCGCTTCGTGATGGCATACTGTCCGAAGGAGATTACGAAGAGGAAAACAAGCGCTACCACATGTACGTACAGTGGCTAACCAATGAGCAAATGAATAATGTCTCAGAAAGGGCCAGGGAGAAAAGTGTGCAACTATATCTAGACCTCCCATTAGGTGTTCACCCTGATGGCTACGATGTGTGGCGCAAACCTGAGTCATTCGTATCAGATATTTCAGCTGGCGCACCTCCGGATGCTGTTTTCAGCCAGGGACAGAACTGGGGACTCCCACCACTACACCCAGAAAGAATCCGGCAGCAGGGATATAGCTATGTAATTGCCTGCCTGCGCCACCATCTTCGCTATGCTGGTATTCTTCGCATTGACCATGTGATGAGGCTTCACCGGCTTTTCTGTATCCCTAGCAGATTTGAAACTTATCAGGGAGTCTATGTGCGTTACCGGGCAAATGAGCTCTACGCCATACTGGCCCTCGAGTCCCATCGGCATAAAGCCATCATTGTAGGCGAAGATTTGGGTACGGTACCATCATACGTCAGGGCGACCATGAGAAAGCACGGCATGCAACGTATGTTCGTGATCCATTATGCGCTTGCTTCCAGCCTGCAGCGAGGACTAGCTCCAATTTCGCGTGACTCGATAGCTAGTCTTAATACGCATGATATGCACCCGTTTGCCGCATTCTGGCAAGGTCTCGACATTGAGGATCGCAAGAGGATCGGCCTTCTTGACAGCACAGGTGCAGCAGAGGAAAAGAATAGACTGCTTCGCATGAAACAAGCGTTAGTTACTCTATTGCAATTTACGGGTTGGCTCCGCGTAGAAGAGACTGATATACACGCCATCCTCAAGGCATGCCTATCATTTCTCGCTGCCAGCGAAGCTCGAACAGTCCTAATCAATTTGGAAGACCTCTGGCTTGAGACACAGCCGCAGAACATACCGAGTACTACTGCAGAATACCCAAACTGGCGGCGCAGGGCAAGATACACTTTCGAACAATTTTGTCAATTGCCCCAGGTAGCTGATACACTACTCGCTGTTAGCGACGTCCGCAAACAGAGCGAGCGCCAGGAGTATGAACGTAAGAGAGCACGCAGCAGGTCGCCTAGAGAGACGAGTTAAGGAAGAGAAAGCTGCCAATGTCACCGGAAATAACCCTCCTGTCAGAGGATGACGTTTATCTGTTTAATGAAGGCACCCACTTTCACTTATACGAGAAACTGGGAGCACATCCGCTGACTGTCAACGGGCAAGTAGGAACATATTTTGCAGTATGGGCACCGAATGCCAAACAGGTTTCTGTTACCGGCAACTTCAACAACTGGAACAAATTAAGCCACCCTTTGCAGCCACGTGGGCAGTCAGGAGTCTGGGAGGGATTTATCCCGGGGATAGACAAAGGTGCTCTTTACAAATACCATCTCGCTTCACGTTATAGAGGCTATAAAACAGATAAGGCCGACCCCTTAGCTACCTATAATGAAGTAGCTCCTAAGACTGCTTCTATAGTCTGGGATCTTGAATATACTTGGGGAGACCAGAAGTGGATGGAGAACCGACAGCAATGCAACGCGCTAAATGCACCAATTGCTATTTATGAGGTACATCTGGGTTCTTGGGCAAGGGTATTTCAAGAAGGTTATCGCTCCCTTTCCTACCATGAGTTTGCGTCTAGACTTGCCGACTACGTCCAGCAACTGGGATTTACTCACGTCGAGTTTCTACCTGTCATGGAGCACCCTTTCTTTGGCTCCTGGGGATATCAAATAACGGGTTACTTCGCACCCAGTAGTCGCTATGGCAATCCTCAGGAATTTATGCACCTGATTGACCATCTACATCAGCGTGGAATCGGCGTAATACTGGACTGGGTGCCATCCCACTTTCCTACCGATGAGCATGGTCTGGGCTTCTTCGACGGGACGCACTTGTACGAGCATGCCCACTCCAAGAAGGGGTTCCATCCTGACTGGACTAGCTATATATTCAATTATGGACGGTCTGAAGTACGCAGCTTCCTTATAAGTAGCGCGCTCTTCTGGCTGGATAAGTATCACGCTGATGGCCTGCGTCTAGACGCCGTAGCTTCAATGCTTTATCTAGACTACTCACGGAAGCAAGGTGAATGGATTCCCAACAAGTATGGTGGCCGTGAAAACCTTGAAGCCATTGACTTTTTGAGAAAACTTAATGAGGAAGTTTACAAAAACTATCCTGATGTGCAAACCATAGCCGAAGAATCCACTGCATGGCCTATGGTGTCACGACCAACATACGTGGGTGGTCTGGGTTTCGGTATGAAGTGGGACATGGGCTGGATGCATGATACCCTACAATATATAGGTCGCGACCCTATATATAGAAAATACCACCACAACAATTTGACCTTTCGCATGCTCTACGCCTTCAATGAAAACTTTGTTTTGCCCCTCTCCCATGATGAGGTCGTTCATGGGAAAGGCTCACTCCTGGGAAAGATGCCGGGCGACGATTGGCAAAAGTTCGCCAATTTGAGGCTCCTTCTGGGATATATGTATACCCAGCCGGGAAAGAAGCTGCTGTTCATGGGGGCAGAGTTCGGCCAGTGGCGAGAGTGGGATCATGATGGCAGCCTAGATTGGCATTTGCTCGACTATGAGAGGCATGCCCAGATGCGGAAGTGGGTCGAGGCATTGAACCAGGTTTACCAAACAGAGCCTGCGCTTCACGAATTGGACTGCGATGCGGCAGGCTTCGAATGGGTCGATGCGAGTGATGCTTTACAAAGCATCATCACCTTCATCCGCAAGGGAAAGTCAACGGATGATATTTTAGCTATTGTCTGCAACTTCACTCCGATGACTCACTTGCAGTATAGGGTTGGCGTCCCACGACGCGGGTCATGGCGGCAAGTCCTTAACGGTGACAGCACGGAGTATGGCGGGAGTGGCCAGGGTAATCCCGAGACTATCCAATCAGACGAGATGCCATGGCATGGACGCCCTTATTCGATAAAGATTACTGTGCCGCCATTGGCAGTCATATGTTTCAGAAGCAGGTGATGTAAATTGTGAGCAGGGAAAGTTATGTTGGTGCTACCTATTTGGGCGACAGCCGGTGCCAAGTCATCGTATGGGCACCTACTGTTAAGACGGTAGATGTGCATATTGTGTCGCCCAATGAATTACTTGTGCCATTACGGAGAAAGACCCGGGGATACTATCAAGCAACCGTTAGGGGCATGGCACCAGGTTCTTTATACTTCTACCTCTTGGATTCAGAGAAAGAACGTCCTGATCCAGCATCGCGTTTCCAGCCTATGGGGGTTCATGGCCCATCTCAAGTGGTGGACACGCAATTTCACTGGGAGGACCAAGATTGGCACGGACTAATTTTCGAAAATTATATTATTTACGAACTGCATGTGGGTACTTTCACCCAGAAAGGCACCTTTGACGCTATTCTTCCCTATCTTGAGGAGCTAAAGGAATTGGGTATTACAGCGGTGGAACTCATGCCCGTCGCTCAGTTCTCCGGGAACCGCAACTGGGGATATGACGGTGCATACCCCTTTGCTGTGCAAGATTCCTATGGTGGACCGGAGGGATTGAAACGCTTGGTCAACATTTGTCACCAAAAGAGGCTGGCCGTAATTTTGGATGTCGTTTACAACCACCTTGGGCCTGAAGGCAATTACGTCGCTGATTTTGGTCCATACTTTACTGACCGCTACAAGACGCCATGGGGAGAGGCGCTTAACTTTGATGGCCCCCTCAGTAATGATGTACGCCGGTTTTTCATTGAGAACGCTATCTACTGGCTCACCGAGTTTCATATCGATGCTCTCCGACTCGACGCGCTGCATGCCATACTGGACATTTCCTCCTATCCCTTTCTAGAGGAGCTGTCCGTGAGGTTCCACAAGCAGGTGAAGAAACTGAAACGAAAGGCATACCTCATTGGTGAAAGTGCGGCAAACGACAGTCGCCTTATAGAGCCGCGTGACCAAGGAGGCTACGGTATTGATGCACAATGGAACGATGATTTTCATCACTCACTTCATGTGCTGTTGACCAATGAGAAGACTGGTTATTACCAGGACTTCGGCAAGCTTCAACATCTGGCCAAGGCATTTCATGAGGGTTTTGTTTATTCCGGGCAGTACTCCAGCTATCATCAGAGGAATCATGGCGCTTCGTCTAGCGATATTCCAGCCTATAGGCTAGTTGTCTTCGCCCAGAATCATGACCAAGTTGGCAACCGGCAGAATAGCGAGCGTCTGAGTCAGCTGGTGCCTTTTGACGCGCTCAAGCTAGCGGCTGGCGTCTTACTGCTATCACCATTCGTTCCTCTACTCTTCATGGGGGAGGAATATGGGGAGATGACTCCCTTTCCTTATTTTGTCAGCCACTCCGATCCGGCAGTCGTTGAAGCTACGCGTCTGGGACGAAAGAAGGAGCTAGGGGATACTTTGTGGCACGGGCGACTATGTAATCCGGAAGATGAAGTGACTTTTTCCAGCGCCAAGCTAAATCATAATTTGCGTATGGAAACGCACCATCGCGTCTTGCTTGAGTTCTACAAAGAGCTAATTCAGCTTCGTAAAAGAATCCCGGCTTTGGCTTACCCCAGCAAGGATACTATGGATGTAGAAGCTAGAGAAGAGCACAGATTATTATTTCTCAGTCGCTGGAGGGGAAGTAGCCGAGTGGGCATTGTTTTTAGCTTCAATGATGCAGAGATTCAGACTATCCTGCCCTTCCCTGTCGGATACTGGGGAAAATGCTTGGATTCATCAGAGCAGCGGTGGTATGGGAAAGGGAGTATCGTGCCTCAGCAACTTGACTTGACGAGGCAACTCTGTATCACCCTCAGGCCTTGGGCATTCGTAATGTTTATCAAGGAGACTTAGATGGAGCGTTATATTTGTATTCATGGTCACTTCTATCAACCACCGCGGGAAAATGCCTGGCTGGAGCATATCGAGACTCAGGATTCGGCGTATCCTTACCATGACTGGAACGAGAGGGTGGCAGCAGAGTGCTATGCCACGAATGCTGCCTCACGCATTCTGGACAAGGAAGGCTGCATCACTCATATAGTAAACAATTACAGCAAGATTAGTTTCGATTTCGGCCCGACGCTTCTTACATGGATGGAGAAGAATACGCCTGATGTCTATCAAGCTATTGTAGAAGCTGACCGTGAGGCTCAGCATACGTTCTCCGGACATGGCTCAGCGCTGGCTCAACCCTATAACCATGTTATTATGCCACTAGCTAATCAGCGAGATAGATATACACAGGTAATCTGGGCAATTCGCTCCTTTGAACATAGCTTCGGACGAAAACCCGAAGGAATGTGGCTACCTGAAACGGCTGTAGACCTTGAGACTCTGGATGTCCTGGCGGAACTAGGCATCAAGTTCACCATCCTGGCACCCCATCAAGCCAGCCGAGTGAGAAAGATTGACACTGATGGTTGGAATGATACCCGTAATGCCGCTATCGATACCAGAATGGCTTATGAGATCACACTGCCGTCGCGTCGAAAGTTGAATATATTCTTCTATGACGATACTATCGCCCGCAGTGTTGCTTTTGAGGACCTGCTCAAAAGCGGTGACAACTTCGCATGCCGCCTTGTGGATGCTTTTTCAGAAGAAGCCCAGTACCCTCAACTGGTCAACATCGCGACCGATGGAGAAACCTATGGCCACCATCATCGCTTCGGTGAAATGGCATTGGCTTTTGCTCTTCATCATATCGAGACGGCGCAGCTAGCACGAATCACAAATTATGGCGAATATCTGGAAAAGCATCCGCCCATATATGAAGTTGAGATTATTGAAAACACTTCATGGAGTTGCAGTCATGGCATTGAGCGATGGCAGAGCGACTGTGGATGCAATGGTGGCAGAGACCCGAAATGGAATCAAGCTTGGCGTGCCCCTTTACGTGAGGCATTTGACTGCCTCCGCGATTATCTAGTTCCAAAGTACGCAGAAATGGCAGGCACATTTTTGAAGGATCCTTGGGCCGCCCGTGATGACTACATTGAAGTGGTTCTTGACCGTTCCAGAGAGAATATCCAGAGCTTTTTTGAGTGGAACTGTACCCGTCAGCTGAGTGAATCAGAAACGGTAACCGTGCTTAAGCTATTAGAACTCCAGCGCAATGCTATGCTTATGTATACTAGTTGTGGCTGGTTTTTTGACGAACTGTCAGGTATTGAGACAGTGCAGGTTATTCAATATGCAGGGAGAGTTATTCAGCTAGCACGGGATCTATTTGGAGGCGACGTTGAGTCCCAGTTTCTGGAACGCCTTGAGCTAGCTAAAAGCAATATTCCTGAATATGGCAATGGTCGGCGCATTTACGAGAGGTTCGTCAAACCAGCTGAAGTGGATCTAACCAAGGTCGCTGCCCACTTCGCCGTTAGTTCCTTATTTGAACAGTACTGCGGGCAAGCCAGGATATACTGTTACGGTATCAGTATAGATGATTATCATGTCGCCGCCGCCGGCAAACCAAGGCTGGCAGTAGGAAGAGTGGAGGTCACGTCTGATATAACCAGGGAGTTGGCGAGACTTAGTTTTGGAGTTTTGCATCTCGGCGACCACAATGTAAATGCCGCTGTTGGTGAGTATAAGGAAGAAAAAGACTACCAGGCCATGCTTCACGAGCTAACCCAGACCTTCTCAGGTGCTGATTTTCCCGAGGTTATTCGGCTGCTGGACAAACATTTTGGGACTTCGACTTACTCTATTAAGAATCTCTTTCTCGATGAACAGCGAAAGGTCTTAGATAGTATTCTGGAGTCAGCTCTGTCAGGAATTGAAGCGGCATACCATCAGGTATATGAGCGGTACTATCCACCTATGCGCTTCCTCTCCGACTTGGGTAACCCGATTCCAAGGAGCTTTCAGACAGCCGCTGAGTTTATCCTAAACAGTGAATTGCGGAAGGCAGTCTCTGGTGATAGCCTGGATCCAGAACGCATTGCCAGCATTCTCGATGAAACACGTAGGTGGAACGTCCAGCTTGATACTGAGGGGTTGAGTTATCTTTTACAGCACACATTAGAAGGCATGATGGCAAGTCTGGTCAGCACGCCTGAGAATATTGAATCTCTCAAGAAGCTATTGGCTGCCGTACAAATGTTACGCACATTGCCATTCCGAGTAGACCTATGGAAAGTGCAGAATCTGTATCATAAGACGCTCGAATCGACTTACCGCAGGCTGCAAATAAGTGGAGAGCAAGGAGAGGCAGCTCGGGAGTGGCTTAGCGAGTTTACCTCTCTAGGCGAAGAACTCTGCATCCGGTTAGATTAATTAGATGCCGGAATTAAAGATCCCAGCTGCTACTTACAGGCTTCAGTTTAACAGCCAGTTTCGCTTCGAAGATGCAATTGACCTAGTACCTTACCTATATCGATTAGGTATTACTGATCTCTATGCCTCGCCTATCTTGAAAGCGCGCAAGGGCAGCCAACACGGTTATGATGTAACTGACCCAACATGCCTAAACCCGGAGCTTGGCACAGGAATGGTATTCGATGCTCTGGTGCAGAGACTTAGCAAGCATAAGATGGGGTTGCTCCTTGATATTGTTCCCAATCACATGGCAGCTAGTCCTGAGAGCATCTGGTGGACAGACGTTCTAGAGAACGGCCTCTGCTCCCCCTACGCCAGATTATTTGATATAGAATGGGGTGCTTTCAATAATAGGATTCTCTTGCCTATCTTGAACCGTCCTTACGAGAAGGCTCTGAGGAATCAAGAACTCCTTCTGAGCTTGGATAATAGTGGATTCTGCGTCGAATATGAGGGTTTCCGGCTGCCATTGGATGTTAGATCCTATCGCCTTGTTATAGCCTGTTGCCTTAATAATCTAGACGAGATGAACCCTGAGCTTCATCGGTATTCTCAGGAGTTGAATCAAGTCAAGGTAGCTATTGAAAATTTACCACCCGTTACCTCTCTATGTGACACAGAAGCGGCTAGGCAGTACCATGATAGGCAAGCAGTAAAGGAATCTTTTCTAGGTATTCTTAAGAGAGCATCTGAGATTATGAGTGCTTTAGTGCAGAACATCGTTCTCTTTAATAGTAAGACGCAGCAGTCAAGAGACTTCGAGCTGATGCACAATCTGCTGGAGCAGCAAGTCTATCAGTTGGAATATTGGAAGACGGCCTACAGGCATCTCAACTATCGGCGTTTCTTCGACATCAATGACTTGATTGGAGTCAGGGTTGAAAAATCACAGGTATTCAGGTTTACCCACTCTCTTATTCTTGATCTCGTGCGACAGCGAAAAGTCTCCGGTTTAAGGATTGACCATATGGATGGCCTCAATGACCCGTTGCAGTACCTTTTGCGCTTGCAGCAACATATCATGCCGAAACAAAAAGGGGGAAGCACTCGCCGCTTCTATATTATCGTCGAGAAAATCCTGACTTCCGATGAGGTGCTGTCGCCAGAATGGCCCGTCTTCGGAACTACCGGATATGACTTCATTGATATAGTTAACGCAGTTCTTGTAGAAGCCAGCGGCCTGCAGACGCTGGGTGAGATTTACCATCAATTGATAGGCTCACAAGCTGACTTTGATAACATCGTCTACCAGAAGAAGAAGCAGGTCATGGAGGAATTGTTCCCTTCTGAAATGAGTGCGCTGACGCGGCATTTGGCCTGTCTGGCTCAGCAGTATGTTCTTGCCGCTAATTTATCTTATCAAGAATTGAATGAAGCCCTCACTGATGTGACGGGCTGCTTGCCCGTCTACAGGACTTACACTAGGACTTTCACAGTGACTCCCAGAGACCGATTCTACTTGAAACGCGCCGTAGAGCAAGCCCGGCGGTGCAACCCAAGTGTGGACAGCGCCACCCTGGATTTTCTGAAGAGTATTCTCACTCTCAACTTTCCCTCTAGACTATCTTCTGAACAGAAGAAGACATGGTTTCAATTTGTGTTACGATGGCAGCAGTTCAGCGGGGCTGTAATGGCTAAAGGGCTCGAGGATACGGCCCTATATTGCTACAATCGATTGATCTCACTCAACGAGGTTGGGGTTGAATCAAGTTCACCGAACTTATCTGTGGACGATTTCCACCGACGTGTCCTGACACGACAGAAGACCTATCCGCACACATTCAACACCTCCTCAACGCACGATACAAAGATGAGCGAGGATGTACGAGCGCGGCTTAACGTGCTCTCAGAGATTCCTGAGGCATGGAAAGAACATCTGACCCAATGGCTGCACTGGAACAAAGTGAAAAAACGACTGGTCAAAGGGCTACCTGTGCCTGAACCCAACATGGAAATACTACTCTACCAGACTATGCTCGGTGCCTGGCCTCTCTATGAAAAAGAGCTGGCCGAGTTCCAGGAGAGGCTGAAAAAGTTCGTGGTAAAGGCGGTAAGGGAAGCGAAAACCTCGACTAGCTGGTTGTCGCCTAATTTAGAGTACGAGAGTGCCTTTATTTCATTTCTGGAGTCTGTATTAGATGGCAGCAAAGAGAATCATTTTCTAGAAGATTTCTTAATACTTGAGAAGCAAATAGCATACTACGGAGCCTTTAGCTCCTTAGCACAGTTGTTGCTTAAGATTAGCTCTCCAGGTGTGCCGGATTTCTATCAAGGAACGGAGCTGTGGGATTTTAGCCTCGTCGATCCTGACAACCGACGCAAGGTTGACTTCAAGAGACGTGTGAAGCTACTGGCAGAACTGGCCCGGCCGGACCTGCCAAAGCTGCAACCTTACGTCCAAGGAATGTTGGACTCGTGGCAGGATGGGCGCGTGAAGCTTTACGTGACTTATAAGGCATTAAATGTGCGCAGGTCGCATAGCGAAGTATTTCAGGACGGAGAATATATCCCCCTCCAGATTCTTGGGCAGAAACAAGAACACGTGTGTGCATTTGCACGACACGGGCAGCATAGGTGGGCCCTAATAGTAGTCCCCAGAGTACTGACCAGGATAGTTCCCGTTGGGGCTATCCCACTTGGTCAGAGCGTTTGGACAAACGATCTGCTGCTATTACCCGACCGCGTACCTAAGCACTGGCGCAACATTTTTACCGGCGAGAGACTGGAAATATCTCGTATGAAAAGTGAGCTCAGGATTTCTGACATATTATGCACATTTCCGGTGGCTCTCCTGATCAGCACCTAATGTTCTTCCAATCCCAAAGTAGACTGGGCAGCCGTGCGATACATCTTCTCTGTATACTCCTTGAGCATTCGGCGCGTGCTATAGAAGGGCACAACGGAACGGATTGCTTCCTTGACCATATGAATCCAACCATGGGGTACACCACCGCGGTCGCGGTCATAGTATAGAGGTATAATCTCTTCTTCCAAAAGCCGGTAGAGCTCTTCTGCATCCAATTCATCTTCTTTCCCTGGACTGACTGCATCGCGGTCAGCGCCGATAGCCCAACCATTGGTGCCATTGTAGCCTTCATGCCACCATCCGTCACGAATGCTCAAATGGAGTACGCCGTTTAGTGAAGCTTTCATGCCACTGCTACCACAGGCCTCCTGCAAACGATGCGGCGTATTGAGCCACGTATCTATTCCCTGAACCAGATAGCGTGCCATATGCATATCATAGTCCTCGACAAAAGCTATCCTTCCTTGAAATTCACGGCCCGTAGCTAAGGTATACACCTCATGGAGAAGATGCTTGGATGGAAAATCAGCCGGGTGAGATTTACCGGCAAAGACGATTTGTACAGGGTGCCACTGGTTGTTAATAATTCGTTTTAGCCGCCCCATATCTCGGAAGATCAAGGTTGGTCGTTTGTACTCGGTGAAACGACGAACGAACCCAATAGTCAGCACTTCGGGGTCAAGCAAGGCCCCCATCGCGAGCACCTGGCGGGCACTACACTCAGGTTCGACAGAGTAGTATTGTCGAGCCCGATCACACATAGCACCAAAAAGCTTGCGCTTCAGCGACTGCCTAACAGCCCAGAGTTCCTCATCCGGAATGTTGACTAAGCACTCCCACAGGCTGACATCATCATGTATTTTAATCCAATCCTGACCAAGGTACTTTTCGTACAATCGACCAAGTTCTGGAGCTATCCATGTGGGCACATGAATACCGTTGGTAACATATGAAATAGGTACTTCATCTACAGGAATTTCAGGCCATAGACTATGCCACATCCTTCGGCTGACCTCACCATGGAGTTGGCTCACCCCATTACGATGCTGGGACATCTTTAGAGCAAGCACGGTCATGTTAAAAGTTCTCCTATTCAGACCATCTTGTTGTCCTAGTTCCAGAAATGATTCTCTTTTCATTCCTAGAGACTGCCAGTAGCCACTAAGGTATTTCTCTACTAGCTCTACGGGAAAAACGTCGTGTCCCCCCGGAACTGGTGTGTGCGTAGTAAAAACCGTAGTCGCGGCCACTTTCTGCAAAGCATCACTTAACCGCAATCCACCTTCTACCTCTTCCCTAGCACGCTCCAACATCATGAAGGCGCTGTGCCCTTCGTTGGCATGCCAGATAGCTGGCTCTATGCTTAGCGCTCGCAGGACACGCACTCCGCCAATTCCAAGCACGACCTCCTGTCGAATTCGCTGTTCTGCGTCGGCGGTATAAAGATGGGCACATAGCTCGCGGTCTTGCGGCGCATTCTGTTCAATATTAGAGCACAGGAGGTATAAATTGACTCGGCCTACACGAACCTGCCACACGCCAATGTGTAATGGGGTATCCTCTAATGTGACTTCCGCCACTGGCGTAGGTGAAATCGATCCAGGTACCGGATTTATTGGATTTATGGGCGCCTCTCTGAAGTCCAGCCGTCTGTAGATTTCCTCCTGCCAGCCGTCTGCAGAGATATGCTGATGGAAGTAACCTTCAGGGTACATGAATCCAACCGCTGCGAGTGGCAGGCCCATGTCGCTTGCCTCCTTACAAACATCACCTGATAGGACACCTAAGCCGCCGGCATAGATGGGCAGCGAGTTATGGATGGCGAACTCCATGGAAAAATAGGCTATAGGCCCCTGCAATAAGCTGCCGTACTCTCTGGTGAACGAGGTATTTGAGGATAACATATCGGCGTCAAATTTGGATATAACGGACTCATACAAATCTAGGAAAGCTAAATCTTTAGCAGCTGCCTGGAGGGTATCATAACTGACTTCGTGTAACTGCTTGACAGGGTTATGGGCTGTCTTTCTCCAGAGGGGATAATCGAGCGCACGGAACAGAGTCCGCGCTTCCTCGTGCCAGCTCCACCACAGGTTGTTAGCGAGCTCGTCAAGCCTGTTGATGCGTTCTGGTAATTTCGCGCCTATCATAGTATCTCTTTCTATTCGCCTCTGACTATCGACTCTGCGCAAGATTATACCTTACCTGGTTAGATCGAAACCATGTAATTCCAACCAAGTAGAGCATTATACTACATATTGCTTGTACCGCCAGACCTCAGGTGGTCTTTAGAATTTAGGCAGGTAGCCAAGAGCGCGTTCTCCTGCTTAAAATAGAGAGCAACAGGAGAAGCAGAACGTAACGAAGAACAGAAAGAAGCATAGCCCATCATTCAAGGCCAGATTAGCCTTTTAGGCCCTCAGGGTCGAAGAGGCAATAGCCGAACTGGCCAGTCACTACGAGGTTTATCCCGGCCAAGCATGCAAATGGAAGAGAGAGCCTGACGAAGGCGCGGTCTGCATTTGCAATGATGACCAGTCCCAGAAAAGAAACGCCGGCGCCGCCCTCATCATGGATGGCAAAGGAAGCTACAACGATAGACTATTCATGGAGAGGTTATGGCGGACACTGAAATAGTAGGAGGTCTATCTCACCCCAGTCCAGATATTTAACTCGATCCATGTAGTAGCTATCGGAGTAGTTGTGCTAGAGTCAGGGGAACCCGATACCGGAAGGACAGCAGAACCCGAATTTAACTTGGTTCCCATACTGTTATAAGTAATGAGGCCGACCGTTCTTGACCGGGGCAGATCATGCCACTAAGTTAGACCACGCGCGGATGTACAAAAATAATAGGCCAAGGTCTGCAGCAAATTTTCTTCATCGCCTTCGCTACCTTGTCGGTCAGCCCGTATAAAACTTGCAGATGCATAATGAAAGTGGGTATCCCCCGGAGTCTCAAAGGACTATTGTAAAATTGGGTATTCAAAGATGGTCTTCCAGAGTCAAGACACCACGGGATAGCCAGGAGATAGAAAGATTTGACGAGACTCTAGAGTATGAATGGGCCTACAACTCCAATCTGTTCTTGGATCCTGAAAAGCTTAACCTCCGACTAACTGAATGGCTTGTAGAGTATAACTTTAACCATATGCACCAGCCGCCTGGCTATCTGTTCCCCATAGAGTATATTGACAAGGAACTTGCCAAGACTCACAGGCTATTGTTGCCTATATAGTCAGCCACCACAGCACATTGACAATCGAATCAGAGAGTGTTATTTTAGAATAAGAAGGAATACGGTGCCAGAGAGGTGTGAGAGATGAATTATGGGCGTGAGTTGCTTAAGGGAAACACTGACTCTTTGCTGCTTTGCCTGATTAATTCCCGGCCTACATATGGTTACCAAATTGTAAAAGAGCTGGAGAAAAGAAGTGACGGGTATTTTCAATTTAAGGAAGGCACACTTTACCCCGCTCTCCATCGCCTAGAGAAAGACAAACTGATCAAGGGCAAATGGCAAACGCTAACTAATGGGCAACAAAGGCGGTACTATTACATAACTAAGGAGGGACAGCAGGCGTTAGCTAACAGGCTGGCTATATGGCACGATTTTTCAGCCGCAGTTACAGCTATTACACAGCTGGAACCGATTTAGTACCACGGTCAGTACCAGTATGAGAAATAGTATAAGCCGTTATTTGAATGACTTCAGGGCTTCCCTCAATATCGACTCGGCTATCAAAGATGACGTGGCACGAGAACTCTATACACACCTACAAGATAGAAGCCAAGAGCTAGAAGATAAAGGGGTTAGCAAAGAAGAAGCAGATAGAATTGCCACGCAAGTGTTTGGCCCTCCAGAGCTAGTTGCTGAACAGGTCTACGACACATATGCACAGGGCAACTGGCAGGAAGCGCTGTTCACTGCTTTGCCTCACTTTATGGTAGCTTTGCTCTTCGCTTCGTACTATTGGCAAAATATCTTCTGTTTATCAACTTCAATGGCGACAATCGTTGCATTAGCAGTTTACGGTTGGCTTAAAGGTAAGCCGATATGGCTCTTTCCGTGGCTGGGATATTACCTACTGCCGGTAATGGTCACGGGCATGTTACTAGTTTTCCTTCCTCAGGGTTGGGGTTGGGTAGTGGCTGCTCTTATCTATATACCTCTAGCTCTAGCCATTATTGTTTATATAGTGATACAGACTGCTAGACGAGACTGGCTATACACTTCACTGATGCTAGCTCCTATTCCCGTGATATTCAGTTGGTTGTTATCGCTAGGCGTAGGGAATCAGTTCTTATTAATGAATGACATATGGATGGTTGGCTTGCAGACAAAGATTCCGTGGATAGTCACTAGTTTTCTCGTTTTAGCTGCAGCAACTATTACGTTTATCCGTATCAAGCCCCGCAGGTACAAAATTATTGGCTTGCTCGTTCCTCCTACTGCAATTTCAGTCTCGGTAGCTGTGGTAAACGCAGGAACAATTCCAGTCTGGGGTTGGCTATTGTTGGTCTTGTCCCTGGTTGCTCTCTTCATTCCAAGCTGGATTCAGGGTAGGGGATATAAATACACAAGGATTAAGTTTGGTTCTGAGTCCACAAACTAGCCTGGGGTTGAGCATCCTTTTTGTAAGGTAGTCCCAAGTGTTCATAAGCAAGCTTAGTAGCTATTCTGCCTCGAGACGTTCGGTCTAAGAAGGCCAACTGAAGTAGATACGGCTCGTAAACATCCATGATGGTATCAGCGTCTTCGCTAATGGAAGCAGCGATGGTCTCTAGCCCTACGGGACCACCATCAAATTTGTTAATTATTGTGCGTAACACCCTATGGTCTATGTCATCCAAACCCACAGAATCTATCTCCAGTTTTGAAAGCCCTTCCAGAGCTGCTTCTTTCGTGACCACTCCGTTTGCCATCACCTGAGCAAAGTCTCTTATACGTTTCAAGAGGCGATTCGCTACTCGGGGTGTGCCCCTAGCACGCTGAGCAATTTCAACAAGACCTTCAATTTCTACTGGCACTTTAAGTATAGCTGCGGATCTGCTGAGAATCTTCTGTATAGCTGCCTCATTATAGAAATCAAGGTGATAAGTCACTCCGAATCTGTCACGGAGCGGAGGGCTGATTAAAGCAAGACGGGTTGTAGCCCCGACCAAAGTAAAGCGGGGTAAGTTTAGTCGCAGACTTCTGGCTGCCGGGCCTTTCCCTAAAAAGATGTCAAAAACAAAATCCTCCATGGCAGGGTATAGCTTTTCTTCTACAGTGTGGCTAAGCCTATGAATCTCATCAATAAAAAGCAGATCACCTTCATGTAGGTTTGTAAGAATCGCTGCTAAGTCTCCAGCACGTTCTATCGCTGGTCCTGAGCTAACTCTAATGCTAACCCCCATCTCAGCAGCAATGATGTAGGCTAGAGTAGTCTTTCCTAAACCAGGCGCGCCATAAAGAATCACATGGTCTAATGGTTCATGCCTTCTTTGAGCAGCCGAGATAGCTATTTGTAAATTTTCCTTAACTCTCTCCTGGCCGACAAACTCGTCAAGACATTTAGGGCGAAGATTAGACTCAATAGAGCTATCCTCAACTGTCGGCTTTCCTGAAACAATACGCATGTCTGTCTCTTCATTACTCCACAGAAGAACTCTCGATCCCAGATTGTAAGCTTGAAGTCTCAACCTCTTCATCAACCAACGATCGAGATGGTATAAGCTTGCCAAGAATAACGTTTTCCTTAAGCCCAAGAAGCTTGTCTACTCTGCCTTCAAGAGCAGCATCAACGAGGACCCGCCCAGTCTCTTGAAAAGAAGCAGCAGCCAACCAGTTGTCTTTACTTAAGCTGGCCCTAGTTATGCCCAGAATAACGGTTTGTGCTGTTGCTGGCTCGCCCCCCTCAGCCAGTATCCCAGCATTTGCAGCTTCGTAGTCAAACCGGTTGACCAGCGCACCTGGCAAGAGTGCCGTGTCACCTGAGGAGACAATTCTTACTCTGCTTAACATCTGACGAATAATGACAGCGATGTGCTTATCATGTATACTCACTCCCTGAGAGCGGTATACCTTCTGTACTTCATCAATCAAATATTGCTGCACCGCTTCTTTGCCTAAAACATTCAAGATATCATGCGGGTCAATGATGCCTTCGGTAATTTTCTGACCTGCTTTCACCTTATCTCCAGTCTGAACAAGCAAACGCGCGCCGTGTGGAATGCTACACTCCCTCTCTTCTCTTTCCTCATATTTGATGAAAATGCGATTGTCATCCCCCATGACGACTTGACCTGCGACTCTAGCTACAGCAGATTGTTCGTCAGCTATCGCTGGTAATGCAGTATCTGTCCCCTCTGGCAGCGAAAACAGAGTCGTACCTACACTAACCACCTCCCCATCATCGACTATGAGGGTTGCTCCTGCAGGTAATTGGTATTCATCTAGATAGAATTCAGAACTAACGATTTTGACTTCAGTTGCCAAGTCAGTACGGGTTATCTCCACAGTACCATCTATCTCAGAAATAATAGCGCGGCCTTTTGGTATCCTAGCTTCAAAGAGTTCTTCTACTCGTGGCAAGCCAGTAGTAATATCGAGCCCAACCACTCCCCCTGTGTGGAAGGTACGCAGAGTGAGCTGAGTTCCTGGTTCCCCAATGCTCTGCGCAGCAATGATTCCGACAGCGGTCCCAAGTCTCACTGGCTGTCTCGTAGCTAATTCCCGGCCGTAGCAATACTGACAGATGCCAAATCGAGAGTGACAAGTAAGAGGTGCTCTAATATGCACCTGGGCTATTCCTGAATCGATAATTCTCTTTACCTTTTGTTC
This sequence comes from uncultured Dehalococcoidales bacterium, assembly GCA_964394145.1. Classification (GTDB taxonomy): domain Bacteria; phylum Chloroflexota; class Dehalococcoidia; order GIF9; family AB-539-J10; genus JAFGBN01. The sequence continues at coordinate 22,161 of CAYMVL010000015.1, read as the reverse complement.
GTTGATTTCTTCATTACGATCAGCTATGACTTCTCCGCTGTGCGGGTCGATGATTTTACTTGCTGCAAAATACCCAATAATCCGCTCGCTGAATGGAGGTAATGTACTATCCTCAGCCACCCTCGATATCCAGACTCCTTCGGTAGTGCCACAATCAACTTCCGTTACGATTACATCTTGAGATATATCGACAAGGCGTCTCGTGAGATAGCCGCTATCCGATGTCCTCAAGGCAGTATCTGCTAGCCCCTTACGAGCACCATGAGTTGAAATGAAATACTCCATGGCTGATAATCCATCACGGAAGCTTGACTTGATAGGAAAGTCTATTATCCTCCCAGAAGGGTCGGTCATTAGCCCACGTATGCCTGCCATCTGCCTGATTTGCGAGAGATTGCCCCTAGCTCCTGAAGTAGCCATCATGTAGATTCCGCCATAAGGATCTAATGACTGTGATAGAGCATGACTGATTTTGTCGGTAGCCTCCATCCACACCCGGACAGTGTTCTCGTACCTTTCATCTTCAGTGATGAGCCCGCGGCTAAATTGACTTGCAAAAAGGCTCGATTGCTTTTCAGCCTCTCTGAGTAGACTAGGCCTGGTCGGAGGCTCTTCGATATCATTCATGGAAATAGAGATACCTGACTTTGTTGCATAATAGAAACCTAACTCCTTAAGGTTATCAAGAACAGCAGCTGTAGTCTCATTACCCAATAGACTGATACTATGAGATACCAGTGACCTCAAGCTATCCTTATCCATTGTCTTGTTATAGTAACGAAGTTGCCGAGGCAAAGCATCGTTGAATAGAATCCGGCCCACCGTGGTCTTCATTTTCTCTCTTTCTGAGCCAAGTGAAGAATCTCGCACTTCAATTTCAGCACCAAGTTCGATCACACCAAGTTCGTGAGCCAACCTTGCCTCGTCCATGCTACTGAAACGTTTCCCTTCACCTTTGGCTCCAGGCTTAGTCCTGGTAAGATAGTAGCAACCTAGAACCATATCCAGAGTAGGGGCAACTACTGGCTCCCCGCAACTTGGTAACAGCATATTATGCGGGCTAAACATATATTCTCTAGCCTCTTTCACTGCTGCCTTGGACAATGGCACATGGACCGCCATCTGGTCACCATCAAAATCAGCATTAAAAGCGGTGCAAGCCAAGGGATGAAGCTGAAAAGCGTCACCATCGATCAAGACAGGTTCAAAGGCTTGTATACTCAGGCGATGTAATGTAGGGGCACGATTAAGCAGTACGGGGCGTTCCTTGACTACCTCGTCAAGTGCATCCCAAACCTCAGGCCTGGCCTTTTCCACTTGGCGTCGTGCACTCTTTAGGTTATTGGCATAACCTCTGCTCAGAAGCTTGTGCATAACGAAAGGCTTAAACAATTCTAGGGCCACATTTCGAGGCAAGCCACATTGATGGAACTTGAGCTTGGGGCCAACTACGATAACAGAGCGACCACTGTAATCCACACGCTTGCCCAAGAGATTCTGGCGGAAGCGGCCTTGCTTACCCTTTAAAACATCTGCGAGAGATTTCAGGGCGTGATTCTGGGCAGTGGTGACTACACGTCCTCTTCGCCCGTTATCGATAAGGGCATCTACAGCTTCCTGTAGCATGCGCTTCTCGTTTCGGATAATCACTTGTGGCGCACCTAGGCGGATAAGACGACGCAGACGATTGTTACGATTGATAACGCGCCTATAGAGGTCATTGAGGTCGCTAATGACGAAACGGCCACCGTCCAATTGAACTACAGGGCGAAGGGCTGGGGGTAACACGGGAAGAACGGTCAAAACCATCCATTCAGGCTTATTTCCACTAAGCTTCAGAGCTTCGACTAATTGCAGCCGCTTACTGACCTTCTTATATTGTTCACCTGAGGCGCTCCCAATCTGCTCAAGAAGTTCTTTATGTAAACTATCGACATCTATTCCTTTCAAGATTTCGAGAATGGCTTCAGCACCCATCCCTGCCTCAAAAATATCCCTATATCTATCCTTAAGCTCCCTGTATTCCTCCTCACCGAGCAACTTAAATTGCCGAATACTTGCTAGCTCGTCTCTCTTTTGTTTCAGCTCTTCCTCAAATTCTGCTTTTTTTTCTGCAAATTTAGCACGCAGTTGGTTCACTTCTGCTATCGCATTCTCTTCCCCTGCCTCAGCTTTAGATTGCAGCTCACGAGCCCTGAGATTCGTATATTCCTCTTGCTCTGCAATCTTTTGAGTAATTTCTTCCTCCAGTTGGACTATTTTCTTCCGTCTGGATTCCTCGTCAACTGATGTCACAATATATCGGGCAAAATAGATGACGCTCTCCAAATTTCGTGGAGACAGGCCCAGTAGAAGCCCAAGACGACTGGGCACCAATTTCACAAACCATATATGGGTGACTGGCGCAGCAAGCTCTATATGACCAAGACGCTCTCTGCGTACACTAGAATGAGCTACTTCAACCCCACATTTGTCACAAACAAGACCCTTGTACCTCATCTTTTTGTATTTCCCACAGGCGCATTCATAGTCTTTGGTTGGGCCAAAAATTCTTTCGCAGAACAGCCCATCTCTCTCCGGTTTTAAAGTACGATAATTTATGGTCTCCGCTTTGGTCACTTCACCATGAGACCAACTCCTTATTTGTTCTGGAGAAGCGAGACTTATTCGAAGGGCCTGGATTCCATTAAATTGTGACATTATTCTCCTTCAAAAACTTGCGTTGCATTCTAGCTTTCGTCTTTGCTAGCAGTGCGCTAGTGGTTAAGCTTCCTCTTCTGCGCTGAGCATCTCGATAGCGAAACCTAAGCTACGTAGCTCCATAAATAACACTTTGGATGATTCCGGCACACCGAGCTGACGGATATCCTCGCCTTTAACAACAGCTTCATATGCTTTGGCTCGACCCATTACATCATCTGACTTTATTGTGAGCATTTCTTGGAGTGTATGAGCTGCGCCATAGGCTTCTAATGCCCAGACCTCCATCTCTCCAAATCTCTGACCTCCAAACTGAGCTCTACCTCCCAAAGGCTGCTGTGTGATAAGCGAATACGGGCCAGTGGAACGAGCATGTACCTTATCTCCGACAAGATGAATTAGCTTCATCATATACACCTCGCCCACAGTCACAGGCTGATCAAACAGTTCGCCAGTTCTTCCGTCTCGAAGTTCAATCTTGCCAAAAATGGGGGGATAAATCCTTCTGTTTTGATAGACCTCCTGTACAATTTGTTCCAAGTCCCTGTCGCTTAGATCCTGAGCATTTATGCCCAAGCCCTCAAGCCACAGACACAGGGAAGCTCTTCTCGCTACGCCCTTACGCTTATCGTCCATCACCTCTGTGATATCAAAACCATGTTCAGAAAGCCATTCCCCGAGCTTATTCATATCAGTTGCCACGTTAGCCGAGTTTCCGGAGTTCAGATTAACCGCACCCGCCTCCCAAGCCATCCATGCTCTAGCCAAAGCATCCTCAATATCGGTAGAATCAGCCCCATCAAAAACTGGATTAATTGCCTTGAAACCTAGGACGTGCGCTGCCCAACCTAAATGAGCCTCCAAAACCTGCCCGATATTCATACGGGATGGGACCCCAAGCGGATTGAGAATAACATCTACAGGTGTTCCATCTGGCAAGAATGGCATGTCTTCTTCAGGCAATATAATTGAAATAATGCCTTTGTTACCATGCCTCCCTGACATTTTATCTCCGATTGAGATTTTGCGTAGCTGGGCGACCCAAACTTGTACAAGCTTATTCACCCCGATAGGCAGTTCATCATGGTTCTCTCGGGAGAGCACCTTGACATTAATCACTCTTCCCCACTCTCCAGACGGCATTCTAAGAGAGCTGTCCTTCACTTCACGTGTTTTCTCGCCAAAAATTGCTCGTAGCAATTTTTCCTCCGCTGAAGGTTCTGTTTCTCCCTTGGGGGTGATCTTCCCGACCAAAATATCATCTGGTCTTACCTCAGCCCCAATACGTATGATACCTGTCTCGTCAAGCGCAGAGAGACTGTCTTCACTCACGCCAGGTATGTCTGCAGTAATCTCCTCAGAACCCAGCTTAGTGTCGCGTGCCTCCGTCTTATACTTCTCAATGTGTATGGAACTGTAGATATCATCCTTAACCAGCCTCTTACTGATAATGATAGCATCCTCAAAGTTATACCCTTGCCAGCTCATGAAGGCACAAATGACATTTTGCCCCAGGGCAAGTTCCCCATTATCCATTGAAGAACTATCTACCAACAGTTGCCCCTTTCTTACCCTATCACCCTTGCTTACTGTGGGGTGTTGATTAATACAGGTGCCTTGATTAGCCCTTAGGAATTTGCTTAGCTCATATGCCTGCTCTTCACCTTCCTCATTTTGGATTACGATTTGCGAGCTGGTTACTGAGTTCACTATCCCATCATAGGGAGCGTATAGCATCTGCCCGCTGTGCTTGGCTATTTCGCTCTCCATGCCAGTAGACACCACCGGAGATTTGGGACGCAACAATGGCACCGCTTGCCGCTGCATATTACAGCCCATCAGAGCACGATTAGCATCATCGTGCTCGAGAAATGGAATGAGGCAGGCGGATACGCTAAATATCTGTTTTGGCGAAACATCTATGAAGTCTACTTCGTCTATTGATTTCTTGAAATACCTGCTACCTTCCTTAACTTCAATTTTGTCCTCAACGAATTCACTTCTCTTATTGATTGGGGCATTCGCTTGGGCAATGCTGTACTGCATTTCTTCATCGGCTGTCAAATAAGAGACTTGGTCAGAGATGAAGGGCACTATCTTAATATCTTGAGTGACGAGAGAAGATAGTCTCTGAGCAACCTGCTTTGTGATTACTGTCCCCGCCTTAGCTAAAAGATTACCTTCATCATCCATAATGTCCCCTCGAGTTGTCCTGCCTAATAGCTGTTCCATAACGTTAGGAACTTCATGTAAGATCCTGCGATAGGGAGTTTCTATGAAGCCATACTCATTAACCTTGGCATAAGTGGCTAGAGAACCAATTAGACCGATGTTGGGCCCTTCCGGTGTCTCTAAGGGGCAAATCCTGCCATAGTGAGAATGATGTACATCTCGAACCTCAAATCCAGCCCGCTCTCTAGATAGCCCACCGGGGCCCATTGCAGAAAGACGACGCTTGTGGGTTAGCTCGGCCAGGGGATTAGTTTGGTCCATGAATTGAGATAGCTGAGACCTGCTAAAAAACTCCCTTATGGCAGCTACTATAAGGCGAGTGTTAATCAAAGCGACAGGAGTGACTACCTCATTACCAAGAATACTCATGCGTTCTTTAATAGCTCTCTCCAATCTAAGTAAGCCGATACGAAGTTGCTTCTGTATCAGAAATCCTACTGCTTGCGCTCGGCGATTACCCAAATGGTCGATGTCATCGGGAACCTCTATTCCGTTATTGATTAGAATAATACGACGGACTATTTGTACTAAGTCTTCGGGAGTCAAACCAGTATGATCCCAAGGAATGTTCAGACCCAGCTTCTTGTTGAGCTTGTAGCGACCAACTTTACCCAAGCTATAGCGTCTGGGATTAAACAGGAAGTTGTTCAATAACGTCTGGGCACTAGCAAGGCTATGAGCTTCACTTGAAGATAGCTTCCTATAAATGTCAAGCAAAGCATCCGTCCTGTTTTTAATTGAAGAATCTCGCTCCATAGTTGAGCGAATAAAATCATGTCCGGATGAGTTGTCCACATCTTCAAAAAGTCTCAGTAACTCATCATTGCCCTCGAAACCGACTGCGCGGAGCAGGGTGGTGACGGGTATCTTCCTTTTACCTGCCAGTTTGACTGAAATTACATCTCGGCTGGAGGTGTCAAAATCAAGCCATGCTCCGTGTTCAGCGATAAGCTTGGCAAGGGCCAACTCGCGACCAGTAGTCGGTTCCGTTGCCAGACTGAAATAGACACCCGGAAAGTGAGTGAGCTGGTTCACTATTACTCTTTCGGTTCCAGAAATGATAAAAGTACCCGTCGCTGTCATCAAAGGGAAATCACTGAAATACAATTGCTGTTGCTTGATCTCACCGGTCTGCTTGACTACCAGTTGAACAGAAGCATAAAGAGGAGCAGAATATGTTGTGCCTCGTTCAATACACTCCGTAGGCGAGTGCCGTGGCTCTCGAAACTCGTAATCAACGAAACGTAGTTCTAATCCAGCATTAGTATAATCTTGGATTGGGGAGATGTCCTCAAATAGCTCTTTGAGGCCTTCTTCTTGAAACCAGCGGAAGGAATTGAGCTGGACTTGTATGAGACCAGATATCTCTATGGGCTCAGGTAATTTAGCAAAGGATTTCACTAAGTCGTGTGTGGATATTGCAGAAACAGCCATAATACTTCCTTTACAGAATGAAATTATTACGTTCAGGGCATTAAACTAGAGGTTCTTTGATCTAATAGGGATAGAGGAAAATTGCTGCACATAACGCAAAGCAATAAGTATAGCACCAGTATTTTTATTTGTCAATTTCGACTTTCTTCCATGTCAACACACTCTCACCAATCATATATGTGCCCCCGTTTATCTGGATGAGAGCATTCGATTGACTGTGCTGGCTTACCACTCAGCCTTGATTTAGCAGTAGCAAGAGGAATAGAATTAGCCACGATGATTTGCTACCATGCTTGACTATCCACCCGTGCCCGAACTCAAATTGCCCTCAGTAACGACTAAGTGACTGGCCTCGCCATGGCAAGCAGATCATAGATTACACGTTTGGAGCCTTAGAATGAGTGAAAGCGGGAAACCCAGCAAGCCAGCTCGTCAGCCCAATAGGCTAGAGAATCTTATTCTAGGATGCACAGTAGAAGAAATACCTGGAATAATACCTGGGGTTGCTCTTGCTGCAGCTTTGGTGGCATTCGTCACCTTCTTGACTGACATTATCAATAGCGCGCTAGGATTTAAGGGACTGATCAGTTCCATACTGGTGGTCATGATCGTAGGTATATTGCTACGCAATCTAGTTAAGATACCACCCATATTCACTCCCGGGATTGGCTTCTGCATAAGAAAAGTCCTGAGACTGGGCATTATCATGATGGGCATACGTTTAAGTTTCATCGATGCGATCAAGATTGGTGCATGGGGTATCCCTATAATAATTACGGTTATATTAGCTGGGTTACTGATTACTATTTATTTTAGCAGGCTGATAAAAATACCGGACAGGCTTGCAACGCTAATTGCGGTTGGTAGCAGCATATGCGGTGCATCAGCAATTGTTGCTGCAGCCCCAGGGATTGAAGCTAAGGAGGAAGAGACCACTTACGCGGTAGCCAACATTACCATTTTTGGGCTCATTGCCCTGGTTGCATATCCTTTCATAATGCATGTGGTCTACGATGGTAACATTACAATGATCGGGCTATTTCTTGGCACTGCGATCCATGAGACAGCTCAAGTTGCAGCATCCGGTCTAATATATGACCAGACCTTTGCTATAACAACTTATCCCTCGGTTCTTGATATAGCTACAATTACCAAGCTGGTAAGAAATATTATGATGGCTTTTGTCATTCCTTTCATGGCCTTCATCTATGGCAGGCGCGCTAATACTCTACAGACCAACAGGGTAAGCTGGGGCAGGAGAATCATCAACCTCTTTCCCCTCTTCATACTTGGTTTCCTGGTAATGGCTGCCCTCCGCTCAGTTGGCGATGCTGGGATACAAGCCAGTGGCATGGCCTTTGGCTTATGGGGAAGCGAGAATTGGATAAATGTCCACCAGATTATAAACCAATGGTCAGGATATGTCTTAGCGACTGCTATGGCAGGAGTTGGGTTATCTACATCTTTTAAAGCTATGAAAGGATTGGGGATTAAGCCATTCTACGTCGGATTCTTTGCGGCTATCATGGTTGGGGTTGTTGCTCTTATCATGGTATTTGCAATTGGCAGATTCGTAACTATTTAGCTGAATCCAATCGTGTTAGGGCATACGATCGCGTGTGCTCGTGTGCTTTTCAGATATAGGCGCTAAATACTAGCGAACCGACTGGTAGAGTGAAAGTGTGTTCCCAAAAATCAACGCAGGAATATTTGTTTCCATCAGTCAGGCCTTACCGTAGAGCGGCAGCGGATAACAAGGGCGAAATATGCCCCGTGCTAATGGGAGGCCATGCAGGCGTATCTGTTGAGGCTAGACCCAGAAATTCGGCCACACAGGTGCCCGGCGGAATGACAAGCGTCTCTCTTCCACAACTGTTTAAGGAGTTGAGATAACGCAGGGAAGCCGAGACTTATTCATTGAAAGCATTAGAGGGATATTGCGGAAGTGGTTCTGAATAGAATGTACAGGCTACTATTAGCGGCTTTTTAATATTGGTGCCACCAACCCTGACTCATACGAACTAATGCTAGATGTGGTGATATAAGAATTGCAACTGGCCAAGTTTCTAGGAAGGTTCTTCGCTCAACATAGCAAGGGGATTAAGACGCTGCAGGTCGAAGTCACCTCTCGCTGTAACCTGCCAGGTTGCGTTATGTGTCCCCGAACTGCATTCCGCACTAGATGGCAAGATGGGGATATGGACTGGCAGACATTTGAGAGACTCAGTAGATCCTTGGGTCTTCCTGATATGGTCTATATGAGTGGATGGGGAGAGCCTCTGGTCCATCCCAGGTTCTGGGATATGGTTGCCGTAGTAAAAAAGAGAGGGCATAAAGTGGGATTCACCACCAATGGTACCTTAATTGATGAGAGTGCCAGAGCAAAGCTAATAGAGCTAGTGGACGTCATTGGAGTCTCTCTCGATGGTGCCTCTGCCAGCATCTACCAGAAAATACGTCCGGGTTCCCAGTTTAACCAAGTCATTGAAAACATCAGGCGATTGGTAGGGGAAAAACGGAGGGCAAAGCGGGCTACACCGGAGGTGGCCCTGCTCTTCATCAAGATGAAACCCAACATGCATGAACTTACAGGCTTGGTAGAACTTGCGGCTGAACTTGGGGTGGACAGGGTGGTGGCAACAAACCTTGACTATCTGGCAAAATGGGCTGATGATTCAATAAAGGCTTTCGGTGATAGCCGAGTCCTCGATGAGTACGAAGAGATAGTCAGACAAGCAAAAGAAGTTGCTGAAAGGCTACGAATTCCGTTCAAAGACTACCCTATTACGGCTCGGCATGACCTAGTTAGCTGTGAAGCTTTGCCCCTAGAAACCGTTTATGTGTCCTGGCAAGGAAATTTGTCGCCGTGCGTTTACCTGAGCCTCCCAATGTCAGGGCAGTGTCGACGCATCTTTGAAGGGAAACAGTATGATTGTAGCAACTTCGTCATTGGGAATATCAACTACGCGGATTTTGGCGATTTATTGCAGGAGAGCAACTATCAGCGTTTTCTGACTTACTTCATGGCGAGGCGAAAAGCGTTTCAGCAACGTGGAATTCTCCATGCCTATTCTCCATCATATTTCTTCCTCCAATCGGATAAGAGAGATGATATCCGACCTGCTAGCTTTACTGACATGGATTGGATCGCAAACAATGTTAAAGATACGAGCGAAATAATGGATGCGGAGTTAATTAAAGAGATAGCACGTATCTCAGAAGAATTCCCCTTCCCTCCTGAATGTCAAACCTGTTATAAGAGGTTTGGATTATGAGTCAGTGCTTTGAACCAACTGCTTTCGTGTTTCGCAAATACTAGCTCAAAAACCCTCTATGGCGTCAGACTTCAGGGTTATCAGCGGTACGTGAAGAACATCATGGCTCTGGATTGATAGCTGTACTCTCCTTGGTTCTACACTACAATGTCAAGTTGCTTATTACGACTCCGCCTTAAATACTAAAACAAAGAGCCATCCCAATTGGAACACTCGGCGATACTAAATATTTCAGCCTTGACCAACATCTAGAGGCTACGCCCAGGATGGGTCACCTGCTATGATCCGGTAGCCCCATACAGAACGTCAAGATCAGCGGCAATTCGTTATTTTAAGGGAGGGCCTTCTTTCTTTCACGTCGATGCTATTGTTATCTATTGTAATAATCTCAAGAGATGTTTCATAATCGCCGTGGCCCACGACGCCGTCTTAGGCTATGCTAGAATGTATAACAACAAGACCTCAAGGCCAGAGGTGGACATTGAGGCTCTGGGCTACCCTATTGGTCGGGCTAGAGGGAACATAATATTACCTGTGCGGCAACTAGTGTTTTTTCCCTTTAATCATCTTGAATGTGCTATTAATATGCTATAATTCATAGTTAGCCATAAAGATTTATATACAGGGGGAAGAATTGGCAAAGGACTTACAGTTTATCGCCTGGTTTGACGAGCTCTGCAAAAAAGACATCGCCCTGGCTGGTGGCAAGGGAGCAAATCTGGCTGAGCTGACGCGTGCTGGTATTCCAGTGCCGCCGGGATTCATTGTTACCTCAAAGGCGTATTTCCATTTCTTGAAGGAGGCACACCTTAGGCAGAGGATGCGACAGCTACTTGAGCCTCTTGACCCTGAGAATAGTCAGCAGCTTCAAAGAGTTAGCGACGAGTTAAAACTGATGATTTCCCGCTCAGCCATACCTGAACAGATAACCTATGAAGTCAGGCAAGCTTATAAGAAGCTGGGTGAACCACTGGTAGCCGTACGTAGCTCGGCAACCGCTGAAGACTTGCCTGAGGCCTCCTTCGCTGGCCAACAAAGAACTTTTCTTAACATTCAGGGAGAGAGTCAATTGCTGACGGCAATACAAGAGTGCTGGGCCTCGTTATTCGAACCGCGGGCTATATTCTACCGGCAGCAACAGGGATTCGACCATTTTAAGGTAGGACTAGCGGTTCCAGTTCAAGAGATGGTGCAATCACAGAGTTCCGGGGTCATGTTCACCGTAGAACCTGTGACCAGCGAGAGAGACAAGATCGTCATCGAGGCAGTCTACGGACTTGGTGAAGCTATCGTTTCCGGAGAAGTAACTCCTGATTCATACACAGTGGACAAGACGAGTCTCACTATTATTGATAAACAGATAGCTAAGCAGGAGTGGCAAATCATTAAGAATCCAGAGGCTCGCGTATCAGAGGAAAGCAACATCAAAGCCTCTATACCTGAGGCAAAACAGTCTGAGCAGAAGCTGTCTGATGAAGATATTATCGCTCTAGCTAAGTTAGGCAAGAGTTTAGAGGATTTGTATGAGTTTCCTCAAGATATCGAATGGGCAAGCCACGATGATAGCTTCTTTATTGTCCAGAGTCGTCCGGTCACCACCCTCAGAGTCAAGGAAACATTTGCTGAAATCAAAGCCGAACCGTTGCTGACTGGGGAAGGTGCTAGCCTGGGAATAGCTTCAGGCATTGCCAGAATTGTCCACGATGCTACGCAATTAGAAAAGGTCAAGCAGGGCGATGCCCTGGTAGCTGAGATGACATCACCCGATTTTGTTCCCGCGATGAAGCGTGCATCGGCTATTGTTACCGATAAGGGCGGCAAGACTTCCCATGCTGCTATTATCAGCCGTGAGTTAGGCATCCCCTGTGTGGTGGGCACTGAGAAAGGCACTCAAATCCTTAAGAATGGCCAGGAAATAACGGTGGATGGCTCACGTGGGCGCGTCTATCGAGGCAGATTGGCCGGAGAAAAAGTACCCGTGCGCAGCGCCAGCATGAGAAGAAGATTTACGACCAAGACGAAGGTTTATGTCAATCTGGCCCAGCCTGAACTAGCAGATAGAGTAGCCGCAAGAGATGTTGATGGCGTTGGTTTACTCCGCGCAGAATTCATTATTGCTCACATCGGGGAACACCCCCGCTTCCTGATTCAGGAAAAACGCGAAGCTAAATTCATTGACCAGCTGTCTCAAGGCGTAGACGTGTTTGCCAGAGCTTTCTACCCCCGTCCTGTAGTCTACAGGACTAGCGACTTCAAGACCAACGAATATAGAAATCTTAAGGGGGGGGAAGACTTTGAGCAGCTGGAAGAAAATCCCATGCTTGGTTATAGAGGCTGTTCACGCTACATTCGTGAGCTTGATGTTTTCAAGCTGGAAATCGCAGCTATTAAGAAGGTCCGGGAAAGACATAATAACCTGTGGGTTATGATTCCTTTCGTGAGGCTACCCCACGAGATGGCACAAATTAAGGAAATACTCGAGGCCGAAGGACTCAAGCGCTCCTCTGATTTTAAACTTTGGATGATGGCAGAGGTACCTTCAAATGTCCTCCTTATTGACGAATTCCTCGCGGCGGGGATAGACGGGATATCCGTTGGCTCCAACGATCTCACCCAGCTCATACTGGGCATAGATAGAGACAACTCTAATCTGGCAGACATATTCGATGAAAGGAACGAGGCAGTGATGCAAGCCATGAAGATGCTTGTCACTGCGTGTAGAGATAAGGGTGCTACTTCTTCCATTTGCGGACAGGCTCCTTCCTTTTACCCGGAGGTCACTGAGAAGTTGGTCAGGTGCGGTATTACATCCATATCGGTAAGCCCAGATATGATAGATAAGACTAGAGAGATCATCGCCAGCGTAGAGGCAAGAGTAAATGCCCCCTGCTAAGATTGCCGGATAAAGATAGCAGAGAATTGATGATCGATGAGCTTAATATACGGCAGCAAACAGAGGAGAGAGAAGAAAGGCTTTCTCCATATGCCACCAAGAGCAGACTTAGTCGTGGTAGGTTAAGGTGGGAGGAAGCGTGCCCTATAAGAACGTGCTTTCAACGCGATAGGGACCGTATTATCCACTGCAAGTCTTTTCGCAGATTGAAGCACAAGACACAGGTTTTTATCGCTCCCCTAGGCGATCATTACGTGACCAGGCTGACTCATACCCTGGAAGTGTCCCAAATTGCCAGGACTATAGCTAGAGCGCTAAAGCTTAACGAGGACCTGACTGAGGCTATTTCCCTGGGGCATGATTTAGGACATACACCTTTCGGACATATAGGTGAGCAGGTGCTGAATGAGCTTCATCCTAGTGGTTTCAAACATAACGAGCAAAGCTTAAGAGTGGTTGATTTGCTAGAGAGCGAGGGCCGAGGGCTCAATCTCACCTGGGAAGTGAGAGACGGCATTCTCAGGCATTCTAAAGGGCAGGTAGACATACTGGGAGCAGGATGGGGAAATGTTGGCACCTTAGAGGCTCAGGTGTGCAAGATGGCAGATATAATAGCCTACATCAACCACGATGTCGAAGACGCCATAAGAGCCAACGCCATTACTGCGAGTGACCTGCCTCACATGGTCACAGTGGCTCTGGGTCCAACAAACTCGCAACGAATTAATACTCTCGTTTGTGACATTGTGAGCTGCTCCTGGGCAGGCATTAACAGTGATGCCGGCACAGCAAAATCAACTATTTGTCTCAGCCCGGACGTTCTCGAGGCAGCCAATGCCCTTCGGCAATTTCTATTTGACAAGATATATAAACCCAGTCTGCTTAGAGAAGAAGCAACGCAGGCAAGACGAGCACTGCGGCTGTTATATTCCCATTTTGTGAAACACGAAGACGAATTACCTCAAGAGCTCATCTCTTTACCTGACGGTACAGAACGGAAAGTCCTTGATTACATCGCTGGAATGACAGACCAATACGCCTTAAGATTGGCCGAAGAAATATCCCGATGAGCATAATAGCAGAGATAAAGCAGAAGGTAGATATTGTGGAGCTCGTGTCTGAGTATGTCTCTCTGCAAAAAGCAGGTCGTACCTTCAAAGGATTATGTCCCTTCCATACTGAAAAGCACCCCTCATTCTTTGTGTTTCCGGAGCAACAAACGTGGCATTGTTTTGGTGCCTGCAGCACTGGCGGTGATGTCTTTTCGTTCATTATGAAGAAGGAAGGACTTGATTTCGGGCAGGCCCTCCAGCTACTGGCCCGAAGAGCAGGCATAACTTTAGCTACGCCACGAAGCTCAGCCGGGGCTGAGGATAAGGAGAAAGAGCCTCTATTCCAGATTAACGAGTCGGCGGCCCAATATTACCATCATTTATTAAAGACCACAAAGGTTGGTGAAGTGGCTAGAGACTACCTCAATAAGAGGAAGGTGAATACTGAAACTATGGCAGAATTTCGTCTGGGCTTTAGCCCAGACGCTTGGGAAACGATCAAAAGATACTTGGTAAGCAAGAGGTACGATGAAAAAGCACTCCTTCAGTCTGGTCTCATAGTGGAAAGAGAGGATAAGAGCAGTTACGATCGATTTCGTAACAAACTAATCTTTCCTATATCTAATATAGATGGTCGTGTTATCGGCTTCGGAGCCAGAGCACTTGACGATTCCCTGCCCAAGTATCTCAACTCACCACAAACGCCGCTTTTTGATAAGAGCTCTGCCTTGTATGGCATCGATAAGGCTCGAGCTGCCATCAGAGAGAAGAATTTAGTAATAGTTGTGGAAGGCTATATGGATGTTATTGCTGCTCATAAGAACGGCTGCCGGAATGTCGTCGCCTCAATGGGGACTTCCTTAACTGAGAAGCAAGTTGAAATTATCAAGAGGTTAACTAAGAATATAACACTGGCACTTGATGCCGACACTGCTGGCCAGGAAGCCACTTTGCGAGGCCGAGAGGTTCTGTATCACTCATTGGACAAGAAAAGAGCAGAAATGCTCCCGTATTCAAATGAATCAGCCCGTTCTATGCATAAAGGAGAAGAACCCTCTCCCGTGTTGGCCCAGAAGGTGATCCTTGCAAACACGCTTGATGCGCAGATAAACGTGCTCTGTCTACCTCTGGGCAAGGACCCGGATGAACTGATAAACGAAGACCTTACCGCGTGGCAAAACTTGGTGGAGCAGGCGATACCTATTTTGGACTTCATCATCAGTAATATGATAGCAAAGGTTGACATTAACAAAGCCAGAGGCAAATCTTTGGTGGTAGAGAAGCTGGCCCCCGTATTTGCCGAGATAGAAGACCCTGTACAGCGGTCTCACTACCTCACAAGACTTGCGCGTGAACTGAAACTCGACCAAGCCGACTTGAAAGCCGCTTTAAGAAGACACATGAGCACTCGAAGAATACTGCGCCCTCCTGAACCAGGAGCAGAACCCCGTCTTACTCGCCAGCTTGTGTCTAACCCGATCGAGGAGTACTGTCTGGCCTTGTTATTCCGATATCCAGAGCTTCGCCAGCTGGCTCAACAACTGTCGCCGGAACACTTTGAGTGCACTGAGAACCGCGAACTCTTTTCCAAATGGCAAAGCTGCCGAGATGTTCTTCCCCCCTGGAATGAACTTGACGCTAATCTATTAGAACAACTAAACTATTTATTTGATAAGCCAATCATTGAGCAAGATAGCTCAGCGCGGCAACGTGTGTTAAACGATTGTATTCTTCGGTTGCAAGAAAGGCGATCAAGGAAATTAGAGGCAGGCAGAGAGCTGGTATTACATGCTACCAGGGAAGAAGAGGGAATAGATGCCGAGCTTGCCAAACTAGAAGAGACTGGCATAGATACCAGTCAACAGCTTAAGGAAATCATGTTTAAGAGGGCAAAAGAAATTAAATGACAAATTTAAGCAAGAGTGACAGCGCCGGTCTGGATAACGATGAGGAATTAGTAGAAGATCTCTCCGGTGACGAGGACGAAGTTGCGGATAAATCTGAAGAGACCGGCGAGCCCTTACCCGAAGAGATCAAACCTGAAATAGTCTTAGCAGAGCACGAAATAATTGACGACTCGGCTCGCATGTACCTTCAGGAAATAGGTAGGGTGCCACTTCTGAAAGCCGCGGAAGAGAGAATCTTATCCGGCAAGATAGAGCAGGGCAGATACTTGGAGAGGATTGAAGATACATACGTCAAGAAATACAAGAAATTTCCTTCAGCAACTGACATAGTCGTTTGCCTGCTTTCAAAGTTGTCTAAGGCTTCCCCTCTTGCCGAGACTATCGTAGAACGTTTGGGCATTGATACCCGGGGCAGTTTCATAGAGACAATCACAAATCAGAAATTCCGGGCTGCCATCGACAATGTTGTAGACCCCGCACTAGTAACTTCAACCGCTGAAACGATAGGTAAAGAGGCTGCTGCAGTTGAAGAAAGCATAGTGAGTGTTTCTCTAAACAGTAGCCTTCTACCTCCGGAATCGCTGTCCCTTATCGGAAATGAGGCTTCGTGGCAGAAATTGAGATGCCTTCTGGCTGATAGCGAATTCCTCTCACTGCTTAATTCTCGTGATGCTCAATTTAGAGCCCATTTTGAAAAGGTAAGGCACGAAGCCAAAGAATCGGCAAAGAAACTGACAGAGGCAAACTTACGCCTCGTAGTTAGCATAGCCAAGAAATATATCGGGCATGGCATGTCACTTCTTGACCTCATGCAGGAAGGGAATATTGGGCTCATCCGAGCTGTGGACAAGTTTCAACACAGAAAAGGTTACAAATTCAGTACTTATGCTACCTGGTGGATCAGACAGGGAATCACTCGAGCCATAGCTGACCAATCCCGCACAATCCGTATACCGGTGCATATGGTGGAAACGATTAACAAGCTCTTACGAACTATACGGCGCTTAACGCAAGAATACGGCCGTGAACCGACTCACGAGGAGATTGGAAGGTATCTCAACATAACTGGAGAGAGGGTAGAGGAGATAATGGACCTGTTCCATCATGAGCCAGTATCACTCGAAACGCCTGTTGGAGAAGAAGCGGACAGTCGCCTGGGAGATTTTGTGGAAGACCAGGGCAGCCTGGCACCAACGGAAGCCGCCTCAAACCAGTTACTCAAAGAACAAATCGACAGGGTGCTTGATGATCTCACCGAGCGAGAGAAGAAGGTGTTGCAGCTCAGATTTGGCCTTAAAGACGGACATACTAGAACGCTGGAAGAGGTGGGCAAGGAATTCAATGTGACTCGTGAAAGGATACGCCAAATCGAGGGCAAGGCTCTGCGTAAACTACGGCACCCTTCGCATAGCCGAAAACTCAGGGACTATTTAGACTAGGCCCTTGGGAAACCCCGCATAGGCAGGTTCATCATGTTATGAAATTTGCCCTTGCCCAGCGACCTTGTGAGTTTCTGTACCTGCTGAAACTGGTTAAGCAGCTGATTAACATCCCTGGGTGTGGTTCCGCTCCCCAGAGCAATGCGTCGGCGCCGGCTACCGTTTATGATGGAGGGATTGTGGCGCTCTTCAGCAGTCATAGAAAAGATGATTGCTTGCATCAACTTTAATCTTTCCTCCCCTTCTTGCTCGCTCAAATGAGAGGCAGCTCTGGAAAAGCCTGGCAGCATTTCCACTAGCTGACCCAGAGAGCCCATCTTGTGAATCTGGCGCATCTGCTCCAGAAGGTCCTCGAGGTCAAAACCAGTGGTGCTCATTTTCTTTTCAAATTTTTCTGTCTGCTCCCGGTCAAAGGACTTCTCGGCCTTTTCAATGAGAGTAAGCATGTCTCCCATGCCAAGAACGCGAGATGCTAACCTATCGGGATAGAAAGGTTCTAAAGCGTCCATTTTTTCGCCCGTGCCCATAAACTTTATCGGCACGCCGGTAACAAATCTAATGGACAGAGCAGCTCCACCTCTGGCATCGCCATCCATCTTTGTCAGAATAAGACCGGTAAGCCCGATACGATTGTGGAATTCCTCAGCTACTCTTACTGCGTCTTGACCTGTCATGGCATCTACCGCAAGCAAGACCTCTGAAGGCTTCAACGCAGCTCTAATATCAGCCAATTCCGTCATCATGGCTTCATCAATATGTAAGCGTCCCTGAGTATCCACTATAACCCAGGTTAAACCTGCTTCTTGAGCTTTCTTCAGGCCATGCTGGCAAATTACAGCTGGCTTCACCTTATTGTCCTCGGAATATACTGGTATCTCTTGTTGTTCGCCCAGCAATTTGATTTGTTCCACAGCGGCAGGACGCCGAACATCCGCAGCTATCAGCAAAGGCCTCTGACCTGTGTGCTTGAGGTGAGCGGCCAACTTCACTGCTGTGGTAGTTTTGCCCGACCCCTGCAAGCCCACCAGCAAGGCGACCGACGGCGCATGAGAAGCTGCAACCAGATAACTCGGCTCTTTCCCCAAAATGACAACCAGCTCTTCGTCGACAATCTTGATAATCTGCTGGGCAGGCGTCAGACTGCGCGACACCTCGCTTCCGAGAGCACGCTCCTTTGCCCGAGACAGAAATTCTTTCACAACCCTGAAATTCACGTCTGCTTCGAGAAGCGCCAGCCTCACCTGGCGCAAAGCCTCATCAATGTCTCCTTCACTAAGCTTGCCCTTAGCAGCAAGCCTATCAAAGACTCTGGTCAACTTTTGAGTCAGAAGTTCTAACATGGCTGCCTCACCGGTATTCTATTTGTGGCCAGTGTAATAGTCAACTTGCTCGGTAACCCCAAATAGTAAAACAACAACTCTTCGCAAGATGTTGTTGTAATTCATTCGAAAACAAGTTAATATTAAGCCCGTTAAATGGAACGAATTTGGGCGCCGTGGCGAATAGAATATATAGCTTGCCCCAAGGAACCCCGCTGCATTCTATGCCAAAAACCTGAAGAAAGCAACGATCAGCAAAACCTGATCCTTTATCGCGGTCAATACAACTTCCTGATCATGAACGCTTATCCCTATAACCCCGGGCATTTGATGGTAGCCCCTTATCAACATACAGCGGATTTGCAGGACTTAAGTCACGAACAAATAATCGAACACTTCGAGCTGGTAAAGAAGGGCGTAGAAATGCTGAAACTGACATTGAAACCAGCTGGTTTTAATATCGGCTTGAACTTGGGCAAAGTTGCTGGAGCTGGAATAGAAGGACACCTTCACACTCATATAGTCCCACGATGGCAAGGTGATACTAACTTCATGCCTGTGTTGTCTGATACCAAAGTTGTGTCAGAAGGTCTAGCTGCCACATACGTAAGACTGAAGGCCAATTTTACCTGACCTGGCTTTCCGGCTTCTTACGTTTTCAGACTTGTCTCCCCCCTCTGTTACGAAGGCCTGCAGAGACGGTAGTCGGCAGAATAAGAATCCTGACCTCTGTTAATCCGGAGCAGCAGCGGAATATCAGGTTAATTGTTGCTCCGCTTGAGGATAGGAGCCCAGTATCTTCACGAAGGTGGCCTCACTTTGCAGCTCTCTTATTGCTGCCTCACAAACCTCGCTGTCCTGGTGACCCTCAAAATCAACGTAAAACACATACTCCCATGGTTTGCTTCTACTTGGCCTGGACTCCAGTTTGGTGAGGTTCAGTTTCCTGGTGGCAAAGATGCCCAGAATGCTGTACAGCGCACCAGGCACATGCCTAGCACTAAAAACAACGGAGGTCTTGCTGCTCGCGGCTCGCTCAGCTTTCTGTTTCGAGATGGCAAAAAATTTAGTGTAATTATTGACATTGTCTTCGATCTGGGGTGCAAGTACCTCCAGTTGATAGATATCGGCAGCCTTCTTGCTGGCTATTGCAGCACATTGGTTCAATTCTCTTTCTCTTATCATTTTGGCGCTGCCGGCTGTGTCATAACTGGGTACAATATCAACACTCAGTTTGCTCAGGAACTCCTCACATTGAGCCAGAGCTTGCGGATGGGAATATATCGTTCTTACATCATCCAGCTTGTTACCGGGCAGGGCCATCAGGTAATGGCTGACCCGCAGAATGACCTCGGCGAATATGTTGAGCGAATATGCTAACAATAAATCGTATGTCTCGTTGATACTACCAGCCTGGGAGTTCTCCACAGGAATCACAGCAAAACCCACCTCATCCATCGCCACTGCTTGAAAAGCATCTTTCAGGCGAACGCAGGGCAAGAAACTAATATCTCCCCCAAAAAGCTTTACGGCAGCATCCTGGCTAAAAGCACCCTTCTCCCCCTGAAATGCAACCTTAACCATGAATCAGAAGTATAGTCCAAATTCAGCCTGAAGTTCCAGTGTAATTTGCTTAGCTTTTCCAGAAGCGAGGCAAAAATATCATGAAAACGGTGAATAACTCCAACCTCCCTAACCACATGCACACGATCAGAATGCCTTTCGCCGACGCGGGAAGCCAGGCAAAATTAGAAGCAGGCCCCACTCCCCCAAGCCCCGGTCCTACATTACCCAGACTGCTAGCCACTGCTGAGAGCGACGTTTCTAAGTCGAGTCCTACGAAGCTGAGCATTATGGTGGCAATAATCGCCACAATGGCATAGAAGAAGAAGAAGGAGATTACATCTCCAATGACCTCCTCCTGAAGTACTTTTTTGTTATACTTCACCGGAATCACCGCTTTCGGTGATAGAGCCCTTCTCATCAACACACCGCTGTATTTCCACAGAGTTAAAATGCGGAGCACTTTTATGCCCCCCCCGGTGGAGCCACCACAACCCCCGATGAACATCAGAGCTAGAAGCACAATTCTGGCGCCAAAATGCCAGGTGCCAAAATCGCTGGTGACGAAACCTGTAGTGGTCATAATTGAGACCGCCTGAAACAGCCCGGCTCTGAATGACCCGGGTCCTTGAGACACGACCAGTAATACTGTAGCTGAGGCCAGAAGAATCAAATAAAGTCTGAATTCTTCATCCTTGACTACCCTGAAATTTCCTCTTAACAGCTGGTAATGGACTACGAAGTTCGTGCCTGCCAGCAACATGAAGAAAATTATGATGTATTCAGCCAGAGGATTAGCATAGGCAGCGATACTGGCTGTGGTAGGAGTGAACCCCCCCGTGGGGAGAGTACAGAGGGAAATGCAAATCGAATCGAAAAGTTCAATTTTGGCCCAGAAATGGAGTAGCGCTGCCTCAACAGCGGTGAAAGCCACATAAATTGTCCACAGAAGCCTTGCGGTGGTTGCAAATCTAGGGCGGAGCCGTTCCGCCATCGGGCCCGGAAACTCAAGGTCAAACAACTGTGAACCTCCTACTCCGAGCCTGGGTAAGATGGCAATGAACAGCGCTATCACCCCCATTCCCCCCAGCCATTGAGTAAGGCTACGCCACAGAAGCACACTCCTGGGAACTGATTCAACCAGCTCCAGTGTGGTAGCACCGGTAGTAGTGAAGCCCGCCATGGACTCAAAAAAGGCATTAAGGAAATCCCATCCCAGGAACAGATAGGGAATGACGGCAACGAGCGGCATAAGAAACCAGGTGAAAGAGACGATGGTAAACCCATCGCTACGTTCTATCACTCTTGTTGTCTTGAAGCCAAATTCAAAACACAGCCCGATAGCTAAAGTGATCAGTAGGGAATATAGAAAGATTACCCAGTTCTCGTCGTAACGAAGGGCAGTTACCAGCGGGGGAATATAGAATAAAGCCAGGTATTTGAGAAATGAACCAACGATATTGAGGGTTAGCCCTATCCTTTGCCGAACCATCTATTCATGAATTCGACGCCCTTTTTAGTAGACTCGCGGTCCACAATGAGAGTCAGCCAGTCTTGAGGTTCTATCTTGGCATCTTGATCCAGGTATTTGCCTCCCCGCTCCAGCACGAGGACTCTGATCCCGTTCCTGACCTCCATATCGGAGATTCTCTTCCCAATACATTTCATGCCTTCCTCGCACTCTATTTCAAAGATCTCTGCTCTCTCAAAAGAGAGAAAATCTTTGACATAGGGCTGCGACACCATTCGCGAAATATGCTTGGCTACCACAGCATCCGGCTTAACCAGGCAGCTAATTCCCGCCTGTTTGAAAGCTTCAGCGTGGACGGCGTCATCCACCAGCGAAATTACCCTCTTTGCCCCTATTTCCTTGGCCAGCATGGAGATCATCAGGTTGTCCGAGTCATCACCAGTTACAGCCACCAACGCATCCGCCCTACCCACCCCTGCCTCTTCCAGCACTGACTTTTTAGTGGCATCCCCTGTTATATACATCACGTCAGAAGAGGCGGCCATCTCATTGCACCGCTCTTCACTCCAGTCTATGGCCACCACCTCATGTCCCTCTTCAAAAAGGAGTTTCGCCAGACTTCTGCCCGTGTTACTTAAGCCCGCAATTATGAAATACATTTCCCCTCTCAGGTTGAGATTTAGAGCACATCCAAACCGACCGAAGCTATAAACGAATAAGTATGAAGGTACCAGGGGTTGGTATTGAAGCAGCAACGACTAGAATCAACACTCAGGTTGAAGCACAAATCACTATGCCGGTCTACACTATCCTGCAGCATATCACTTCTAACTGCAGGCGATTGTAAACCTCCTCTCTATCCTTGTCAAGTGACTG
>CAYMVL010000014.1:0-29620 GCA_964394145.1 uncultured Dehalococcoidales bacterium | reverse complement strand
TATACTCATCTTTTCGTCGCTCGGCATGGTCCTCCTCAGTAACATTCTTATTTGAGTGAACCATACCACCTTCAGTAACATTTTAAATGAGTGAAAGCGCTTGCTTGTGCTCTTCAGGGATAGTAAAGTATGCTGTGCAGGATGCGGCAAGACGTGATTTGCAAAACTTCAGACAGGTTATGCAAACTGAAGAAAGGGGTGAAAGGCTAAAGCGTACAGAGGGCGCAAACAGACCAGGGCCAGATGCTATATAAACTTGTTCTCTTATTTGTTGTTACGCCGCTTGTTGAACTCGCCATACTTGTTTACCTAGGAACACTGTTAGGCATTCTTTATACCATGCTTATCGTAGTCGCAACGGGCCTTACCGGAGCCTTTCTGGCTAAGAAGCAGGGGCTTGCCACGTTTTCCAGAATCCGTAGCAGTATTGAGCGTGGGGTTATACCAGGTGAGGAGCTTTTGCATGGAGCGTTAATTCTCATCGGCGGCTTGCTGTTGCTTACACCTGGTCTGGTGACAGACCTGGCCGGGTTTGCAATGCTTATTCCCAAAACGAGGAAGGTCGTTGCTAATTGGGTGCGTCGTCTCATACAGCGCAAGATTCAGCAAAGTGAGGTGCACTATTGGGAGATTCGCTAGGTCACGCTTCAAAGCTTTACAATTGGGCGTATTGTTAATAATCAAACAGTCGCCGCTACTATTGATATCTCCGACGTTCATCCTCCTCGATTTGCCTCTCTAGTTCTTCTTCAGCCTCACGCAGCGCTTCCTCATCGTCGATTACTTGATCATCCGCCATTACCTCGTCAGTTATTCCTTCCTGAGGTTCCTCCGCGTAGAAGTCTAGGCCACAATCGAGACATCTGTAGGTCAAGGCTCGCTGCCCTCTCCAGGTTCTAACGTAATCTGGGTGGTCGGTACCGTGGTAAACTATCAACCGGCTGTTGGTACTCCCACAATGTGGGCATCGAGGACCACAGTGTTGTGATTCCCCTTTTGTTTTCTTACGTCTGAAAGGCCACACTCCAATTTATTGTATCGCATTGTAATAACAGATGTTAGGCGTGGATGCATTTTGAGAATACTTTGACTAACATTTGTCCAAAATGTGCAGCTCGGGCAACAAAAGCTCGTGTTGCTATCCAACATTTCTGACTCCTATGAAAGCATAATGCAAGCCCCACTACCATTCCGACGATCAAACCTCGTGAGCGGAGCCCCGGTTGGGGCGAAGCGAACGAGGTGCCGGAGCGCTAGCAGAGGCAATAGAACTTGGCCAAAACTGAGATGTTTTCCAATAACCAATTGATCACCACCATATTAGCCGCTACTCTTATCTCAACGGTCTATAGGCCATACTCCTATTCGTTGAGGCAAAGCCTCCACATAATAACCTGCGATTCCCGGCTCCCTAACCTCCAATCTGACTCAGATTGAAACTACCTCTACAATCCACGGATCGGGTTACTAAGTACTATAGTACTATTGACGCGCTCTCGTTCATGTGCTACCAATAATGGGAGGCTGGAATAAGAAGGAGTTATTTTATGGCGACAGCTTACTGTTTAAAGTGTAGAAAGAAGGTTGAGATAAAGACTGCTAAACAGGTCACGTTGAGGAACAACAGACCAGCTGTTCAAGGTGTTTGTCCCGGTTGTGGGAAACAGGTGTTTCGTATAGGGAAAGCGTAGATGCAGAGCTAAGACATATGAACGTAGCCAAATGTGAAAACCTACCATGTAACTGTCGGGCTCCTCGAATAGCTGGTACGGGCAAAAACACCTTCTCTCCTATGCCGAGAATCAACTCTTTCCTTATGTGACACATTCAGGATGGAATGGAGTCAGTGGAGTGTTTGCTTAGAATGATGTGCTGAGGTCAGTTAGATAAGAGCAACGGTTCCGAGTCTGCTAGCGGCAAGGTTCCCGCTGGTGAACTACGATGTGAATACGAACTATGGCTAAGCGAAAGGATGTGATGGCCAAATCATATAGAGAAGCGCAAGATAAGAATGTAGGACAAGACAGAAACGCAGTTTGTCAGCAAGTAAGTCTAGATGAGTCGGTGACTAAATTGCCGATGTCAAAACGGAAGCGCAGGCGAGTGGAAGGGGCAGTGTTTGACAGGGGGGAACGCTACCGTCTACTAGTTGAGCGGGCTGGAGATGTCATTTGGACCGTGGATATGAACATGCGTCCCACATATATCAGTTCCTCTATAACGCGCATGCTCGGCTATAGTGTTCAGGAAGCTATGGCCAAGCCCATGAAAGAAGTTTTCACTCCTGTTTCATTCAAGTTTGCAATGGAGGTTCTGAAAGAGGAACTCGACATAGAAAATAGTGGGCAGAAGACCCTCGCTAGGTCGCGGCCGTTAGAGTTAGAATTGATTTGCAAGGATGGTTCGATAGTCCCAGTCGAAGTTAACTATACCTTCCTGCGTGATGCTGAGGCACGACCTGTCGAGATCCTGGCGATAGCTCGTGATATCAGCGAGCGAAAACGTGCACAGGATAAATCCAAGCGTGGTGCTGAGAGGCTAATAAAAGCCATGGAGCACGCCATCCAAGCCATGGCCATGATAGTCGAGATGAGGGATCCCTACACCGCGGGGCATCAGCAACGGGTAACTCAGCTTGCCTGCGCCATAGCCAGGCAGCTGGGTCTCTCTGAGGAGCATATTAGCGGGCTCCGTCTGGCTGGACTCATTCATGATATTGGCAAGGTCCGTGTACCTGCTGAAATCCTCACCAATCCCAATGGATTATCTGAGCCCGAATCCATGATGATTAAAGCGCATCCGCTACTCGGCTACGAAATACTCAAGGGTATTGACTTTCCATGGCCGGTTGCCCAGATTGTGCTTCAACATCATGAAAGGATGGATGGTTCTGGATATCCCTCAGGCCTATCAAGCGAAGACATCATCATAGAGGCGAGGATATTGGCTGTAGCTGATGTTGTCGAGGCCATGACCTCTCATCGACCTTACCGGGCAGCTCTAGGTATAAATAAGGCGTTAGAGGAAATATCACAAAACAAAGGTAGCCTGTACGACTCCAAGGTGGTAGACGCTTGTTTGACGCTCTTTAGAGACAAAAAGTTTAATTTTGAGCAACATACGAAGATAGCAACTTCGCTTGATAGTATCTATCCCAGTGCGCTACAGTCATGACCCGTAGTTCTCTGATCGCGCTAGCCGGTTCAGACAATCTTGTGAGTATTGATTGAATTATAAACCGGGAACAGGGTACATATAGAGAAACTGTCAACGACGAGCAAAGGAAAATCAGCGTCGAGAAGCATGAGAAACTTGAGACCATCGTTACCCTAATTATACATTTGCTTGGATCGTGCAATAAAGCCGGACTAGAAGAAAAAACGCTGCGTGACAAACAAGCCACCTGCTCCGGCTATCGCGATTAACCAGAGCCCTTTGTTCCACCTGAAAATCTTTGCGCCATCCAGGGGACCGAACGGTATCAGATTGAACAGGGCCAGCCAAGTATTAATGTATGCTCCCAGGGTAAAGAGCAAAACAGGTTGAATAGCATCCAGCACCAGGAACACCACTGCCAGACCAATGTTGGTGACCGGCCCAGCCAGTGAGATGAGCCCGCCCTTCTCTCTGCTCAGGCTGATTGCTCCCCCTGTAGTTGCTCTGGGGTATATCATGACTGCGCCAGGGGCGGCGAAGACAAAGCCGAAAAGTGAGAAACCCAATGCGACCATTAAGCCCATGGGCCACATCACATACTCTGCGAAGCAGTTGAACCTTCTGGCGACAAGGCGATGAGCCAACTCGTGAAAGACAAACCCCAAAGAAACAGCACCCAGAGCCATGCCGACTACAAGAACGAGAACACCCGTTTGCTGAAAGGCACGAAAGCCACCGGAAAGGGCAATACCAAATGCCAGCGCCAGAACGAATGCGGATATGACCAGGTCCCTCAACTCTTTTGCCTTCATCTCTTGGTCAAGTTTACAGCATAGTCGTCACAGCTAACAACCCTGACGTTAGCAAACAACCGACAAGCAAAACAAAAGGACTGGGTCTCCCGACACCGAGAAAACCCAGCCCTCCTGAGTCTTGTTAGGCTGTGTAGGAGTAAGCCTAACTCGTGCCGATTCTGAATCCCTTTGTGCCACAGGTTGAGTGTATATAGTCAGCGAAAGTGGGACGATTACGCCTTTGAAAATGATGGGCACTTGTAAAGCTTCTTATCTTGGAAGGCTTATGCTGGGATAAGTATCCAGCCTGTTTTTTGCTTATTTCAGACGACGATAATGAAATGCCCCGAGTAACCTCACTTCCCTACCAGCTCTCGTCCGGCCCGGCTTTCCGCTTACCTTGTGCTGGCTATAACCTGCACCTTTCAGCTTTCACCAGACCCAAGTCTTCTGCCAGATCCCAGCTTGGCTACTCGGGACAATATTAACTATAGCATATTCATAACCCCCTTTGTCAAATTTTCGTACGTGCCAGGACATTATTACAGGTTTTACAGGAAATTTTAAAGACCTATTGAATGAAGCCGGTATTCTTTCTATTACCCCGAAGGGCAGAGTTCCACGGGCTTTGCCCGTGGGTATCTACATTCCCCGTCATATGGATGTGGCAAAGTTTGAGCATTCAATAGTAAACTTTAACTACATAGTAATTCTCTCAAGAACAGGTATATGTCGGAGCCAAGGCAGAAACGACCGCCAATAGAGATGAACGACCAGTTCAAACATGCTCTCGATATCATCGAGCACACACGTAGGAATATTTTCATCACAGGTCGGGCGGGCACAGGTAAATCGACACTACTGGACTATTTCCAGCACACCACGAAGAAGAAGGTGGTGGTTCTAGCTCCGACTGGTGTTGCCGCCCTCAATGTCAAAGGGCAGACCATTCATTCCTTCTTCAGGTTCAAGCCAGGCATAACCCTTGACCAGGTCAAAAGGGTTCACTTTAGCGACCAGGCCAAGAACGTCTACAAGAAGCTGGATGCCATTGTCATTGACGAGATTTCCATGGTCAGGGCTGACTTACTAGACTGTGTGGATAGCTTCCTGCGGCTGAACGGGCCGCGACCTGGCAAACCTTTCGGCGGCATCCAGATGATCTTTGTCGGTGACCTCTACCAGCTGCCGCCGGTCATTACCGGGAGCGAAAATGCAGTTTTCAGGTCGCTTTATGAGACGCCTTACTTCTACAGCGCAAAAGCATTTAACTCCTTCGATATGGAATTAGTGGAACTGGAGAGAGTCTACCGGCAGCACGATGAACAATTTATTGAGCTGTTAAACGCAATCCGGAACAGGTCGGTTACAGAGGAGTCGCTGGAGCTTCTCAACCAGAGGTACTTGCCCCAATTTGAACCGCCACCGCACGACTTCTACGTGTATCTGACTACGACCAACAAACTTGCCGATGAAATCAACGCCAGGCGACTGGCAGGACTAAATAATCGCCTTTATAACCTTACAGGGACGATTGATGGAGAGTTCGGTGAGGAATATCTGCCGACGGCAATAAACCTTCAGGTCAAGGTGGGGGCACAGATTATGATGCTGAACAACGATGCTGAGGGGCGCTGGGTTAACGGTAGTATTGGGAAGGTTATTGAGATAATCCAGAACAGGCGGGGCGACCATATCATTATCGCCGAGCTGACTGATGGCGATATAGTAGAAATCACACCTTATAACTGGGAGATCTTCAGGTTTATCGTCGTGGACGGGCAGTTGAAGTCGGAGGTCATTGGCAGTTTCAGACAATATCCGTTGATGCTTGCCTGGGCCGTCACCATCCACAAGAGCCAGGGAAAGACGTTTGATAAGGTAATAATTGATATTGGAAGGGGCACATTTGCTCACGGTCAGGTGTACGTGGCGTTGAGCCGATGCACGACCCTTGGCGGGATCGGCCTAAAAAAGCCGATTCTTAAGAAACATATCTGGATGGACTATAAGGTGGTGGATTTCTTGACCAGGTATCAATACAAAAAAGCGGAGCAATCCTGTCCCGCCGACGATAAGATCGAGGTTATTAAGAGGGCCATCGAGAATGAGGCAACTCTGGAAATAGTTTATTTGAAACCCAACGACGAGAAATCAAGAAGGGTTATCAAGCCCGAAGTAGTTGGAGAGATGGAATACCGGGGCAAAAACTATATCGGCGTGCGCGCCTTCTGCCTGAAGCGAAATGAGGAAAGAGTCTTCCGGGTTGACAGGATACTGGAGATTCGCGAAGCGTGAACGAGGTCGGACCGGGCTGCACCAAAAGCTGAAAAATCCTTTTCACACATATTATGCCCTCTTGCCGACTGCAATGGGAAGTGGCTTGAGGCATATTTGCATCATACCACTCAGGATGGTATAATTTCGGTACAATCGGATAACGACGGACCTTTCTTTCTTTCTCCGCAGGAATCTCTCAACAAAACACTTAATTCATAGGGCAACTTTGTCCCCAAAAAGGACCATGGAGGTGAACAGATGGGCAAAAAAGATGAGAAGAAAAGGCAGAGAGAGTCTTACCACAGGGCATCCAAGACAGGTGGCAAGTCAACAAAGATTAAGAAGAAGTCGCCGGGCCGCAAGGTCAAATGACGAGCGAGACTCAAGAATTCTATTTCGGGGGGCACGTGAAGGGTTATCGAACACCGTCCTGGTTTAGATCCAGGGTAAGCCTCAAACAAAAACAGACAAAAGCCCGGTGGGCAAAACCCAAGGCACCTAAGTCGGGGAGGAGGAAACAATAACTGCGGTAGCTGAGCTTAGTACGCCACGGGAAATGATCAAAAGAAGACAAACAGTAAGCTAATGGGGAGGTGATTATGATAGAGATGACCATTGAAAGTATTGGGATTAATCCTGAGAACTACCGGGGAGTGGTACTCCTGAAGGAGCAGACAGGCAAGCGCTATCTTCCAATCTGGATCGGTTCCGCCGAAGCCGATGCTATCGCCGTAAAGCTTCAAGGTGCGGATATGCCCCGACCTTTAAGCCATGACCTGTTATGCTCAGTCATTGGCAGCCTGAAGGCCAGTGTCGATTCTGTTGTCATCAATGAACTCAAAGACGATACTTTCTACGCTAGAATTCTACTGAACACATCAGAAGGACGGACAGACGTGGATTCTCGCCCCAGCGATGCTTTAGCCGTGGCAGTAAGGGCCAACGTACCTATCTTCGTTGAGGGCACAGTCCTGGGTGAAGGCGGAGTCTTGATTGACAAGGAAACCGGACAGGTTGTCCCCCAGCGGACGGCCGAAGAAAAGAGTGTGACCGAAGATGAGTTAAGGAGGCTGTCTGCTTATACTGACTTTATCAACACACTTGATATTAATAAGCTTGATGAGGGTAAAAAGGGAAATAAGGACAGCGACCAATAGACATCAACTGGGGAGTAGATTTGATGGGAAAGAAAGATAGTAAGAAGACAGATAAGAAGATGCATAAAGGGAGTGCTGACTACCTCAAGAAAGGTCCCAAGAGAAAGAAAGGCAGTTGAAAGTAGTCGATTCACGGGAAAACTGCCGATAGCTATACTATAACACCGGAGATACAGCTTACAGTAAGCCGGCTCATATTGGTGGATATGCAACATCGGCAATTTAAGCCTATGGTTGAAGCGAAGAGGTGAATGATAAATGAGTGCCATTGATGATTTTGCCAGGCTCATCGAAGCTACCGATGTTGTAAAGCAGATTCTGAATAGTTTGAAAGAGGACCCTGCACGCCTCCTTAGCAGGATATGTCGGGAATATGAAAGGACCGGCATACCAGTGCCAGACCACAATTTAGAGCTGTACGGATTTATGGGTGAAGCTGCCGTTGCCGCACTCGTGTCTGCAGGATTAATCAGGAGACAGCATGGCGGAAGGATATCGCTGTATTGCTATGAGCCCACTGCTGAAGGGATAAATCGGATTGCGCCTTCAAGATTTGCCTCTTGGTTTTTGTTTCAGTTTCCACTTTCGTTTCCACTCAAGTTTTCACTTTCCCTCCAGTTCAGTTCTTAGTTCAGTGCTCCGCTTTGCATTCACTTGGCTCCACCCTGCATCCACTATGAAATCGCACGACAGGCGAGAGTTGACAGCACATCTGCGAAACTCTTGGAAAGTCATCTCTGCTAGAGCGGTTATCGGTGCGGTTCACATGGAGTAGCAGAAAGATGCACACCGGCCCTGTCAAAAAGCGTTTCGTCAACCAAAATGGGGGCATTGGCTCTCACGGTCAGGGCAAGTGCTAGGCCGATTGGACATTTTACTTCATAATGTCCGGCGTGTCCGGAAAGTAGTACCCTGGCAAAAAAAGTATTGTTCTCCAGATAGATTGTGGTGCGTTCGATGTTGGAGTCGGTAGCATTGTTATCGGCCAGGAAGAGATCAAGGTCTTTCTTTTTGTCAGGTTGCCCGTGGAGCTGGTCTGCCAGAATCTCTGCTTGGGATGGGCTTATCCAGATGGGCAAATAGCTGTCCACCTCTTTTGGTTTCAGAATCAGAGCGAGTTCAGGACAAGCGGCTGCGACTCTAATTGAATCGACTTCACATTGCAATTGAGCCATCTAAACACCTCATAGCCAACTCCCGATTCTGAACCTAGCTTGACAGCAGGTTCCAAAGACGATTATAATCCACCCTGAGAAAGGAGGCAAGCGGTCTCTGCCTTTTTTTGAAGCTAAATGGGGTTCAGGTGGTCGGAGGTTCAAATCCTCTCACCCCGACCATAAACAGGGAAAAGGAGGGGTAGAAAGGTTCAGGAAACTTACCGGTGGCAGGGCCAATCGAGGATAATATAAATTCAAAGAGGTGGGTGAAATGGCAGAAAGTAAGTCAGATTTCGAGGAAAAATCAACCGACATAATAAAAATCGAGGAAATGAGCCTGGAAGAAGCAGAACTGGCAGAACAATTATATAACAGTGCAGGATTGGACCCCGTGGTTGATGCGGGGCTGAAAGACTACAATAAACGCCTTCAAAAAGAGGACAAGCTGATTAGCAAGGTGCTCGGCCCACGGGGGAGCGATATAAAGGGCTACGGGGAAGCTGTGGCCAGGAGGGTCGCCTTTGCAATATACGCCCTGCTGAACAAGCAGTATGGTGGGAAGGTAGGAGACCTGCGGTCGTACATAATGACACTGGAAGATGACCGTGACCGGGCAAACGCGAAGTATGACGAGCTTATGGGAAGGGTGGTTGGAATACTAGGAGAAGAGTATAAGGAACTTAGGACCGATTCTAAAGTGTTTATGGAAAAGCTAACCACGGTGCTGGGAGAGGATCTCAAGGAGGCAAAGATCGACCAGAAGGCCATTGCAGAGAGATTGGCTGACATAGATGGGCTAAGGTCACAGGTAAAAACCATGGAAAGGGAAAAGGAACAACTAAGGGAAAAATATGAAACGCAAATAGCCGGGCTGGATTCCAGAATAAAGGGAATAGAATCGGAAAAAACAGCTTTATCAGGTGACCTTGCACAGTTGACAGAAGACCATGACCGGCTGAAAACAGCGATAACAACGCTGGCTGAAGCAATCCCCGATGAAGAAACGGGGAAAAGTCTGGGTGAGGAGCTATACAGCTTTCTCCTCAAGGATTCAAAAGTCCCACACATGGTAATAGAGGGTGTGGGAAAATTCATTGACTTCAAAAAATACCTGGCAGTAGCCGTCAATAGAGGTGCTGAGGAAGTACGCAAACGCATAGAGGAAATATTGGGGACAACTCGATAGAAAAGCAAAAGCCCTTCTGATTGTTAATTGAGCCTTATTATTATCCTGGCAAGACAATCAAAGCATCGGAAAGAGCAGGAGGTGTGCGCAAGTCTGGCAAAGGCATGACATTAACATCAAAATGCCGAATGGCAGAATTATCACTCTTCGCGGCAAGGGTGGAGTAAAAGGTGGTCGTCTCAAAGATGCTATTTATGAGGCTGGCTTAACTATAGAGGAATTCTCAAAGTTACTAAAATGGGGGGATCTTTATGGAGTATACCGTTATCGTTTATGAAGCTGAGGAAGGTGGATATTGCACTAAGGTGCCTGCCTTACCCGGTTGCGGGTCGCAGGGTGAGCCCTTTGACGAGGCTCTAGCAAATACCAGGGAGGCCATAGAAAGCCACATCTTGGCCCTCCATGAGGATGGGCAGGAGATCCCTGTTGAGCAATCTTCAATGTATGGTAAGGTGAAGGTGGCTGTTTGATAATGCTGACTGCGTAAGCCCTCTCTCCGTTTCGGGGATTGCTTATCCACCGGGAGGAATAAGTGGGGCCAGCGTAAGCTTTTACAAAAACTGGGTGCAGGCACCTTTAATCCACCGGGTGATTTGACTCTGCCTCAGTTGTATTATTCGCGAACTTATTGAGGACAATTTCCCTGAAGCAGTACCCTCGAAGCGGGGGCCTGCGAGTTTGGCGATTCCGAAGTCCTGATTTGTGCTGTTTTGAAAAAAAGGAGAGGATGGAATGGAACAGAAAAAGAAGAGCTTGCTGGATTTTCAAAGGATGAAGAAGGAAGGTGAAAAGGTGGCCTGGCTTACCTGCTATGATTTTCCGATGGCTCAGTTTGAGGAACAGGCCAGCATTGATATGATACTGGTGGGCGATTCCATGGGCATGTGCGTTTACGGGTATGATGCCGGAACTATGCCTGTTACCATGGACCAGTGTATTGTTCATACGGACGCTGTTCGCAGGGGCGCTCCCAACACCTTTGTAATGGGAGACATGCCATTTTTGTCTTACCAGACAACGCCCGCGGATGCTGTCATGAATGCCGGCAGGTTCTATAAGGAAGCTGGGGTGGATGCCATCAAGCTGGAAGGAGGACGCCGAGTCACCGCGGTGATAAGAGCGATTGTTGATGCCGGTATGGTTGTTTGCGGTCATATTGGCTTGACACCCCAGAGTACCAGCCAGTTTGGTGGTTACAAGGCGCAGGGGCGCACGGTTGAAAGTGCCAAAGATGTAATTGAGGATGCTAGGGCTGTTCAGGAGGCAGGTGCGCAGCTTATTCTACTGGAAGCGGTAACTCCTGAAGTGGGCAAATTCATTACCGAGGACTTGGAAATCCCGGTGTACGGCATCGGTGCAGGTCTTGATTGTGATGGGCAGCTCCTTATTGTTCATGACATGCTGGGTATCTGGCAGGCATTTAAGCCCAAGTTTGTCAAGAGATATGCTCATATGGCCGAAGATATGGTGAAGGCTATGCAGGATTATGTGAGCGAGGTCAAGGAGGGTAAGTTCCCTGGGGAAGAGCAGTGCTATAAAATGATTGCTGGGGAAGCTGATAAGCTGGCAAAATTAGTCAAGAAGCAAAAGTAGTGGTATCTTGTGCTATAATACGGCGGGTGAGACCTGCTACTCCAT
Organism: uncultured Dehalococcoidales bacterium; assembly: GCA_964394145.1. Lineage (GTDB taxonomy): Bacteria > Chloroflexota > Dehalococcoidia > GIF9 > AB-539-J10 > JAFGBN01. Next base: position 18,252 of record CAYMVL010000014.1, on the reverse strand, counting down.
TTGCAATGTCCTGGTAGAAAATAAAGTTGACTTCTTATCACATAGAGTTTGAACCCCTAGGCCGGCGTGGAAAGTGCCCTGCGGGACAGTCGCTGTTGCATTGTGCCCAGAAGCTGGGTGTAGGCCTGGTTAGTATATGCGGAGGGCGTGGGCTCTGCGGTAGCTGTAAAATACAGGTTCTAAGTGGAACTGTCTCACAGCCAACTTCTATCGAGCGGCAGAAGTTTTCACTTCCTGAGCTGCGGGAAGGTTATCGCCTGGCCTGCCAGACTTATCCCACCAGCGATTGCAAGCTGTGGGTGCCAGTCGAGTCGATGAGTACCTCACAGCGAACTCAGGTGGAGGGACTGGAGCTCAGCATTAATCTTGACCCACCTGTTCATACCCACCATTTAGAACTACCACCCCCATCTTTATCAGACCAATTGGGTGATGCCCAGCGTATGCTGGAGGCGTTGAATCAGCAGGAGCACTGTCTCACCATTGATATTGATGTTCTTCGGAATCTTTCTCCGCGACTGCGGTCGTGGAACTGGCAGGCTCAAGCTTCGGTGCGTAACCAGGAGGTAATAGCTGTTAGCTCCTGGCCCAGTCGTCAATTGGGATTAGCCATTGACCTGGGCACTACCAAGATAGCCGGCTATTTGGTTGATTTGAGCAATGGTCGTACTTTAGCTGCCAAGGGAGTTATGAACCCTCAAATCAGCTATGGAGAGGACATTGTTAGTCGCGTTTCTCATGTGATAGATTCGCCGGCGGGAGGCACGCAGATGCGTAAGTTAGCTGTTGGAGCGCTAGGCAAGCTGGCTAAAGAGCTGTGTAACCGGATTGATGCTAATCTGGAGGAAATTGTTGAGGTGGTGGTGGTGGGCAATACTGCTATGCATCACCTATTACTGGGCTTACCGGTAGGCCAACTGGCACAATCTCCTTTTGTGCCGGCAGTCAGCGGAGCTCTGGATATCAAAGCCCGTGATATAGGCTTGCATATTGCTCCCGGGGGCTATGTACATTTATTGCCCAATATCGCTGGTTTTGTGGGCGCAGACCATGTAGCCATGCTGCTGGCCACAGAAGTTGGGCAGGCTGATGGTCTATCACTGGCGCTGGACATCGGAACTAACACTGAGGCTTGCCTGGTAAGCGATGGTAAAATGACCAGCGTTTCCTGTGCCTCAGGCCCTGCTTTTGAAGGGGGACATATTAAGGATGGTATGCGAGCTGCTGAAGGTGCCATAGAGCATTTTAGAATGGAGAATGGTGAAGTGCAATTCCAGACGATTGACGGAGCACCCCCGGTTGGTATTTGTGGCTCTGGCATTTTTGATATTTTAGCTCAGCTTTACCTGAGCGAGGTGCTGAATGAGAGTGGCAGGATGACAAACGATCATCCTCGAGTGCGTACCTGCGAGGGACAGCGCGAGTTCGTGATAGTCAATGAGGAAGAACGAAATGGTCGCCCGGCAATTACCATCACCCAGCAAGATGTGCGAGAGTTGCAACTGGCTAAGGCGGCCATCCAGACCGGCATTCAGGTGCTCCTGGAAGCAGAAGACCGCTCTGCGGAGGATATTAAACAGGTTATCATTGCCGGGGCATTTGGCACCTATATAGATGTTTCCAGTGCGATGGTCATTGGCATGCTGCCATCACTGCCGGTGAATCGCTTTCGACAGGTAGGAAATGCTGCTGGAGCGGGGGCTAAGGTAGCCTTGCTCTCTTGCAGTAAGCGAGATGAAGCACAGACCATTGCTTGTCAGGTTGGCTACATCGAATTAGCCACGGCTCCTCGCTTTATGCAAACCTTTGTGGAAGCGACGTATATCAGGTCACACACAAATAAAGGAGGCTAGTTACATGGAAACCAGAGTATCAAGTGCTACAAAGGAGGTAATCATAAGTGATAAGCGGCCAACAGTGTTCATAGGGGAACGCATTAATCCCACGGGCAAGAAGAAGCTGGCGGCAGCATTGCAGGCTGGCGACCTGGGGCTTGTATGCCAGGAGGCCCTGGCCCAGGTGCAAGCTAAGGCTGATATTTTGGATGTTAACGTTGGTGCAGCCGGTGTGGATGAGACAGTTTTGCTTCCTCAGGCTATACAGGCAGTGATGAATACGGTAGATGTACCGCTGTGTATCGATAGCAGTAAGCCCAAGGCTCTGGAAGCAGCCCTTAAGGTCTATCGAGGCAAACCTCTCATCAACTCGGTTACCGGGCAGGAAAGCTCCCTGAAGGAAGTCTTACCCTTGGTCAAAGAGTATCAAGCGGCAGTCATCGGCTTGACAATGGATGATGAGGAAGGCGTCCCGAAGAGTGCAGATAAGCGGGTATCCATTGCCCACAAGATTGTGGAGCGGGCTGAGGCACTGGGTATTCCTCGTGAGGATATTATCATCGATTGCTTGAATATGCCAGTGGGGGCAGATTTCAAATCTGGCTTGGCGGTAATTGAGGCTATCCGCAGGATTAAGGCTGAATTGGGAGTGAATATGACTTTAGGGGGCAGCAATATCTCTTTCGGTCTGCCCGACCGCAATCTGATTAATGTTGCTTTTCTGACCATTGTCATCGAGGCAGGGGTTACATGCCCCGTGGTGGATGTGGCCAAGGTGCGGCCGGCTGTCCTCGCTGCTGATGTGGTGCTGGGGCGCGATGAGTATATGAAGCATTACATCACAGCCTATAGGCAGCGTATTCAGTGACAATAGCAAGATTCTTAAATCATGAAAACTAGCTTAATTGATTACACTAAATTCAGGCTAAAGCCCGAGTGTGAAATCAAGGAAATTTTCAGACAAGTAAATCGGATATTTATTTTTTCCTGTAATAAATGTTACCAGAGATTTATAGATGAAAGCGAACAGGAATATACGCAGCTTATAGAAATCCTGGGGCCGGACTGTAACAAAATCGTGGGGCATGTGCCAGTTGACTTCCTGTGCAATGACTTTTTGTCTAAAAAGAAAATTTTAGCTATGGATCTTTCCAGTTGTGATAGTGTGGGAGTAATTTCTTGTGGTCTGGGTATACAGTTCATCGCTCAACTCCTGGATGGGAAGCCTGTTTATGCCCTGGCTGATTCAGTACCACAAAGCCGAAACTCTACCAGTGGAGTAGGCTATCACGGCATTTCCTTGGAACAAGAAAAATGTGCTGGCTGCGACCAGTGTTACTTGAATTTCACCTCCGGTATTTGTCCTATTACTGAATGCGCCAAGAGTCTTTTGAATGGTCCCTGTGGTGGGGCGAGGAATGGGAAGTGTGAGGTGGACCCAAGTCTGGATTGTGCCTGGATAAAAATCTATGAGCGATCTAAAAAACGCGGAGAAAAGTTCACTTTAGAAGGTGTCCAGATTAGAGACTACTCCAAACCGTCTTTTAAGCTTAAAAGTGATTTATCCCTGTTGAGTCAAACCCGCAGATATGAGGGATTCTATGGCGGTTTGCATCCTCTGGATAAAAAAGAGGAGACTGAAGACAAAAGAATAGAATATTTCCCGGAACCTGAAGTGGCAGTTATCTTTCTTTCTCAGCATACAGGCAAAATAGCCAGACCTTTGGTTAAAGTTGGTGATGAAGTTAAGGTAGGGCAAAAAATTGGCGAAGCTGATGGTTTCATTTCCTCGCATATCCATTCCAGCATAAGCGGGAAGATTGTATTTGTAGAGGAACGGATACATCCTGCATCTCACAGAAAAGCACTGGCTTTAATCATCAAGAATAATGGGAAAAGCGAGCCTGACCCATCGATTGAACACTGCCAGGATTTTGAAGCCCTGTCCAGAGAGGCTTTACTGGAAATTATAACTGAAAAGGGAGTTGTAGGTCTTGGGGGAGCAATGTTTCCCACCGGTGTTAAACTTGCCCCTCCCAAGAAAGTAGATACTTTAATCATAAATGGCTGTGAATGTGAGCCTTACCTGAACTGTGATAACCGGATCATGGTTGAGCATCCAGAGGAAGTTTTTGTTGGCATATCGATAGCGCAAAAGATATTGGGAGTCGAACAGGTATATATAGCAGTTGAGGATAATAAGGCCGAAGCTATAACAACATTAAACAACTATCCAGGTAAATCATCATCGGTTGAGATAGTTAGCTTGAAGACCAAATATCCTCAAGGGGCAGAGAAGGTATTGATTAACAGAATATTGGCTAGAGAGGTACCGGCTGGTGGACTTCCTTTTGATGTTGGCGTAGTGGTTTTGAATGTCGCTACCATTTTTGCCATATATCAGGCAGTATTGGCAGGTTTGCCCCTGATTCAAAGAGTGGTAACAGTCTCTGGTGACAACTGCTCCAGGCCAGGTAACTATTGGATTAAGATAGGTACTCCCTTTAAGAATATTGTCGAGCATTGCTTTAATGAAAATAATGGGCAATTTTCACAGAGATACGAACTAAAGATGGGCGGCTCCGTGATGGGGATTGTGCAGACAGATTTAGAATCGGCGATCATAAAGGGTTCAACGGGGTTGATTGTCGTGAAGAAACCCCCTGTGAAGGCTTCGGAAGAGAGAGAATGTATAAAATGCGGTCGTTGTGTAGAAGTCTGTCCCATGCAGCTTTATCCCCTTTATTATGGTTTCTATGGAAAGAAAGGCGAACTGGAAAGGGCGGTTAATCATAATGTAGAAAGTTGCATAGAATGCGGATGCTGTGAAACCATCTGCTCTGCTAAGATTTCCCTGTTGAGTTTTATCAAAATGGAGAAGCAGTATGCTTGCAGTGCAAATAAAGCCTGAGGAAGAGATACTCCCCAGAATCTCCGGTAAAAGGCTTTTTATTTTTCAATGTCTTGGCTGTCAGGAAGTTTATTTCCCCAGGGAAGATGCAGAAGCTGTAATTAGTAAATTAAGATTAACTGAGGAAATTGCTGGGGAAGCATTGCTTGATTATCTCTGCAATAGAGACTTTGTCCAGGAATATATCAAACAGTATTCTCAGCAAATAGATAAAGCCCAGGTGATTCTTGTTTTCTCCTGTGGTGTGGGGACCCAGGTTGTTTCATCGCTACTGGAAGATAAAGTTGTGTATACAGGTTGCGATACTCTCTATCTAAATGGTTTCCAGGGAGTTACTGCCCTTAAATTCGACTGTGATCAATGTGGAGAGTGCTACCTGAACTACACCGGGGGTATTTGTCCTCTTACAAATTGCCCCAAGGCTCTGTTAAATGGCCCCTGCGGTGGTGCAAAAGGACGTAAGTGTGAGGTAAATCCAGATGCTGACTGCGCCTGGGTTTTAATTTATGAAAGGTTGAAAAGAATGGGCAAATTGGACTTATTACAGAGAGTCATGTTGCCCAGGGATTATTCGAAGATAATCGCAGAGTCGCTGTCACGGGAGAAAATTGAAAAATGAACCTTGCTGAAAAATTGGACAGTGGGAAATTTATGATTACTTGTGAGGTGGGCCCTCCGAAAGGGGTGAATATCAATAGCAGACTGGCAGAAGCAGAACTCCTGAAGGGGGAAGTGGATGCCTTTAATGTTACCGACATGCAAAGCTCGGTAATGAAACTTGGCTCCCTATCAATATGTCATCTCCTGGCTATGAGGGGGTTAGAGCCGATTTTTCAACTGACCTGTAGAGACAGAAACAGGCTGGCACTTCAGTCAGACCTGTTAAGCGCCTATGTACTAGGAATAAGAAATGTTCTACTCCTTACCGGAGACCATCCAATACTGGGAGATCATCCACAGGCGAAACCGGTTTTCGACCTGGACTCTGTGAGTCTTCTAAAGGTTGCCTCCACCCTAATGGAAGGGAAGGACATGAATGGTAATGAACTGGATGGGAAGCCGGATTTCTGTCTTGGTGCGGTGGTTAATCCCGGAGCAGACCCTTTGGAGCTCCAATTAGTCAAGATGGAGAAGAAGATTGAAGTGGGAGCAAGGTTTTTTCAGACACAGGCTGTATATGACCTGGGGAAATTCTACGAGTTTATGGAACAGGCATCAAAATTTGGTGTTCCAGTACTGGGAGGAATAATTATCCTGAAGTCAGCGGGCATGGCCAGATATATGAATGAAAACATTGCTGGCGTTTCTGTCCCGGAGAAGTACATCAACATGATGGCAGAAGCGAAAAAGGAAGAGAGGGCTAAAGTAAGCATTCAGATTGCTGCTGAGTTGATTGAAGGCATGAAGGATATCTGCCAGGGGATTCATATTATGCCATTGGGATGGGAAAGGCATGTTCCTGAATTACTGGAGGCCTCTGGGCTTGTTTAATTATAAATTAGGTTCGATACGTGTCTCGTATCCCTCGGGGAGACATAGTATATTTACAGTTTAATTCTCGGATAATGAGGAGAGTTGAGTAACAATCGCTGTGTCGTGTGATACTATCTTGGGACTTCAGCCATGTCGTTGGTTAGTACTGCTACGGTCGGTAAGATTCTGGCAGGCAAATAAGAAGAAATTGTAATTTGGAGGTGATTGTATGACTGCTGAAATAATCAGTGGCAAGGAAATTGCAGCTAAAATAAGGGAAGAACTCAAGGAGAGAGTAACGAAGCTTGGAGAGGCAGGAATAACCCCGGGGCTGGTTATGGTGCGTGTTGGAGAAGACCCGGCTTCGGTTTCTTATGTTCGTGGGAAAGGCAATGCTTGCGAGCAGCTTGGTGTTTACTCGGAGACGGTGCTCTTTCCTGAAGAGACCAGCGAGGAGGAACTCCTGGCTAAGATTCACGAATTAAATGGGGATGCAAGGTTCCAGGGCATATTGGTGCAACTTCCCTTGCCAGGGCATATTGATTCGGATAAGGTGCTCAATGCCATTGACCCCAGGAAAGATGTTGATGGATTCCACCCGATAAATGTAGGCAAACTGTTAATCGGAGAGCCCTATTTTATGCCCTGTACTCCGAGTGGTATTCAGGAGTTGCTCATTCGCAGTGGAAACAGTCCTGAAGGAAAGCGCGTAGTTATCTGTGGTCGGAGCAATATTGTAGGCAAACCATTAATGGCCATCCTTGTTCAGAAACAAAAGAGGGCTAATGCCACTGTGACCGTAGTCCATACCGGAACCAAGGACATGGCTTCTATAACCAGGCAGGCAGACATCCTTATCGCTGCTATGGGTAGGGCCAAGGCTATCACAGCAGACATGGTCAGGGAAGGTGTGGTGGTGATCGACGTAGGTATTAACCAGGTGGGTACAACACCTGAAGGGAAACGGATTCTTGTTGGTGACGTTGATTTTGAAGCTATTAAGGAGAAGGCGAAAGCTATTACTCCAGTGCCCGGAGGAGTAGGTCCCATGACAGTTACCATGCTCATGGCGAACACAGTTAGAGCAGCTGAGAGGCTGGTTGGAATTGCATAGGTAAACCAGCTCATGTAGTTGCTAAAAGCATGATTATAATTTAATAAGGAGGTTACACTATGCCCTATGACACTGCAAAGATGAAGGACTGGCAGATTGCTGAGGCGGCTGAAGAGAATATGCCAACCCCAGATGAGTGGCGAGAAAGACTGAACCTGCAAAAGGATGAGATTATCCCTTATGGAAGGCTCTGCAGGCTTGATTTCATTAAAATCATGGAGCGACTGAAGGATAGGCCGGATGGCAAGTACATTGAGATAACTGCTATTACTCCTACGCCGCTGGGTGAAGGGAAAAGTACTACCTCAATAGGGCTTATAGAGGGGTTGGGCAAGCGGGGCATGAATGTAGGTGGCTGTCTCCGCCAGCCCTCAGGCGGCCCCACTATGAACATCAAGGGGACTGCTGCTGGAGGCGGCAATGCATTGCTTATTCCGATGACGGAATTCTCTATGGGACTTACCGGCGATATTAACGATATAACGAACGCTCATAACCTGGCTATGGTGGCGCTCACTGCTAGAATGCAGCACGAGCGCAATTACGATGATGATACATTGGCCAAGCGTAGTGGGATGCGCCGTTTGGACATTGACCCCACCAGAGTGGAGATGGGTTGGGTTATGGATTTCTGCGCTCAGAGCCTGAGGAATATCATCATAGGCATCGGCGGCCGTATGGATGGCTTCATGATGCAGTCCAGTTTCGCTATTACCGTGAGTTCCGAGCTTATGGCGATACTTTCTATCGCCAAGGATTTGGCCGACCTGCGCCAGAGAATGGATAACATTACCGTAGCTTTTGATAAGAGTGGTAATATTGTTACCGCCGGCGACCTGGAGGTGGGAGGTGCTATGACCGCCTGGATGCGCAACACCATTAATCCCACGCTGTGCTCCACAGTGGAATACCAGCCCTGCATGGTGCATGCCGGCCCCTTTGCCAATATCGCTGTGGGCCAGTCATCCATTATTGCTGACCGCATCGGGTTGAAGATGTTTGACTACCATGTCACCGAGAGCGGATTCGGTGCCGACATTGGGTTCGAGAAGTTCTGGAATGTCAAGTGCCGCTTGAGTGGACTCAAGCCGCATGTGTCGGTGCTAACTACTTCTATAAGAGCGCTGAAGATGCATGGTGGCGGGCCTAAGGTGGTGCCTGGTCGACCTTTGTCTGATGCCTACCGTAAGGAGGACCTTGGACTGTTGGAGAAGGGTCTTCCTAACATGTTACACCACATCAACACTATCAGGACATCAGGCATTAATCCTGTGGTGTGCATTAATTGCTTCCCTACCGACACTAAGGAGGAAATCGCTATGATTCGAAGGGCAGCCGAGGCAGCTGGGGCACGCTGTGCCGTGGCTACTCATTGGGCCAATGGTGGTGATGGCGCCCTGGAGCTGGCAGATGCGGTGATGGATGCCTGCAATGATGACAATCAGTTCCAATTCCTGTACCCCTTGGAAATGAAGCTGCGGGAGCGGGTGGACAAAATCGCTAAACTGGTCTATGGAGCCGATGGTGTGTCATGGACCCCTGATGCTGAGGCCAAGGCTAAGGTGCTTGAGGCCGATGGCAAGTATGGTGATTACTCTACCATGATGGTGAAAACTCACCTGAGCCTTACCCATGATCCAGATATTAAGGGGGTTCCCAGGGGGTGGACTCTACCTGTCCACGATGTGTTGATTTATTCCGGAGCAAAGTTCCTCTGTCCCTGTGCCGGGGCCATTAGTCTGATGCCAGGAACCAGCTCCGACCCTGGATTTAGAAGAGTAGATGTTGATACCATGACTGGTAAAGTACAAGGGCTGTTCTAAGGAGTGATGGGCGTTATTGGCTTCACCTGGATGTCAGTTAACACGGCTGGGATATGTGTTCGCTAGAATAGTAACACAAGGAGCACAAGGTTATTGACAAGGCTTAGTGGTTAAATCTATACTGTGACATGTATACTTAACAACCGCAGATTATTCGTTTGTGCATTGATGTTAGTTATATAGTAGTGGAAGGAGGTAGGACAATGTGAAGTTATGTATGTGGGGTAGAGGGAGTGGGAGGCGCTAAATCAGAATTAAGTTATGGAGGTGATCAATGAAAAGTAAAATACTTATGGTGGCTTTGGCGGTAATGCTGGTTGTAAGTTTGGTTATTGTTGGCTGTGAGAAGGCAACTCCAACGCCAACGCCAACGCCAACTCCAACGCCAACTCCAACACCGGCGCCAGAGAAAGAAGTGATTCACTGGACGATGCAGACATCCTGGGCGGGTGCCCTTCTGCAGGAGCTGGCACAAGGCTTTGCTGATAGAGTCACCGAGCTGAGTGATGGACAGCTGGTGATTGACTGCCAGATCGGTGGTTCTATAGTGGGGGCATTTGAGGTACTGGATGCCACCAGTGCTGGCACGCTTGATTGCTATCATTCCTGGCCTGGTTACTGGCTGGGTACAATACCTTCCTCACCCTTTTTCGGCGGCGACACGGCTTTTGCCTCTGGACCAATCCCCTGGATAACCTGGTTGTATGAGGGTGGGGGAGAGGAACTCATGCTTGAGGCATGGCGCGATAAGGGATATAACGTAGGAACGGTTCAGGTCCTGGGTCTTCGTGCCCCGGAGGTCTTTGCCTGGTCTAATAAGCCACTGGTTAAACTGGATGACTTTGAGGGGTTGACCTTCCGAATTTCAGGCTATTGGGCAGAAGTGTTTGAGGGAATCGGAGCTGCAGTGGTTACCCTTCCTGGGGCGGAGGTGCTTCCTGCCCTCGAGAGAGGGACTATTGATGCCACGGAGTGGGGTGTGATAAATGAGGACTGGGATGTGGGCCTACAGGATGTTACTGACTATGCTGTGCTGACAGCATTCCGCCAGGCATTCCCCACCTTTGACTTTGCCGTGAATCAGGATTCCTGGGATGAGCTGCCACCGCACCTGCAGCAATTAGTCAAGACGGTATGCAAGGAATATACCTATTGGTACCTGACGGCAGGGACATACCGGGATGTCATGATGATGGAGCAGTTGGAACAGAAGGTCACGATAACAGTTCTTGACAAGGAAGTCCCGATGGAAATGTACCGTCTGATGGGTGAGCTCTATGATGGAATATGTGCCGAGGATCCCATGACCGCCAAGGCGGTAGACTCAGCCAAGGCATTCCAGGACGAGTACAATTACTACGCTGAAAAAATGTATCCCTACGTCATTAAGTAAGCACTTCAGGAATAGGCGTTAAGCAACACCACCCCCAAAAGATGGGGGTGGTGTTGCCACGAAAGGAGACTTGATTGAAAATTCTCAGGTGCTACTTGAAGTGTGTTGATGTGTTCAATGAGCGAGTGGCAAAGGTTTTTGCCTGGCTCACCGTCATCCTGATGGTGGGTATGGTCTACTCCACCTTAATGAGGTATATCTTTCATAATCCCCCACTGTGGACTTATGATTTTGTCTATTACTGCGCCAACGCTATGTTCATGATGGGAGTTGCTTATGTCCTGCGTATCAAAGGAAATGTATCCATAGATATCTTCTATCGGAAGCTTTCCTTAAGGAAGCAGGCCATCGCTGACATATCCCTCAGTTTGATATTTTTCTACCCCCTGCTTCTCGGCCTCCTGTACTTCTCCCTGATTCATGTCCCCTCCTCCTGGCGGTTGGGGGAAAAGGCGGTGGAGAGCGTTATACGGATACCCATATATCCCTTGAAGACGGTGATACCGGTGACCTGCCTGATGTTGCTGTTTCAGGGGGTAGCCGAATTGATTCGTAACGTGTTTTTCCTTGCCACCGGGAGGCAACTGCAATGGAAATAGGAACCATTGTCCCTATCCTGATGTTTGTTGGTGTCCTCATCGGTGCCTTCTCAGGGTATCCCATTGCTTTTGTCCTCGGGAGCCTAGCCCTTATATTCGGGTTTATATTCACGGGAATGAGTACTCTGCCGGCGCTCTTTTTTATTACCTTTCAGGTGATAAAAGGCTATGTTTACGCCGCCGTTCCCCTGTTTGTGTTCATGGCGGTAATACTGGAACGTGCTGGACTGGCTGATAGACTGTTTCACGTAGCGCATCTGTTGTTTGGTGGGTTAAGGGGGGGGCTGGCTATTGGCACCATTGTCATCTGCACTATGTTTGCCGCAACTACTGGCATAGTGGGTGCTACAGTGACAAGCATGGGGCTTCTTGCCCTCCCGACAATGCTCAAACGAGGCTATAATAAGGCATTAGCCTCGGGAACTGTCCTCGCCGGGGGCACCCTGGGCCTGCTTATTCCTCCCAGTATCGCCATCGTTATCTATGGCCCCACGGCAAACATATCGGTGGCCAAACTGTTTTTTGCCGCTTTTTTGCCCGGCTTGGTCCTTTCCGCGCTGTACATAGCCTATGTAATCATCAGATGCTTTCTCCAGCCCGAGATGGGAGCAGCAATGCCCGAGGCGGAACGAAAAGCTGTTTCTGGGCGCCAGAAGTTTACCTTGACACTTACCGGGATGGTTCCAGTTCTGGCCCTTATTATTGCCGTTTTGGGGCTGATTTTCCTGGGAGTAGCGACTCCCACTGAGGCGGCTGCCACGGGCGCCCTCGCCGCCACACTGTTAGCTATAGCCTACCGCAAGTTTAACTGGCAGAACCTTAAGTACGCCACCTACCAGACGCTTAAAATCACCAGCATGGTCATGATTGTGGTGGTCGGGGCTAGCATGTTTACATCTACCTTTATGACTCTCGGGGGTGGGAAGTTTATAAGCGGGCTTCTACTGGGGCTGCCCTTTGGCAAGATGGGGATTCTGTTGGTGATGATGTTCATTATCTTCATTCTGGGCATGTTCATCGACTACTTTGCTATAATCCTCATCATCGGACCACTTTTCACTCCTATAGCTGGTGCACTGGGTTTTGACCTGATATGGTTTTCCCTGCTGGTCATTATGAATTTGCAGATGGCCAACATCACGCCACCTTTTGCTTATGCCATTTTCTACTTGAGGGGAGTTGCCCCACCGGAGGTAACCATGGGTGACATATATCGGGGCGTCTACCCCTTTGTGGTCCTTCAGTGGATTGGTCTGATGATAGTCATCATGTTCCCACAAATAGCTTTGTGGCTTCCAGGCAAAATGTTTGGTGTATAGAGATGGAGAAAAACCGTTTTCGCTTTTGCTGGAATGAAAAGGGAAGATGTGTTATAAGAAGATGTGTTATAAATGGTAATTAAATAAAATAATAGGAGGTTTGATAAGATGGTTGATTTTTCCCCTTTATCTCAGGCAGTTATAGAGGGTCACTATGATGAAACTGCCCAATTGACCGCTGCGGCGCTTGATGCCGGAGCAAAGCCCGGGGATATTATTGCTCAGGGGCTTCAAGCTGCAATGGATGTAGTTGGTGAGAGGTACTCCAGTGGAGAGTACTTCTTGCCCGATATGCTTATGTCAGCCCGGGCTATGACTAATGCCATGGAGGTGCTTAAACCTCTAATCGCCAAAACTGGTATGGCAACGCTGGGCAGGATCGTCCTTGGCACAGTTAAGGGGGATGTACATGATATTGGAAAGAACATCGTGGGTATGTTTCTGAAGGGCGTCGGCTTCGAAATTATTGACCTGGGAGTGGATGTGCCCGATGAGAAATTTGTTGATACTGTGCGCGAGATAAAGCCAGATATACTGGGCCTCAGCGCCTTACTTACCACCACTATGCCATCCCTTGGCACTATTATACAAGCATTGGAGGCGGCTGGCTTACGTTCTGATGTTAAGGTAATAGTGGGTGGAGCGTCGGTAACACAGAAATATGCTGATATTGTTGGTGCTGATGCCTATGGAGATGATGCTGGCAAGACCGCCACTATATGTAAGGAACTGATTAAAAAGGAGGCAAAGTAAATGGCATTGACTAAGAAGCAAAGCATCCTGGCTGCAGCCAGGGGAGAACGTTTAGATAAAGTCCCTTTCGGGGCACGTATAGATGTGTGGTATAACTACAACTCAGCCCATGATACCCTCCCGGAGAAGTATAAAGGCTGGAAGCAGACGGATATCATACGTGACCAAGGTGCTGGGGCGCAGTACCGTTTCTGGTCGGTGGTCAATGAAGAATACCAGGATATGGAGGTAATTGAAAAGGACGAACCGCCGTATGTAAAAACAGAGTTCAGGACCCCCCTGGGCTCAGTCCATAAGTCGATGCTGTTTAACCGCTCCGAGGGCCCTTGGATTGGCTATGAGTGGGAGAAGGTTTTTAAAAGCGAGAAAGATTACCCCATAGTTAAGTATGTTCTGGAGCATACCATCCCGGTTGACAATTTTGCCGAATTTAATAAGGTTCACGACGAAATGGGGGAGGATGGTATCATCATGACGGGATTGGGGCTCTGGTGTCCGGCGCAGCGCCTCATGCGAGAAATCATGGGCTATGAACTTTTCTATAATGAGCTTATGGATCGCCCGGCAAAGGTGGAGGAATTGTTGGAAGTTATGAAGAATCTGGCGAGAAAAAAATTCCAGATAGCGGTCAAGTCAGACCTGGAAATTTTCAATATATGCGCCAATTGGAGCGATGATATTCACACGCCAGTATTCAAGAAATATTTCACTCCCTGGTTCCAGGAAGTAACCGATTTTCTCCATTCTCACGGAAAGTTAGCGATGATTCACGTCGATGGAGAAAACAAGAGGCTAATTCCATTCTTTCTAGACTGTCACGTCGATGTCTGGGAGGCCTGGACTCCGGCTCCTATGACCAAAGTTACCACTGCGGAGTTTAGAAAGGCTTTGGATGATAAAGCTACCATCTGGGGTGGGATACCAGCAATACTATTCGAACCCACATACACTGATGAGGAGTTTGATGACTGCGTTATTAACTTGCTTAAGGAAATAGCGCCGGGCTACAGATTCATTGTAGGGATGGGTGACAACCTGCCTTTCGATGGCATTATAGAGCGTGTGGGTAGGGTGGTAGAGCTCATAGATAAATATGGCAACCTGCCCATCAAAATTTAATCTCGGCCTTCTGATTTGGCTTACAGGCGAAGCCAATGGTCATATATATCGGTGAGTAATGCTATCCTTGGTGCTCCCGGCATTTGATAACGCCAGTAGCGTAGGAATAGAACAGGCGGATATTGCCAGACATGTGTGTTCATAGCGTTGGAAAGGTGATAGGGGGCTATCTTTCATGAGTTTCCCCAAGATGTTTCTTGCCAGGAGAAAGGTGGAGACCCCTAGAATAAAGGATGTTCCTGGGGTAATTGCCAGCGAGATGAGAAGGTTGAACCTTCAGCGTAAAATTCAACCCGGGATGCGGTTAGCTGTCATGGCAGGGAGTAGGGGAATAACTAACAACGTGCTCATCTTAGCCACAGTGGTTTCCGAGTTGAAGAAGTATGGGGCGCAACCTTTCCTTATCCCCTGTATGGGAAGCCATGGTGGAGCTACACCCGAGGGTCAACTCGAGGTATTGACAGCTCTGGGGGTGACTGAAGAGGCTGTGGGCTGCCCTATTATTTCCCAAATGGATGTGGTGAAGCTAGGACACACTCAGGAGGGGATTCCCGTTTATATAGATAAGGCGGCTGCCAGTGCCGATGGAATCGTAGTGCTCAACAGAGTTAAGCCACATACAGAATACACGGGTGATATTGAAAGTGGTTTGATGAAGATGATGACCATCGGGTTGGGAAAGCATAGAGGAGCTCTTACCGCTCACAAATACGCCGTGCAATATGGCTACCAGAGTGTTATCCCCTCCATTGCCCGAGAAATATTGAAGTCGACAGCTATACTCTTTGGGCTGGCAGTTGTGGAGAACACCCATGGTGAAACCGCCAGAGCGGTTGTATTAGAGCCGGATTCATTTGAAGAAACCGAAAAGGCTCTTCTCAAGGAGGCCAGGAAGTTTCTAGCCACTCTTCCCTTTTGTAAGCTGGATATCTTGATTGTGGATGAGATGGGAAAGGAGATAAGCGGAACAGGGATTGATACCAACGTCATTGGTCGGATTATGTTTATTGGCGGGCCCGAGCCAGAATCGCCTCGCATCACCAGAATAGTGGTTCTCGACCTAACACAGGAAACCTGTGGCAGCGCTGTAGGGGTTGGACTTGCCGATTTCATCACTCGTCGGTTGGTAAATAAAATCGACTACCGTGTGACCTATATTAACTGCTTTACAGCCATGACTCCTGAGAAAGCCCGTCTTCCCGCGGTGGCCGAAACAGATAAGGAAGCCATAGAGTGGGCTTTCCAAACCATCGGCGCTGTGGAACCTCAGCAGGCTCGAGTGGTTAAAATAAAGAATACCCTGCATCTGGATAAACTGTACATCTCTCAATCCCTTCTCTCTGAGCTTGAAGCCAAACCTGATTGGGAAGTTGAACAGAAAGCTTATGAAATGCGCTTCGACCCTGAGGGAAAGGTCTATCTCGGTTAATGCCGAGGGATGATAGGTTGTTGCTAATGTTTGGGGGGAGCTATAATGGGAGAGGTATAGTTTTTGCTGGATGTGATGGAGGCACTGCCCTGAGAAATATTGACAGAAGGAGGACATATGAGTATCGAAGTTCTCGAGGAGCTAAAGAAAGCTATCGTAGAATACGATAGTGAAGGAGCGGCAAGCTTAGCTAGAAAAGCAGTGCAGGAAAAGATAGATCCTATTAAGGCACTGGATGCTATGACAGTAGCTATAAGACAAGTTGGCGATGGTTTTGGTAAAGGAGAGCTCTTTCTTCCCGATTTAGTTGGTGCCGCAGATGCTATGTCGGCTGCTACACCTATAATAGAAGAAGAGATAAAGAGGCTAGGTACCAGCAGGGAAAGCCTGGGCAGCGTTGTGATAGGAACGGTTTATGGCGATATCCATACCATAGGAAAAACTATGGTGGCCACGCTGCTCACCGCCGATGGGTTTCAGGTGTATGATGTAGGTATCAATGTCACAGCCGAGCAGTTTGTACAGGGAGTTAAGAAGTACAAACCAGATATTCTGGCAATGTCTGCCCTGTTGACTATGACCGCTCCCGAGCAGAGAAAGGTTATCGAGACTCTCAAGAAAGAAGGTCTGAGGGATAAAGTGAAGGTAATGGTAGGTGGAGGGGCTATAACTCAGGAATTTGCCGATAGCATTGGAGCAGATGGATATGACCCTACAGCACCTGGAGCGGTGAAACTGGCCAGGAAATTGACCGGGAGATGAAAGGAGAAAAAAATGGCTCTGAAAGGATTTAGGCGCAATTTCAAGCCCTTACAGATATTGACTGAGGAGGAGGTTGAGGCTATTCATAGAGGGACTCTGGAGGTTCTGTGGGTAACCGGGGTGAGGGTGGAGCACAAAAGAGCATTGGAGCTTTTTGAGAAGAATGGTTGCAGAGTGGATTACGATGAAATGAGAGTGAGGATTCCACCGGCTTTAGTTGAGGAGTGCCTACGCAAGGCTCCTAGCAGCTTTCCTGCCCAGGCAAGGGATGGCAAAAATAGCCTGATGGTAGGAGGTAATACTCTTTGTCTCGCCGTAGCGCCTGGCACACAGACCGTGGATTTGGATACCTGGGAGCCTCGAGCGGCAACGAGGAAAGAGAATTATGATGCTGTAACTGTACTGGATGCATTGCCCACCGTTCATTTTTTCTCTCCCTACACGCCATACTTTGGATTTGAGGGCATCCCCCCCTGCATGGCTATGCTGGAAAGCCTTGCCGCCAGGATAAGAAACTCGACCAAGTTCCAATGTGTCGGTTTTTCCAATGACTCCGAAATATTTGCTATAAAAATGGCCCAAGCAGTGGGGATAGAGATATTGGGCACCTGTGCCTGGGCGCCCCCTTTAACAGTTTATCGGGACGCTGTCGAATCCACATTCAGGTTTGCTGAAGCTGGGTTGCCTATCCGCGTAATTAGCGGTCAGGTGATGGGTGGAACTGCGCCGGCCACGATTGCTGGAGGGACAATTGCTAACAATGTCGAAGTTATAGCGGGACTGGTGTTAGCACAGTTGATAAATCCAGGAACGAGAGTGCTGGTTAAGGATTTTTCCTCTCCGATGAATATGAACACCGGGGCCCCTGGATTTGGCAGCATAGAAGCTGGCTTACATAATGCGGCGTCTAACCAGGTGTTTCAAAAATACGGAGTTCCTATAGATAATGCTACCTGCTATCCCAACTCGAAGATGCCGGATTATCAATGTGGCTATGAGAAAGCCTTCCGTGTCTTAGTCGCTGGCTTGTCTGGAGCAAACACGCTGCTGCTGCATGGCAGTGTGCATGGCGAACTTACACACCACCCACTGCAGGCTATTCTGGATGACGATTTAGCCGGCATGGTGGGACGTTTCCTGGAAGGTGTTGAAGTAAACGATGAGACATTAGCAGTGGATCTTATAGAGGAGGTTGGACCGATTCCAGGCCATTTCCTGAACAAAGGACACACTAGAAAATGGTGGAAACTGGAACAGTTTGTGCCGAAGTCGGCTGATAGATTAACTTACCCTGAATGGATGAAGGCCGGAAAGAAGAGCAGCCTCGATTATGCCGGGGAGAGAATGAAAGAGATACTGGCAACACACAAGCCAACCCCCTTAACTCCCGGTCAGGAGGAGGATATAGAGAGAATATTAGAAGAAGCCAGGAAGTACTATAAGGAGAGAGGCCTGATGTCACAGGAGGAAATAGCAACATATAGCACAAGCATGAAGTCAGCCAATTACCCATACGAATAGTGTAATTTAGCCAGGTGTCATCAAATGAGATTTCAAGGATATGTAAGGGGAGATAGTTAAAAATCGGAAATCCTATAACATCGACAATTCTTATCTAGACTGTGTTGCTGTCAAGGGAAAATGTCCTCTAATTGTTAAGCGAAAATGTCACCCCCTCTCATCGACATATATTTTGAAGGATCTTCGCCAGGGATGATTTAG
>CAYMVL010000013.1:0-4248 GCA_964394145.1 uncultured Dehalococcoidales bacterium | reverse complement strand
GGGGCAGGTAACGACATTCGTGGCCGATATGCTGACCGGGCGCATTGCTTTCGCTATCGTCGCATTTGGAGGCTTTTTTGGCATCAGCGACAAGTGGTTCGCCGTGCCCTGGGAGATCATGGTGTGGGCTCCCGAGAAAAGGAAGTTCGTTGTGGATATGCCCAAAAATGTTCTAGAAACAGCCCCCGGTATGAACAAGGATACGTGGGCGGAAGAGATTAACTCGGACTGGCTGGCCAAGTGCTACCTTCACTATGGGCTGGCTCCATATTGGGATAGTTCCTTATCTCCAGAGGAACAAAAGAAGGGGTTGGCTTACGCCATCTGGCAACGAGAAGGAGAACCTGAGGGCAGCGCCGATCATCACTACTACCGTGCAGAACGAATTCTGAGCATACAGGGTGTGATAGGGGGGCGGACCAGCGGGGATACACAAATCTAGTACTTGCGTTTGGAGATTAGTGGCGCCTAACGGACAAACCATAGCCACTGGAGGAGCAGGTTATAAATCAAAAGAAAGCGCTAAGGCTGGTATTGAATCCGTTAAGAAAAATGCACCCATAGCCGAAATCGAAGAGAAATAAAGTAAAGTCCACAGTGTAAAGATGCTAGGGTTAATTTCGTTAGATTCCACAACATACCATACAGCGATTTAATAAAGTATTGAACAGTGAAGGAGCCTCTAATGTCTATTTCAAGAACTACTGAAGTCAAATCATCTTCCACAGTTAGCTTTGATGATGCAATGAAAAAAGGAATTGCTCGTGCTCAAAAGACTCTTGAAAATGTTAAATCAGCCTGGATTTGGAATCAGGAAATTCTACTGGATGACAAGGGGAAAATATCTGAGTACCGGGTTCAGATGAAGATACCGTTTATTCTTGAAGAGTAAGGTAAGTGCTAATAAATAAAAGGAGGTCAATATGTTAAGGTTGCTCTTTATTATTGGTATCATCATCTTGGTTTTGTGGCTGCTGGGACTACTTGTAGGCTTTATATCAGGCCCGTTCCTCTGGGTTTTACTCGTGATTGGAATCATCTTGCTGATTGTCTGGCTGGTGCGGCGATGAAGATAAGAATTGGCCGTTAGTCCCACATCTGAATATAACGAGGTTTAAGTAGAAGCGCTAGAGTTTAAGCAGAGTCAATGCAATAATATTAACTGAGAGGAAGGTAGGAAACATGCCAGCGAAAGATGGGACTGGACCGGCTGGAAGCGGACTGCGTGATGGACGTGGTCAGGGAGTAGGCGGAAAAGGTCAGAGGAGCACGCGAAAAGGTCAAGGAGCCAGGAGTGGAGGCGAAAAAGGCGGATGCAAGTAGGAGGCGATTATACAAAATAAGGTGCAGAAAATGAGATAGCTGGCTTTAGGCTTATTTGCAGGCTGGAATGGCTAGAAGACCTTGAATATCGCTCGTAGCAGCCAGATTATTATGAGAATAACTGCAATAACAAGTGCTAGATAGACCAGCTATCGCAGAGCAAAGCCACGGAGTAGGCCCGCCAGAAACAAAACGAGGAGAATAATACCAATAATTAATAAGATGGACATATTGACTTCCTTTCATTTTCGGCACCACTGCCCCTCGACCCCAGTTTCAGGGCTTGAATTAAAGCCTTGGCTTTGTCCATAGTCTCCAGGTACTCAGCTTGCGGATCAGAATCATAAATAATGCCACCACCAACTTGAAAGTAAGCTTTGCCTTCTTTAATCAGAAAAGTGCGTATAACAATGTTTATATCAAGATCGCCAGTAAAACTCAGATAACCTATGGAGCCAGTGTACACGCTCCTTCTGGTCGGCTCCAGTTCGTCAATAATCTCCATCGCCCGCACTTTGGGAGCACCGGTAATAGAGCCACCGGGGAAAGTTGCTTTGAGCAAGTCGATTATGTCTTTGCCCTGGCATAATCTGCCAACAACGGTAGATGTAAGATGGAATACTGTGGGGAACGTCTCCAGGATAGCCAATTCAGTAACTTTTACTGTGCCGTAGCTGCAAACCCGCCCCAAATCGTTTCTTTCCAAGTCAACAATCATTACGTTCTCAGCTCGATCTTTTATGCTATGAGCCAGCTCATAAGCCATTGCTGCATCTTCAATCGGGTTACGTCCCCTCGGTCTCGTCCCCTTTATTGGTCGTGTCTGAACCAGGTCGCCTCGGACCTTGAGAAACCTTTCTGGAGATGCGCTGACGATAGCTATCCCTTCAAAGTTGAGATAGCTGGCAAATGGGGCCGGATTAACCTGCCTTAAGCGACTATACAGCTCATAAGGTGAGACTGCCAAATTGGCCTCGAACCTCTGAGAAAGGTTAACTTGGAAGACATCTCCTGCCGCAATATATTCCCTTACTTTGCCCACTGCTTTAGTATATTCTTCTGGGCTAAAATTGGGCTCAAGCAAAACCTCCCCATTTTCAAGGTTGTTTATTTTGTCACCCTGAGCGATAGCGAAGGGTCTAGATTCCTCGCGGAGTTTACCCTGAGAGAGATTCTTCGGTCGCTTCTCTCCCTCAGAATGACGAGTAGCGAAGGACTTAGCAGGGAAAGTAGAATAGAGCCAGTGCTTTATCTCCTCAAGACGTGTCCTGGCTCGCCTCAATCTTCGATTTTCCTGCAGCTCGGGAAAACCTGTAGCAACAATATAAGACTTACCCTCGAGTTCATCGAAGGCGAGGATGCTATCATAGAAGGCGAAGTAGCTCTCTGGAAGCTTGAGGTCATCTACCGCGGTAGATGGCAACCGTTCAATAAAATGGCAGAGGTCGTAGCTGAAATAGCCAACCGCCCCACCAAGGAATGGAAGAAGTGTTGGGTAGGGATCTAATCTGAACGTCTTCAACATTTGGCCCAAAGCATCGAATGGATTGCCATGCTGGATTTCCTCTTCATCTCCATGAACCAGGACAATTTCATCACCTCGGCTCCTCATTACTAAGAATGGGTCGCTGCCAATGAAGGAGAAGCGTCCTAGCTTCTGGGCATCCATCCCACTATCCAGAAAGAAGCTGTAAGAGTTTCCCTTGAGTAGCTCAAAAGCCTCCTGAGCATTTAGAGTGATGAGGATTTCCTCCACAATGGGATAGCGATTCATATCAGTTCTAAGCTGCTAATCTAATATCGGCTATCGGCCGGTGGCTAACCCAGGGCTGATTGTCCATACGAGTCCGTGCTAGCGCCTTTTCAGTCGTAAGGCCAATGCCGGCCTGTTTTCGAGCCATAGTGACCCCAATCCCAGACAAAGCTTTCATCTTCTCTGAGACCCTACCTGCGCTCCCAGTAATGATAGCCCCGGCATGCCTCATCCTTATCCCTTCCGTGCCGGTGTTATCTGCTACATAAGATACTATTACCGCTTCTTGGAGATAATTGGCTATATTAGTGCCACCTACACCACCTATTCCTTCAGCACAAAGTCGGGCTTCGACCAGCGGACCACTGCCAAGCTTACTAGCTGTTTTCTTAACTTCGGCAGGACTTGATGCCTCCCTCCCACGGGCAATAGGAATACCGAATTGCGCCAGAAGCGCCTTAGGCTGGTACTCGCGGATTTTCATATTGCCTACTTCCAATTTGGCGGAGGGGGTGGGATTCGAACCCACGTTCGCCAGAAGCGAAAACGGTTTTCAAGACCGTCACCATAAACCACTCGGTCACCCCTCCAAATTTAGAAACTGGTTCGAGAGCAGTCTTTGTTCCATCGGCAGAGCTCGCTTGAATGGTCGTTGACACTTGAAGCCTCTCGAACAGTTTTCTACCACGTGCCACAATATCAAGTAGCCACTGGGAGCTGGTGGATATTATAGCGAAAAGCCTGTATAAATTCCTCCGCAATGTTGTTGCCATGCCTCTCCATCTTGAATGCCTGCACTATCTTGTTATTAGCTTAAAGGTAATGTCACAGGCAATAAGCGCTACTTAGCAAGTTCGGACCAGAGTTGCTCCTTCGGCGAGCAACTGCAGCACCTGTTGTTCCCAAACAAGATTTGCTATAATGACAACGATAGACCGGTGAAGTTAAATTACGTAGGAGGTGAGAGATGCATGTCCGTGATATCATGACAACCAATGTGGTTACCATCCCAAGCAGTACCAGCATTACCGAGGCCAAGAGGATAATGCAGGCTCACAAGATCGAGCGCCTGCCCGTCGTAGACAGAGGCAAGCTGGTGGGTATAGTAACAGTACGGGGCCTGGAGCAAGTATCTCCATCCAAAGCTACAAGCCTTACTGTATGGGAGCTTA
>CAYMVL010000012.1:0-34240 GCA_964394145.1 uncultured Dehalococcoidales bacterium | reverse complement strand
CGACAACAAAGTTGCCAGCTTCTGAAGCGCCTCGGAGATTGTCTCGGCTGGCAAGGTGCATATCAATTCGGCATCTCGAGCCCGCCAATCCAGACTCTTAACCTGGTCAGATAATACTGCTCCTGCCACCGGCAACCCGGCGGGAAGAAGAACCTCGAAGGGGTAGCCTTTGGGCTGGCTGGTTACGGGACACAGGATGGCCAGTCCTACCTTGCCGTTATAGCTTTGCGGCGACAGCACCACAGCTGGACGTCTTCCGGCTTGTTCGTGGCCTGCTTGCGGATTCAAGCTGATCCACACTACATCTCCGCAATGAGGCACGTAAGCGCGGTGGTCTACCAAGTTTCGTTCCCCACGGCAGAACCGGTATCAAGCTCACGATGTAAGTTATCTTTGGTTACTTTTAATAAGAGCTGTTCAAGGGTCAGCTCAGGCTTAGTTAGCCGCATGACAACGATCTTCCCGTCTGCCAGCGATACTTCGACAGGTGTCTCTTTCTGAAGTCCCACTTCATCAGCGAACGATTTCGGAATGCGCAAAGCGAGACTGTTGCCCCATTTCTGAACACGCGTCTTCATGTCAAGCCTCCATTAACAGTATCTACAATGATGATACTCCTTATACAGTCGCCCGTCAAATCTGTACGACAAGGGACCTAGCGTCACAGATCCCAGCAAATAACTTCGCCTTCAGCTAGACTACAACGCACTATTATCAGATGACACACCACGTAGCTTTGCTAGATTCAACAGGTGCAACAAGGGAGGAGCAACCCTGCTGGCCCGCTTAGCCCAGGCTGAGGCCGGGGACCACATCCAGGGCATAATCGCTCAGGCGGCCGGATTGAAAATGGTAGTAACCGCAAGCAGCAACCATGGCGGCGTTGTCAGTGCAGAGATGGGGAGGAGGGATAAGAACAGGCACCGGCGACTCGGCCAGGAAGCGCCGGGCCAAGAGCCTGTTCGCCGCCACACCGCCGCTGAGCAGGACCTGGCCCACCTTGAGCTCCTTTGCCGCCTGGATAGTCTTGGTGACCAGGACATCCACTACGGCCGACTGGAAGCTTGCTGCAGCATCGGCCATGGAGAACCCTCCTCTTTCAACCAGGTGCCACAAAGCCGTCTTCAAGCCGCTGAAGCTGAAATCATTGCTGCCCTTGAGCCAAGCCCGCGGCAGAGACAGGCAGGGAGTCCCTGCCTCGGCTGCCTCCTCAATGGCCGGACCGCCGGGATAGCCCAGTCCCAGAATGCGGGCCGCTTTATCGAAAGCTTCACCTGCGGCGTCATCACGGGTGCGCCCCAGCTTCTCAAATTGTCCGTGGCCCTTCATCAATATCAGGTCGCTATGGCCTCCGGAGACAATAAGACAAAGAGAGGGGAAGGCCAGTTCCACCGGCGGTCCAACTGCAGCAGCGGATGTAGAGACGTCCAGCCAGTTGGCGTAGATATGCGCCTCGAGATGGTTAACACCGGTAAGAGGCAGTTGCCTGGCCGCGGCAATCGCCTTGGCTACATTGACTCCGACCAGCAGGGAGCCGGCCAGGCCGGGACCATATGTGACGGCAATGCCGTCGAGGTCCTGCCAGGAGACCCCTGCCTCAGAGATCGCCCGGCTGATAACCGGAATGATCGTGAGCAGATGCTGCCTGGAGGCCACCTCCGGGACCACGCCGCCATAGCGGGCATGGATGTCTATCTGCGAGGCGACAACGTTGGAAAGTATCCTGCTGCCGTCCTCTACCACGGCGGCAGCGGTCTCATCACAGGAAGTCTCCAAACCCAGAATTCTCATGACAACGGACTCCTAACAAGTACTCACCGGCTGGATTATATAGAGTAAGAGCTTTCTAGGCAACTTGGAGCCGGACGTGTTATAATGTAGAGGATGTTCATACCTGCTAAGCAAGGAGGCAATCCCTAAACATTTCCCGCCCCTGCTTGCAAGCGCCGTCCTACAAAGATGCATGACGAAGGCACACTAAACGAGTACACCGCCCAGGATATACAGATTTTAGATGAAATCCAGGCCGTACGGCTGCGCCCCGGTATGTATATCGGGGGCACCGACAGGGACGGCCTGCACCACCTGCTCTATGAGATAGTCTATAACAGCATAGACGAAGCCATGGCCGGCTTTTGTGACCGGGTTGAGGTCACTATTCATCAGGACAACTCCGTCACCGTGATTGATAATGGGCGGGGTATCCCCACCGAGCTTATCCCGGGACAGGATATTACCGCACTGCAGGCGGTAATGACCCGTCTGCATGCCGGGGCTAAGTTCGGAGGGCAGGTCTACAACGTATCCAGTGGCCTGCACGGCGTCGGTGCTTCGGTAGTAAATGCGCTCTCCACCCACCTTGAAGTTGAAATCAAGCGCGAGGGCAAATGCTGCCTGCAGCGATATCAGCGCGGCATTCCCCAAGGAGATATCGAGGTTACCGGCACCACTGAAGAGACAGGCACCTGCGTTACCTTTCTTGCCGACACCGAAATATTCCCGGACATTGACTACGACTTTGATACGCTCTGCCAGCGGGCGCGGGAACTGGCCTACCTGAACAAGGGAGTGCAAATAACGCTCCATGATGAGAGGAGCGACCAGGAGAAGACCTTCTTCTTCGAAGGAGGGATAGCCAGTTTTGTGCGCCGTCTGAATAAGAATAGAGCACCCGTCCACCGTGACCCCGTATATTTCTCAACGATGATAAACAGCACCGTGATCGAGCTGGCGCTGCAATATAATGATAGCTTCACAGAGCTAACGCTGTCATTCGCCAACTGCGTGAATACCAGAGACGGCGGCAGCCATGTAACCGGCTTTCGCTCCGCGCTGACCCGTGCTCTCAACGACTACGCCCGGAGTAATAAACTGTTGAAAGATACTGAACCTAACCTGACCGGTGACGATGTGCGCGAAGGACTCGTGGCCATCATAAGCGTCAAATTGCCGCAGCCCCAATTTGAAGGCCAGACTAAGGCAAAGCTCGGCAATCCTGAAGTAAAGAGCCAGGTTGAGTCTGCAGTGGCAAACGGGCTGTCCCTCTATCTTGAGCAGCATCCGGATGAAGCCAGGGCGATCATAGACAAAAGCCTTATTGCAGCCAAGGCCAGGGAAGCAGCACGCAAGGCCCGGGACCTGGTGCTGAAGAAGAACGGCTTTGAGGTATCGCCTCTGCCGGGAAAACTGGCCGACTGTTCCGAGAGAGATCCGACACTGTGCGAACTGTTTCTGGTCGAGGGGACCTCGGCCGGCGGCTCGGCCAAGCAGGGAAGAGACCGTGGCTTCCAGGCCATTCTCCCTCTGAAAGGTAAAATACTCAATGTGGAGAAGGCCAGCAAGGACAAGATTATAGAGCATGAAGAGATAAGAGCCATTATTACCGCATTGAAGACAAGCGCCGACGAACAATTTGATATCTCCAGACTCCGCTACCATAAGATAATAATTATGACCGACGCCGATGTCGATGGCTCGCATATACGCACGCTGCTCCTTACCTTCTTCTACCGCCACATGACGGAGCTAATTAACCAGGGCTACCTCTTCATCGCACAGCCGCCTCTGTACCGGGTCAAGTCCGGCAAACAGCAATCCTGGATTTACTCTGAACAGGAAAAGGAGAAGGCGGTGAAGGAGCTGGGGGGAAATAAGCTGGAGATTCAAAGATATAAGGGGCTGGGAGAGATGAGCCCGGAACAGCTATGGGAGACAACCATGAATCCAGCTAACAGGACTCTGCTTAGAGTGGAAGTGAGGGATGCCATGGCAGCAGACCAGGCATTCCATATGTTAATGGGAACCGAAGTCCCACCGCGCAAGATCTTCATACAGACCCACGCCCAAAATGTAAGAAATCTGGACGTCTAGCCCCACTCCTGCGCCACAGTCCTCCGGAGAAGGCCCCCAGCACCAAGCAACCCGCCTTTTAAGCCGCTGGACAGCGGGATTTATTCATTTCAGAGCTCGTGGAAGGCTTGTCTGAAATTAGATGCCTCACCTGTATAATCGCTGTTGCAATATGTACCGCTCCACTTCATCAGGCACCAGGTATCGAATCGACAATCCCTGAGCTAACCGCTGCCGTATTTTTGAAGAGCTAATCTCAATCACAGGCATATCAAGTTGAACGAGGCTATCCAGCACCCCTGGCATAGCTTCTTCCAAAGAGCGCAAATCAGGCACATTTGAGCCTAGTCTCGTGGCGACAACCAAGCGGCATATTTGAATTAACTTAGCCGGCTCCTTCCATAGAGGCAGGTCACGCAAAGCATCAAGCCCCAGGATGAAGAAAAGACTGGCTTCAGCACCCAGCTGTTTCTGAAGCACAGTTATGGTATCCACGGTATAAGAAGGACCGGTATGGTCGAATTCAATCGTACTGAGTTCAAAATACGGGTTAGAAGCAATGGCGCGACGTACCATTTCCACGCGATGCTGCTGCGTGGCAACAACGTAATTCACTTTGAGCCAGGGTTGGCCCGCAGGCACAAAAAGTACCTTGCTGAGCCCCAGCCTTATTCTCGCTTCCTCGGCTAAAATGAGATGCGCCACGTGCACAGGATCAAAAGTACCACCAAGAACGCCTATATCCACTGCTTTACCTTCTCGGTCTGGGACGAAATACCATCAGAGGTGCCGCGGAGGGCTCATCGACGCCGCTGCTTATCTGGCCCGGGAGATCCGCCGTCAAAGTTGTTCCGCTGCGCTGGCTCTCCTGCTCGACAATTGTCATCGCTCTGCTAGCCAATTCTAACACGCCCTGGCCAGTTAGGGCAGAAACATAGAAGACCGGGACTTCAGAGCGCCCGAACTCATGTTTGAGACGGGGCAAAGCAGCTTGCACTTGAGGCAAGTCAGTCTTATTAACTGCCACAATTCCCGGCTTACGCGCCAAATTAGCGCCGTACAGCGCTACCTCTCTATACAGGCTTTGTAAGTCGCCCCCGATACTTTCCGAGCTGCCATCCAGCAGGTAAATTAAGAGCCCAGCTCTCTCCCCGTGTCGCAGGAAATCATTCCCTAACCCTTTCCCGGCATGGGCGCCCTCGACAAGCCCCGGCATTTCAGCGACAATGAAATCCCTCCGAATGCCCTGCATCACCCCCAGAACCGGCTCGCGCGTAGTAAAGAGATACTCGTCTATCCGGGGTCTGGCCCGCGATATCCGGGACAGGAGCGTGGACTTGCCCGAGTTAGGATAGCCAATAATGCATATATCGGTAGCGAGTTTCAACTCCAGAATAATATCCTGCTTCTCTCCTGGTTTCCCCTGACTCGAGGTTTCAGGAGCCTGAATTACTGCCGTAGCAAAATGAGCATTACCTAAGCCTCCACGCCCACCTCTGGCTACTAACACCCGCTCTCCAACGTCAGCTAAGTCCGCCACAGGCACCAGCCCACCCGAATCACCCTTCTGAAGAACCACTGTCCCCGCTGGCACCGGCACCGTCAAGTCCTTCCCCCTCCTCCCATGCTTTCGCCCGCCTGCCCCTCTACCCCCATGACCAGCCACGAATTTCCTCCTCCTCTTGAATAACGCCAAATCATCCACCCCAACACTCGCCATAACAAACACATCGCCACCACTACCACCATCACCTCCATCCGGTCCCCCGAACGGAACGTACTTCTCATGGCGAAAGCTAACTGCCCCATCTCCACCGGAACCACCACACACTACAACATCTACCCTGCTAATCATTCTTATATCAGTCCACTCATCTTATCCTTTTATAAGTATAATGGTTTTAGGGGTACTAGTGATAGATCAGGCTCGGTGATCTGGCGTGAGTGCCTCTTGCTAAGCTTGCAAAGGGGTTGTGGGTGTGTGGGGGATGGGGCTCTGAGTTAAGAATTTATTAACAATTTGGTGCCGGTTATGCACCTGCTAATAAGCCAAGCTCGACGACTTATGCAGGTTAATTGCATTCTTGATTTCTGAGATTTGGCTGCGCAGGTTAGGATCAAGATTCATTTCTCTGGCTATCTTTTCGTGTCCGTGGAGCGCTGTTGCGTGGTTTCGGTTGCCCAGTTCCCTGCCGATTTCAGTGAAGGAGCAATTGTTTTCCTCTCTCATAAGGTACATGGCTATCTGGCGGGCCAGCACGACCCTCCTGTCCCTCTTCTTGCCTGTCAGCTCTTCCATGCTGAGGTTGAAGTAGTCGGCTACACTCGTAGCTATAAGCGTGGTCTCGGGCTTATAGTCGGTGCCTGTTAATAACTTGTTGATAGTATCCGGGGTAATGTTAAGCCCTGTTAATTGTGCCCGGGCGCTGAGGTAGGCTAGCGCGCCTTCGAGCTGGCGCACATTGCCGCGGATTCTCTCCGCTATTATCCTCAGTGCTGCCTCCAGCCCCGGCGTCATCATGCCCATCGCTTTAATCTGTAGTATGGCGAGGCGTGTCTCGAAATCCGGCGGCTGAATATCAGCTACCAGACCCCATTGAAGCCGAGACGTCAACTTGTCGCTAAACGAGGGGATGCGTTCAGGAGGGCGGTCGGCGGCGATGACGATCTGGCGATTATTGTTATATAACTCGGAGAAGATGTGCAGGAAGCATTGCAGAGTCTGTTTCTTATTTGCCAGGAACTGGACGTCATCGAAGAGGAGGACGTTAATATCTCTGAACTGGCTGCGGAAATCCTCCACCCGCTTCTGTCTCACAGCGAGTACAAACTCGTTGGTGAATCGTTCCGAAGTGGTGTAGGCTGCCTGTAGTCCGTTGTTGACTGCTACATGTCCGATGGCGTGCAGCAGGTGGGTCTTGCCTTGCCCTGTGGTGCTGTGGAGGAACAGAGGGTTATAGGTATGACCCGGTTTCTCAGCTACCTCCAGGGAAGCAGCGTAGGCCAGACGGTTGAGATTACCGACAATGAAGGTATCGAAAGTGTATCTGGGATTCAATCTGTAATATGTGGCTTTGGTACTCGTTCCTCCGTCATGCTGATTGGCGGGGGCCAGAGCTGCAGCATCGAGTTTGCCTTCACCGGTAATGATGAACTTGATGTCGACGTTCATGCCCATCACGTTGGACAGCGTCTGCTTCACCAGTGCGTAGAGGCGTTTGGAAAGCCATTCGGCTACGAATGTACTGGGAACACCCACGGTGAAGACATTATCCTGATAACTTATCCCCCGGCTGTTGCTGAGCCATGTGCTATAATTTGCTTTGCTGACATGAATTCGAAGTTCGCCGAGTGTTCTTTCCCAAATCTGTTTTGCTGGCTCCAAATAAACCCCCCTCAATCCAATTTATAATAATACCTTGCCTGTAGGCTGGCGCGGGAGACCGGTCCTGAAATGCAACTAAGATAATATCTTAGCAATTTGTTTTGGGCCTGCTCTAGGCAGTCTTTGACATAATGAGAGAAATTATTGAAAATATGCCGGATATGGAAGCACGAACGATTTTCATGGGCACTCCGCAGTTTGCTGCGGTTATACTGGGGTCTTTGCTTCGTGGCACTTACCGGGTGGCTGCGGTATATACTCAGCCTGATAGGCCGATGGGCAGGGGCCGGCGGCTTGTAGCTTCTGAGGTGAAGAGGCTGGCCCTGGAGCACAGGATACCCGTCCTGCAACCGGAAGCTGTGAATTCGACAGCAGCGATAGAGGAACTGTCCGGGTTTAAGCCGGAGCTTATAATCGTGGCGGCCTTCGGGCATATTATCTCTAAGGAAATTCTGTCCTTGCCCAGGTACGGTTGCCTCAATGTCCATCCTTCATTGCTGCCTCAACATCGCGGGCCGTCTCCGGTGGCCGATGCTATTCTGCGCGGAGATTCTGTTACAGGGGTGACAATCATGTTGATGGATGAGGGGCTGGATAGCGGCCCGGTCTTGTCCAAGCGGGAGCTGATAATTTCCCCCGGGGATACCGCAGGCTCGCTGATGGAGAAACTGGCCCGTAGTGGAGCTGAGCTTCTGCTGGATACCCTGCCCGGCTGGCTTAACAACAGGGTCGAGCCGCAGCCTCAGGATGAGTCGCAGGCCAGTTATAGTAAGCGGCTTACCGCCAAAGACGGGGAGATAGACTGGCGTCTTCCGGCGGTGGAGCTTGCGCGCCGAATAAGGGCTTTCAATCCCTGGCCGGGCTGTTATAGCTGGTGGAGGGGTAAAAGGATAAAAATCCATCGGGCTATTTCCGTTGCAGGGGTGGGCAACGATGGGCCGGGAAGGGTAATAGCGTTGCAGCAGAGGCCTGGTGTGGGTGTGGTGACGGGGAAGGATATTCTGGAGCTTCGTGAGATTCAGCTGGAGGGGAAACGTACGATGGGGGTAGAAGAATTTGTCCGGGGGCAAAAGAGCTTTATCGGCTCTGTCCTGGGTTAGGAACTGAGGCTGAGTATCAGGAAGCTACACCGGGTTGGACAGCCACGACAGCGATTTGACAGGCGATGTTTTACTTTGGTAAAATATCACGCTGTGCTTAAGGTATTAAACACCAGAGTAGCTGAAGACGTATATGGCAGGATAAAGCACTGCTGCCAGTTCCTTGACGTCAGCACACTCTCGCGGCTCATTTTGCCCAGCATTAACCAACGCCGGAAGCTGGCTAAACTAACAGGGAACAGGAAGCTGACGAATGAGCAAATGTGGGAGATGTTCCGCAGGTCAAGGGCGTTAAGCATTCTCTTTGATGAAGATACTCCTGAAGAGGCGAGGAAATTTGGAGATTTGTTTAGAGAGATAACTCACGAGCTGGTAAGGATGGATATAGGGCGCAGGGCGCCGGTCGGTACGCTGTCTGGCTCACATTTACAGGCCAGGGTAAAGTTCATCAATGTCAAAGTGGAGGAAGAAGTCTACCGGGATTTAAAGAGGCTCAGCTTCATTTGCTACCCGTCTGTATCGGATTTCCTATATTGCGAGATACTTTCCTGGTGTGACGCGATATGTATGGTGGAGCGCTATGGGTTTGTTGATAAGCGGTCACAGCAAAGGGTGCCAGCAGCCGAGATGGTGAAATTGAGCCTGAGCATTCCCACCCGTGAAGGAAGAAGGGAGTTTGGTGAAAATGTATGGGGCTGGGCACATCAGTTAGCGGACATTGAGGAAGAAGCATTTAACTTAGGAAATAGGAAGGAGATGGACATCAATAACTATGAGCGATTATGAGTTGGTTATCATCGGTGGCGGGCCTGCCGGGCTTAGTGCCGGCTTGTACGCTGCACGGGCAGGTCTCAGAAGTGTCTTGCTGGAATCAGGTATTTTCGGCGGACAAATATCGAATGCCCGGCTAGTGGAAAACTACCCGGGTTTTCCCGAAGGCATTTCGGGGACAGAGTTAGGCGAGTTCATGCAGCGGCAGGCGGCTAAATATGGTCTGGAAACCGTCATGACAGAGGTAATTGGAGTGTCAACAGGAAACTCCTATGACGTCTCGACGACTGAAGACATCATTGAAACGACGGCAATCGTAATTGCTACGGGTTCTCAGTACCGTAAGCTGGATGTTGCTGGCGAGGAAAGGCTCTCGGGTAGAGGCGTCTCCTACTGTGCTACCTGCGACGGTTTCTTTTTCCGTGGCAGAGAGGTGGCGGTGGTAGGTGGTGGTGACACTGCTCTGACCGATGCTCTGGAGCTGGCTCAACACTGTTCCAAAGTCTATGTCCTCCACCGGCGAGAGCAGTTACGGGCTACCAAAGCATTGCAAGAGAAAGTCTTGTCGCAGCCCAATATCAAGCTGGTGTGGAACACGGCGGTGCAAGAGATTGTAGGGGATGAAAAGGTGAGGGGTATCCGCTTACGAGACGTTAAGACAGGCGAAATATCAGATTTAGAGATGGACGGCGTATTTGTTGCTGTGGGTCTTCAGCCCAATAGCAATATCTTCGGTCAGTTGGTTACGCTCGACAAAGCGGGATTCATTATTACTGACGAACTGATGAGGACTTCGGCGCAGGGTGTCTTTGCGGCCGGGGATATCAGAAATAACTCCTTCCGTCAGGTAATAACTGCTGCCGGGGATGGTGCCGCCGCCGCCATGTCGGCCTTTAGATATGTAAAGGAGTAAAGAAGAAGGTAAAGGATTAGCTATGGAAGCTTATAGTCAACCACGGATAATAATCTTCACCGGGGCTACATGCCCCTGGTGTAACAGGGTTAAACAGTATCTAAAGGAGAAAAGGTTCAGGTTTCGGGAAGTGGATGTTGAGAGAGACCGGGATGGAGCCAGGGAATTACAGCGTAGGAATATAATGGGCGTGCCTGTTGTCCTGATTGGAAGCCAGACGATAGTCGGCTTCGATAAGGCAAAGATCGATAAGTTGCTAGATATCAAACATTAGGAAAGGAGAAAAATAGATGCAGATAGTACCTTTTGATGACCGAGTATTGGTTGAGCCTGAAGAAATCGAAGAGAAGAAGACCAAGAGCGGGATAGTTATCCCTGACACGGCGAAGGAGAAGCCGAGAACAGGCAAAGTCATACAGGTAGGGACGGATGAGGAGCTTGTGCAGCACATAAAAGTGGGGGACAGAATAATCTTTGCCAAATTTACAGGCGACGAAATCGAATTCGAGGGCAACAAGTACTTGATAGTTTCCAGAGGAGATATCCTGGCTATATTCAAGTGAGATACGACAAGAGACTATGATTTGCTCGGCCTGATGATTAACCAGACATTTAGAGGTTGAGCATTTTAAATCGCATTTTGTTAAGGAGGCTAGTATGAGTAAAATAGTAGAAATCACTGACCACAATTTCAAGGAGGAAGTCCTCGAGTCAGACGTGCCCACTGAGGTAGACTTCTGGGCACCGTGGTGTGGCCCGTGCAGGATGGTTATTCCCATATACGAGAAGCTGTCGGAGCAATATGATGGGAAATTCAAATTCTGCATGATCAATGTGGACCGGAACCAGGCGACAGCTATGCAATACCGGATAATGAGTATCCCCATGCAGAAGTTTTTTGCGGATGGCAAGGAGGTTGACGAAATCCTGGGCGCGGTTCCTGAGCAGATAATACGGGCAAAGGTGGACGATGTTCTTAAGAGGTTCCCTGTAGATGAAAAGGGAAGACTTCATGCGCTCTTAAGCTCCTGGATTGAGCATAACAAACAGCATACCAGGAGTTTCGAGAGATGGAAGGAACAGGCCAAGTCTCTGAAGAGTCACCCGATCTATGAAGTCATACTGCAGGAAACAGAGCATCTGGAGGGAATTAACGAGCGGCTATTGCAGGCGCTGGCCAAGTTATAGGAGACAAGAGAATAAGAGTCTCCTGCGAGGCGGCATCTATGATTGGCTGCAGTAAATAGCGGAACTCACGCCTAGCGTTTGACCGAAGCCGGTCTTGCTAACTAAGACTTAGGGATGCAAGCGGTTTCGCAGTTCTCGGGACCTGTCTCGGGGTGGTCCTTTGAATAGCGCGGTGCATCTGTTCACGCAACAGCTCGCCGAGCATATTTTCAAGTTTCCGGATAAGCCACTTGCCTGTCCCTGTTGCACGGAGAATATTGAAACACAACTGGCTAAAATGAATAGCTCGGCCTTAGCTATGCGGGCAGCCGGCAGTATGGCTCGTTGACGGGCAAAAATTATCAGTGTAAAATAAGCAGGTTGCCCAATCGGAGGCACAAATATGAAAGAGATGACAATTGACAGTATCCGCGTAAGCTTGATAAATGATCAAAGGGTTGTGATTTTGAAGGAGAAAAACGCTAACCTGTATTTGCCCATTTGGGTTGGCGCTTCTGAAGCTTACCCTATAGCAGTAAAGCTACAGGACGTTGAACTACCCCGTCCTCTAACTCACGATTTATTGCAGTCCATAATTACCAAATTGGGGGCTTCAGTCAGCTTTGTCGTGATGAGGGAGTTGGAGAACGATGTCTTTTATGCCAATCTTTGGCTGAATGTTAACGGCGAGCAAATAGAGCTTGACTCTCGCCCGAGCGATGCTCTGGCTTTAGCAGTAAGGGCCAAGGCACCGATATATAGCGAGGAATCAGTTCTTGATAAGGCTGGTATTACGCTGGAGGAAGAAAGAGTTAGACCTATTAATGAATGCAAAATGGATGACGGGGAACTGCGAGGATTATCAGCGTATAAGGATTTCATAAATACACTCGACTTAGAGGATTTTAGGGAACGCCAATCTTAGAAACCTATGAATAAGGGCTGGCATCAAAAACGGGCAGCTGGGCAACTGCTTGTTCTTGGTTCCCATGTAGCTTTTGGGCTATCAAAGCTAGCAGAGCCTTGGCTATACAAGGAGACATCCTGCGAATTCCATCGTAGCTGGACTTCGCACTTTGTTTACACAGCATAAGTTGGCAATATTGGAGGGTCGTGTGATTCGGTGGGCAGGGCCGCTTCGATTTTTATTAACAGTTGGTTGGTATGTAGTTCTGAGCCTGGTCATTCCCATAGGGATTGGCTACTGGCTGGATCATCATTTCGTAAGGACGCCTTTGTTCACCCTTATCGGTCTCGGTATAGGAACAGTTATCGCCTTTTATGGCTTATACCGTATGCTTCACCGGTACAGGGCTGAGCAAGACGAATCAAAGAAAGGTAAGCAATAAGAGCGATGCCCAAGATGGGTTGTGGTTGCCTCAGCAGCTTCATGATATGGGCTCTCGTTATTATTGTGGTTCTATTAGGGGTTGGCCTGGTTCTCGGTCCTATTGGCGCTAGCATGCTGGGAATTGAGACTCCCGGCATCCTTGATGTCTCTAAGCCGCATATTGCCCTGCCTTCGGAGGCCTTATTTCATGTTGCCGGCTTTTCCGTTACTAACACCCTTATTGCTTCCTGGTTTACAATCATTGTGCTGGTAGTTGTGTTCTACTTTTGTACCCGAAAGATGAAACTGATTCCGGGCAAGCTTCAAGGCCTGGCAGAGATGGCATTGGAAATGCTGCTGAACTTCATTGAGGCGGCCGCGGGGAAAGAACATGCTAGGCTGCTCTTTGCTGGAGTGGCTACCATTTTTATCTACGTGATAGCCAATGCTTACCTGGCTCTTCTACCGTTTTTTGGCACTATAGGATTTATGCACGAAGGGACATTTGTTCCCCTGTTTCGGGGAGCGAATACCGATGTCAATGTGCCCCTTTCCGTCGCCGTAGTATCAGCCGTACTTGTTGAAACCTGGGGAATGAGGAAATTGGGTTTTTTTAAATACGTTGGGGAATTCATCAATGTCGGTCAGATAGCACAGGGAATGAAGCAGTTAATAAAAGGAAAGGTACGCCCGGCAATCACCAATATTGGTTTCGGGATTATCACCTTCGCTGTGGGTTTACTTGAAATATTCAGCCACTTCATACGTATTGTTAGTTTCACCTTCCGTCTTTTTGGCAATATGACGGCCGGTGAGATACTGGTACTAGTTTCTGCCTTTCTTATTCCCTTGGTATTCACTATTCCCTTCTATGGCTTAGAGTTGCTCATCGGGCTTATTCAGGCCCTTATTTTTGCTGGTTTAACCCTGGTATTTGGCGTTATCGCTGTAAGTCCTTCACACGAGGAGCAGAAATAAAAGGTAAAGGAGGTAGTAAATGGATCCTTCAGTAATGAAAATGCTAGCGGTAGGGTTAGCTGCAGGCTTGGGGCTCTTTGGCCCTGCATTGGGTTTGGGCCTTATCGGGTATTCAGCAATGCAAGCCTTAGGACGTAACCCTGAGGCCAGAGGCGCAATCTTGACCAACATGATTCTGATTGGCGCTTTGGCTGAAGCCATCGGCATTTACGCTTTGATAGTGTCTATCATCTTGGCTATGGTAGTCTAACATGATTTGAAAGGAGTGAATCATGGGGAATGGAGATTTTCCTGTTGGTCTGGCAATAATCATTGCGGCAGGGGCGCTGGGAGTGTTTCTTGTAGCAGCACTCACTATTGGGTTTTTCTTGTTAGGGGCGTTCTAGTCTGCGATGAGTACTAATATACTCTAAGGGGGCAAAATGGGAGGCTTTGCCGATATTGGCATTAATCTACCACTGCTGGTAGCTTTTATCATAAACTTCGTCATTCTATTTGCCTTGTTGGGTTTGTTTCTGTACAAACCTGTGTTGAGGATGCTTGATGAGAGGTCCAGAAGGATAAAGGAAAGCATGGAGCAAGCTGAAGCTACTAAAGAGCAATATGCCCGCGCCGAAAGCGAAGTCAAGCAAATGATTAGCAAAGCACGTGAGGATGGACAGGCCTTAGTTGCTCAAGCTAGCCAGATGGGGGAGAGGCTTAAGGAGGAAGCAAGGGAGGAGGCAAGGAAAGAAGCGCAAGCCATCATTGACAGGACTCGAGGCGAATTGACAGAGGAGCGAGATAAAGCTATAGACGAATTGCGCGGGGAGTTTGTGGATATATCCATAATGGCTGCTGAGAAAGTGATTAGGGAGACGTTGGACAAGGATAAGCATCGTAGGCTTATTGAGGAAGCGTTGGAGGAGAGTGCTGCCTTCAAGGAACATTGATATAAGATGATATAAGAAATGGCAAGAACAATCCCTGGTAAACGCTACGCACAGGCTGCCTTTGAGCTGGCTGTAGAGAGAGATGAGCTAGAGGGCTGGAAAGACAGTCTGAAGAGGATTGCCGAGCTGACGAAGGACGTAAGATTCCTCGCTTTGATGGAGAGTCCGAAACTGCCTTTCTCGGCGAAAAAGGGGCTTTTGGAAGAACGACTGGTGGAGGTAAACGCCTTAGCCCTGAATCTAGCCTGTCTCCTCACAAGTAGAGGTAGATTGGGATTGGCCAACAATATTTCACAGGAATATGATAGGCTGGTGGATGCCTATCATGGGATTCAACACGCTGAGGTAGTTACCGCTTTGCATCTAGATGACGAAGATAAGGAAAGACTGTCGCGACAGCTCGGGGAGATTATGAAAGGTAAGGTTATGGTTGATGCTCAAGTTGATCCTTCCATAATCGGTGGCTTCATAGCTAGGGTTGGTGATACACTTATTGACGGTAGCATACGCAATAGGTTGGAAGTCTTAAGGGATAGCCTGGCCGAAGGCAGCAAGTAGCTGCGAAGAGGATTGCACTGTCAACCCGGTTGATGGCGAATGTCTCGGAGACTCTTTGGCTCGAGTTCGGAGTGGCAGGGAGGGAAGAGCCCGCAATGATACTAGAAAATAGGGGGTTAAAATGGCAGATAGAGGGCAAGATATAGTTTCTGTAATAAAGGAACAGATCGAGCGTTTCGGCGCTGCTGTGGCTATAGCCAATGTGGGCACAGTGGTGGAGGTAGGTGACGGCATTGCCCGAGTTCACGGTCTTAGTGCTGCGGCCTATAACGAGCTGCTGCAATTTCCCCACGATATTATGGGGCTGGCTCTCAACCTGGAGGAAGATATTGTTGGCGCTGTGATTCTTGGTGACTATAGCCTTATTAAGGAAGGAGATGAGGTAAAGGCAACAGGCCGGGTAATTGAGGTCCCCGTTGGTGAAGCTCTTATTGGGAGGGTAGTTGATCCGCTGGGACTCCCGAAGGATGGCAAAGGCCCCATAAAAACGCAGAAGACCAGACCGGTGGAGCGGGTGGCACCAAACGTTGTGTCAAGAAGGCCTGTAGATACACCTGTACATACCGGCATTAAGGCTATAGACAGCATGGTTCCTATCGGGCGTGGTCAACGTGAGCTCATTATCGGTGACCGTTTCACGGGCAAATCAGCAATCCCCATTGACGCTATAATTGCCCAGAAAGGTGGGGATCTTATCTGCATTTATGTAGCTATCGGGCAGAAAACATCAAAGGTAGCGCAGGTAGTAGCCACCCTGGATAAATACGGAGCGATGGAACATACTATCGTAGTAGCTGCCGATGCCTCTGATCCCGCTCCACTACAATACCTTGCGCCTTATTCCGGGTGTGCCATGGGTGAAGAGTTCATGGAGCAAGGAAAGGATGCCTTGGTTGTTTATGACGATCTCTATAAACATGCCTGGGCTTATCGCCAGCTCTCTCTATTGCTCCGTCGTCCCCCGGGCAGGGAAGCCTACCCAGGAGATGTTTTCTATCTGCACAGCAGGCTTCTGGAAAGGGCCGCGAAGCTGGCTCCAGAGTATGGCGGTGGGTCTCTCACTGCGCTGCCTATCATTGAAACTCAAGCGGGAGATATATCAGCATATATACCGACAAATGTGATCTCAATTACTGACGGACAAATTTATCTGGAGAGCGACTTATTCAACGCTGGCATTCGTCCGGCAATGAATGTAGGGCTGTCAGTTTCTCGAGTTGGCAGTTCTGCTCAGAGGAAGGCCATGAGGCAGGTAGCCAGCAGGTTGCGGCTGGATCTGGCTCAGTTTCGCGAGCTTGAGGCATTCGCAAAATTTGGTGCTGCTGACCTGGATAAGGCTGCCAGAGATAGACTGGAGCGAGGTCGGCGTATCAGCGAAGTGCTAAAACAACCTCAGTATATCCCCATGTCGTTAGGGCAAGAGGTAATGATTCTTTACGCCGTAACCAACGGCTATCTTGATGATGTGCCGGTAGAGAAAGTTATGGCCTTCGAGGAGAGCTTCCATAGATTTATGGAAACGAACTATCCTGAGCTAGAGCGAAGAATCAACGAGGATAAGGAAATGAAGTCAGAGGGGGAGGAAACTCTGAAGGCAGCTATATTGGAATTCAAAGGAGGCAGTGCTTATCAGGAGAGCAAAGCTTAGCCTCAGCATCACCCTGAGCCGGAGGCAAAGAATCTCCGGGACTCTGTGCGTCGCTGAGGTAAGGACATGGAGCACATAAGGGCTTCTGAAGGTTATTGGAGGATAAATGGCTACTGCTCAACTTCTACGTCGGCGCATACGCAGTATTGAAGGCACTGCTAAGATTTGCCGTGCCATGGAGATGATCGCCACTGCCAGGATGAGGCGAGCCCAGGATCAGGCAACAGCGGGCAGGCCTTATGCTGACAAGATAAGCCAGGTAATAGCTGATTTGGCAGTTCAGTGCCAGGCTGAGAAGAAGGTGCCCCCATTGTTTCAGAAGAGGGAAGTGAAAAGAATAGCCATAGTCCACATGACTACCGACCGTGGTCTATGCGGTGGGCTGAACGCTAATATGAATCGTCTTGTTGGACGCTTCGTCTTGGGGCAAACTGTGCCTGTTTCAGTTGTCACTGTGGGTCGCAAGGGGCGAGCCTTTATGCTTCGCACAGGACAGCATATCCGTGCCGAGTTTACCGGAATCAGTGATAGACCTACCCTGCTGGAAATCCTCCCCATCGCGCGTGTTATTATCGATGATTATAGCAACCAGGAGGTTGACCAGGTATATCTTGCTTATCCTCACTTCGTGACCACTATGCTTCAACAACCGACAATGGAGGTCTTGCTCCCTATTGAGCCGGTTGCATTCCCCAAAGGACAGACAGCTGAATACATTTATGAACCGAATGCCAGCGTTGTTTGGAATGAACTGTTGCCAAGGTATGTGGAGATGAAGGTATACCATGCCATTCTGGAGCTTGTCGCCAGTGAGCAATCAGCAAGAATGGTAGCCATGCGCAATGCCAGCGACAATGCTAAGGAACTCATAGTAGATTTGACCTTGTCTCTAAATAAAGTCCGGCAGGAGACGATCACCAAGGAAATTTGTGATATCAGTGGAGGAGCTGAGGCGTTAGTTTAGGTGCTATTAGGAGGTAATATATGGCGAAAGGCAAAGTAGTTCAAGTTATTGGCACAGTAGTCGACATGGAATTTCCTCCGAATGAACTGCCAGCGATAAATAACGGGATAGTCATTCCCCAGGATGGTAACAAGATTGTAATTGAAGCCCAGCACCACATGGGCAATAACTGGGTGCGTGGCGTTGCCCTGACCCCCACCGACGGATTAGCAAGGGGAGCCGAGGCAATTGACATGGGAACTCAAATCACTGTGCCTGTGGGAAGGGAAACCCTTGGCAGGCTATTTAATGTGTTTGGTGAGCCACTCGATGAGCTTGGAGAGATAAAGACCAAAGAGAGATATCCTATCCATCATCCACCGCCTCCTTTAACAGAACAGGAAACGAGTCCTCAGGTGCTGGAGACAGGGCTCAAAGTTATGGACCTGATAACCCCCTTCACCAAAGGGGGTAAAGTTGGAGCTTATGGTGGAGCCGGGGTAGGGAAAACAGTCATTATTATGGAGCTCATCCGCAATATTGCCACTGAGCATGGTGGGTTTTCTGTTTTTGTCGGTGTCGGTGAAAGGTCACGAGAGGGGAATGACCTCTGGCTTGAAATGCAGAGGTCCGGAGTTCTCGACAAGACTGTCCTTGTTTTTGGTCAGATGAATGAGAGCCCCGGTGTTCGCTCCCGAGTGGCATTAACCGGGGTTACCATGGCAGAGTACTTCCGCGATGCCGAAGGGCAAGATGTCCTTCTATTCATAGATAACATATACAGGTACGTTCTGGCCAATATGGAATTGTCGGCCCTTCTAGGTCGCATGCCCTCAGCAGTGGGTTATCAGCCTACATTGGGCACTGATGTTGGTGAGCTAGAGGAAAGGATCACAACAACCAAGAAGGGGTCAATCACGTCCTTTCAAGCCATCTATGTGCCTGCCGATGACTATACTGATCCCGGCATAGTGGCAACTTACGGTCACCTTGATGCTGTTGTTGTCTTGGATAGAGCGATCGTCGAGCTAGGGATTTACCCTGCGGTTGATCCGCTAACCTCAACATCGCGCATACTGGACCCTGCTATAGTTGGTGAGGAGCATTACCGCGTGGCTCGAGGGGTACAGCAGACTTTACAAAGGTACAAGGAGTTGCAGGATATAATAGCCATTCTGGGCATGGAAGAGCTGAGTGAAGAGGACAAGCTGACTGTAAATCGGGCTCGGCGAATTCAGAGATTCTGCTCTCAGCCATTTCACGTGGCTGAAGTCTTCACTGGAAGTCCGGGTAAGTACGTAACTATCAAGGAGACGGTACGAGGCTTCAAGGAGATTTTGGAGGGACAGCATGATGACCTTCCGGAAGCCGCCTTCTACATGGTGGGTACAATTGATGAAGCAGTAGAACAAGCTAAGAAGATGCGAGAGGCATAATGGCTACATTCAGGCTTGAGATTGTCACTGCCGAGAGAATGGTTTTCTCCGATGATGTCAATGCGGTGATTGCCTGGGGCACACAGGGCCAGCTGGGCATACTCCCTCATCATGCTCCCCTTATGACCATGCTACGACCTGGAGACCTTATTGTCAGAAAGGACAATGAGGAGCAATTACTGGTCATAAGCGGCGGTTTTCTTGAGGTTCGTCCCGATAAAGTAGTCATCTTGGCTGATACTTGCGAGCGTGCCGAGGAGATCGATATTGCTCGTGCTGAAGCTGCCAAGTGTCGCGCCGAGGAAATTCTTAAGACTCGACCAAGTGAGATAGACACGACTGCTGCCGAGGCAGCGCTCCGCCGCTCACTGGCCAGATTGAAGGTAGCAGAGAAGAGGCGCCGCCGACCCAGATAGAAAGGTTGATGCTGAGCCCAGAAAGTAAGGTGTTAAGAAGGGCGACGCAGTACGCATTTCTCCCAAAATTTGTTGTATAGAAGCAGCTGCCAATTCTGAATCACGTCGGGACCGGCAGTCTTCGCTCAAAAAGAGTTATCATTCTCTTGGTTCAGTCTTCTCTTCAATTCGATTTGCTGGCATATTTGCTACTACTGTTGCCAGTACTCCATTGATCAGCCGAGGTGAGGAGTCGCTGCCAAATCTCTTGGCCAATTCCACAGCCTCATTTATAGTCACCTTAAAGGGGATGCCCTTGTAGAGCAAGATTTCGAAGATAGCAAGGCGCAGGATGTTTCTATCGATGATGGACATCTGCTCTATAGGGAAGGCCGGAGCCATTTTCATAACAATGCCGTCAAGCTCAGATTTATTCTCGATGACTCCTCGCACTAGCTCTTCGCTGAAGCTTACTGCCTCCAGGGCCAATCGGTTTTCCTTTGCCAGATGAGCCAGAATCTCATCTGCCTTGTGTC
Source organism: uncultured Dehalococcoidales bacterium (assembly GCA_964394145.1). Classification (GTDB taxonomy): domain Bacteria; phylum Chloroflexota; class Dehalococcoidia; order GIF9; family AB-539-J10; genus JAFGBN01. The sequence continues at coordinate 14,299 of CAYMVL010000012.1, read as the reverse complement.
TTGTGCAATCAAGCTCATAGAGCGCTTGTAGAGCGATAATCCTTGACTTTCGCCTGACACCAGTCATTGTCCCGCACCTGTATTGCAGTCCTCCTCTACCTAAGTAGGACTATTAGACCCGGGGAACTGCTTGATATCTTCAACTCCTGAAATGTTGAGTGCTTGTAACTCGGGGTTGATCCGCTTGATGAAGCCGCTGAGCACCTTCCCCGGGCCTATCTCATAGAAAGTGTTAACTCCCATATCAACCATGTTCTCCACAGACTGTTGCCACTGAATACAATTACGAAGCTGCTTTACAAGCTCTTCCTTTATTGACTCGACATCGTTTACTGGCCTGGCAGTTACGTTAGCCATAATAGGAATCCTGGGAGGCTGAAACTTGAAGCTCGAGACAATTTCGCGGAATTCAGCTATAACCGGGTTCATCAAAACGGAATGGAAAGCTCCACTCACATTCAATGGTATAATGCGCGCACCCTTCATTTTGGCTAATTTCTTGGCTTCCGCCAAAGCTTCAGTAGCGCCACTGACTATGATCTGTCCGGGACAGTTTACATTGGAAATCTCGGTTCTGCTATTGGAGCATATATCCTGAACGGATTCTTTACTGATCCCTATTATAGCTATCATGCCTCCGGGATTTTTCAGCCCGGCTTCGTACATTAGTCTACCTCTTTCCCGAACTAAGATTAGAGCTTCCGATAGGCTCAGCACATTTGCAGCCACAAGGGCGGTGTATTCACCAAGGCTATGCCCAGCGACGAGTTTGGGTGCGGGCAAAGCATCTCTACTAGCCTCCTGAGCTGCTTTAAGGCAAGCCACGCTGGTGGCTAATAGTGCTGGCTGTACTTTATTTGTGCTGGTAAGTTCCTCCTCGGGACCTTCAAAGCACAAGCGGGAGAGAGGAAAGCCTAGCGTAGCATCAGCCTCGTCAAATATTTGCCTGGCGGACGAATAGCTATTGTAGAGATCCCAGCCCATGCCTACCCTCTGGGAGTTTTGCCCCGGGAAGATGTAGGCTAACCTGGAGGTCTCAGACATGCTGCTAAGCAGTTTTCTTCTTTGAGGACTTAACCTCGATTACTTGCCTATCCTTGTAGCTACCACAAGTAGGGCAAACATGGTGAGCTAGCTTAGCGCTGTGGCACTGTGGGCATATATCCAAAGAAGGCAAAGCCAATCTTAAGTGGCTACGACTTTTCCCTTGGCGAGCTTTAGCATGTTTCCTTTTAGGTAAAGCCATTATAAGCGTATCTCCTTCATTTCAGTACAATCAGGTCGGCACAGGGGCTTCATCGGCAGATTCAATAGGGTATATTGCCTGATTGCCTCGCCTAAGTCAAGCAGGTGATCAGAATCAACGACGAAACCGCTTGATTCCTCTAGTGAGTAATCTGGCAAAGCGCCAGGCACATAGACTTCTGAAAGGAATTCCTCTTCTATGTTAGAGCTTACAGGACAGAGAAAAGTGTTGAGACAACGACTGCAAGTTAGCTCTATTCTAACAATTATGTGGCCTGTAACAAGAATCCCCTGGCTGCTGCGGATCAGCGTCACCTCTCCTTCAAGGGAGTCTTTGCCCTGCTGGTCAACCAGTTCTTGCACATTATATCTGCGTCTGGAGCCAATCGGTTCTTTTAATAGCTGGGACACATTTACTAGACTATCAAAATGTTTCTCTTTAAGGTCTTCCAGTTTCATGACTAACCTTGTATAAATCGTCTGTAAACCATATTATTATAATAGCAATTTAACCGAGCTTCAAACATTGGATTCAAAAGAGTGGCTGGCAGCAAAATTCTTATAGTTGAGGATGATGAGACCCTGCTAGATGTCCTCAGGTATAACCTCGTCAAGGAGAGTTATATTGTTGTTACCGCTGCTGATGGCATTCGAGCTCTCGATATTGCTCGGATGGAGAAACCAGACCTTATTATTTTAGACATTATGCTCCCCGGGCTGAATGGCTTTGAGGTTTGCCGCATCCTGCGTAAAGAAATGACAGTGCCTATTCTGATGCTTACTGCCAAGCAAGAAGAAATCGATAAGGTGGTCGGACTGGAGATCGGGGCTGATGATTATATGACCAAGCCCTTTAGTATGAGAGAGCTTCTAGCCCGCATTCGTGCGATACTGCGTCGCGCAGAAGTGGTAAGCCAGGAAGCGGGTCTTGATAAGGCAGCCCTGACTTCACCTTTAAGGGTTGGCGATCTGGAGGTCGATTTTGCACGTCACCGCGTCTCTCTGGGTCATTCTAAGCTCGATCTAAATCCGAAGGAATTTGAACTGCTTGCCTTCTTAGCAAGGAATGTAGGGCAGGTATTCAGTCGTGAGCATCTGCTAGACAAAGTGTGGGGTTATGATTATGCCGGGTACACAGGAACAGTAGATGTCCATATCCGATGGTTGCGGAAGAAAATAGAAGTAGATCCAGCCCATCCGAAGCATTTGCTGACGATCCGTGGGGTTGGGTATAAGTTTGAGGCGTAAGGATGTTTCGCAGCATCAGGTGGCGGACGGCGACAGCATTCGTGGTGCTCATCTTGGTATCTATCGGCGCATTGAGCCTGTTCGTTGCACATTCCCTTGAGGGCAACTACCTTGAAAACTTGAAGTCGCAGCTTGCTCATCAGGCACGGCTAATTGAATACAACAGCAGGTCATATTTTGAGGCCGGTCAGGCAGAGGGTCTTGATGCTCTAGCAAAGAGCCTAGGGAAAGAGATTGATGCGCGAATTACTATTATCGATAGGTCTGGGGTGGTACTCGGTGACTCGTATGAAGATCCAGCGATGATGGTAAATCATTCGGATCGGCCCGAGGTTATTGAGTGTCTTTCCGATGGAATAGGCAGCAGCATTCGGCATAGTGCCACTTTGGGCTACGACATGATGTATGTCGCGGTGCGCATAGAAATGCGTGGCGAGACAATTGGGGTTGCCCGTGTGGCCCTTCCCTTAACTGAGATACGAGAATCGCTCAGTCACATAAACAGAACCATAGCTTTTGGGGCAGGCATTGCTGCGGTAATTGCTGTTGTATTGGCGTTTCAAATATCAAGAAGCATCACTGACCCTGTGAAAAAGCTGACTCAAATATCCAGAAGAATAGCCTTCGGGGAATTCGACCAGAGAATACAGGTGACCTCCCGCGATGAAGTTGGAGAACTGGCTGAGGTATTCAACCTGATGGCAGGCAGGCTCAAGGAGATTGTGGCTGTTCTCACCAATGAGAGGGATAAAATGGCAGCCGTCCTATCCGCCATGAGCGATGGAATTCTTGCGGTAGATGACAGGAACAAGATAGTCATGGTTAACCGGGCGGCGGAGAAATTATTCAGGCTTTCTGCGAGCGATATGCTGGGCCGTACATTTCTTGAAATAGTGCGTGACCACGAACTCGCTGGCATCGTGCGTGAATGCCTTGAAACAGGAGAGCAGCGCACAGGAATAGTGGAAACTGAGCGTGGCACAGAATTTCTGAGGTTAATAGCCACTCCCCTGAGTGGCGGCTCACTGGTGCTGATTCAGGATATCTCCGAGCTACGGAGACTAGAGACTGTACGCCGCGATTTTGTCGCCAACATTTCGCATGAACTTCGTACCCCCATAGCCTCGCTGAAAATCATCACCGAAACACTTCAGGATGGGGCGATTGATGACGAAGCGGTAGCTCAGGAATTCCTCCATAAAGCAAATATCGAAGTGGACAGGTTAACACAAATGGTGAACGAACTCGCCGAGTTATCCCGCATCGAAAGCGGCGAATTCACCCCTGAGGTGAAGCCAGTCGATTTTGGTGACATAGTAAGACGAGTTACCGAGCGTCTCGGACCGCAGGCAGAAAGGGCAGGGCTGAAGCTGAAGCTAGACATACCGCCTGGCTTACCCAAAGGCCTGGCTGATGAAGGGCGTCTGGAACAGGTTCTGGTAAACCTGCTGCGCAATGCCATAAAGTTTACTCCTCCCGGCGGGATGGTCACTATATCAACTAAGGTTCAAGATAGCAGCATCCTCGTTACAGTGGCTGACACAGGGATTGGCATTTCTGCCGACGATCTGCCTCGTATTTTTGAACGCTTCTACAAAGCAGACAGAGCCAGGGCTGGTAGCGGTACAGGATTGGGACTGGCTATCGCAAAGCATATAGTTGAAGCACACGGTGGTAATATTTGGGCAGAAAGCACCGAGGGGAGCGGATCAGTCTTCAGGTTTACTGTACCTACAGCAGCCAGATCCTAGTCAGATTATAAGCAAGATCAAAGATCCCTCTGTAGCCCTATCAAAGCGAAATCTTGGTATCCGTCCGGTAAGTGAGTCAACCTGGTGGTGGTTATCAAGTATCGCTAGGGCAAAATGGCTGCAATGCTGAAAGCCCGGCCGCGTGGGTTAAGGGGGAGATATCACTCTCCTGATGCCAGCAGCTCAAATAGCTTGTCAGGCTCTACCATCCAGTCACTCAACTCCGATCGGGCAATTTCCACTATTGTCTGACTAGTTCGACTTTCATTACAGGGTTGCTGTCTTGGCGGCTCGCCAAACGTCGTTCACAAGTTGACTGGCTCAGATTCAACTGCTAACATTGTGACGCAGGCCGTGCTAGGTGGGGAGCTAGCGGTGCCCTGTACCCGAAATCCGCTATAGCGGGACCGAATCCCTGCTTGAGGTCGCCGGCTTAATGGATTATTCTGGCTGGGCGGTGTTGATGGCTGGGTTCTATGCAATTGGGGACTACAAACCCCGCCAGGTCCGGAAGGAAGCAGCGGTAAGTAGTATCTCCGATGTGACGTAGAGTGGCCTGGCTGGAGCTAGCTAGCAGGAGTGTCTTTTGGGTTTAGGGATCGAGAGTAGGTGTGCGGCCTGCTTGTTGAAAGTGTCCTGAAGGTTCCGCCGGCAGCCGTGTAGAGTCTAGCAGCATAAGAGCAGCCATAAGGGCTTAAGTTACAGAGATCGGCCGGAGTGTATGTAAGTGCGCTGCTGAGCGAACAAGGGGGCATTAGAAAGATACATTCCAGGCACTTTTGGACATGAGTAAGCTTTGAGTCGATGCAAGACGGTCAGGCTTAGGGTCTTGTGCCGGTAACGGAGGTAATGCTAACTGGTTAGAGTATCCTTGTCGTGTCCTTGAGACGGAGGGGCGAGGAGATTCCAGCCTGGTCAGTTCTTCTCGTGGGGGTAGAGATAGTTCAACACCTTGGCTTCAAACCGAGAAAAAGGTTGGGTCAGCATTTCCTTACCGACGCACATGTGTTGGACCTCATTCTCGCTGCCGCTGAGCTTAGCCGAGACGATACTGTAGTCGAGATAGGTCCCGGGTTAGGCATACTAACCAAGGTCCTGGCTGAGAGCTGCGGCAAAGTCATTGCCATAGAGCTTGACTCTAAATTGGCTAGCATGTTAAGAAAGAGATTATCTTCTTTCTCCAATGTTAGCATTGTCCATGCTGATGTACTAAAGGTCACCCCGAAGGAACTTCTGGCGAATTACTTGGCTGCCCCGGGAACTGTCGCTGGCTATAAAGTCGTTGCTAATCTTCCATATTACATTACTTCACCAGTGTTACGTCACTTTTTGGAAGCCTCAGCTAAGCCCTCAATCATGGTAGTGATGGTGCAGAGAGAAGTCGGGGAAGCCATAGCCGGGATTTCTGGGAAGATGAACTTGCTTGCTGTCAGGACTCAGCTCTACAGCAAACCAACTATTGTAGCCCGTGTGCCGGCAAGAAGCTTCTACCCGCCACCCAAGGTGAATTCTGTTGTCTTACGTCTCGATGTATATGACAAGCCACCTATTGAAATACCCGATGTCGCCGATTTCCTTGAGGTAGTAAGCTTTGGTTTTAGCTCGCGACGGAAACAGCTGCGCAATTCACTAGCTCAGGCTTTGAATATGCCATCAGATGAAGTCTGTCTGCTATTGGCCAGGGCTGGAGTAGATGCCAGGCGACGAGCTGAAACCTTGAGCCTTGAGGAGTGGAGTAAGGTATGGGAAGTGTTTGCTCCACGCGGAAAGGAAGCATGATGTTAACATCTTATGCGCCAGCGAAAGTGAATCTTGTCCTTGAAGTCTTGGGCAAGCATGATGCTTATCATCAGATTTCCAGTATTGTTCAGGCGGTAAGCCTCTATGATATTCTCAATTTTGAGACAAGTGAGGAATTGCACTTTAAATGCAGCGAGCATGAGCTCGAGCGCGACAACTTGGTGATAGGAGCTGCCCTGCTCCTTAAGGAGGCTACGGGATATAGCAAGGGGGCACGAATTGAGCTCCACAAACATATTCCCTGGGGAGTCGGGTTAGGTGGAGGCAGCAGCGATGCTGGTTCCACGCTGGTTGCTCTCAACGAGCTTTGGGGACTGAAGCTGTCGCTCCGTGACTTGGTGGATTTAGCATCTAAACTGGGCTCAGATATTCCCTTCTTCATCCATAAAGGCATCGCTCTAGTAGAAGGAAAAGGGGAAAAGGTGACTCTATTACCAACTCTACCCTCGACTTGGTTTGTTATGCTGGTGCCACCACTCGCTAGAATCTCAGGCAAGACAGCGCAGATGTACGGTAAACTAAAAGCCAGCCATTTCACTGAAGGTCAATTCGTTTGTGCAGCTTTGCCGTATTTGATGCAAGGGAAAATGATTGAGCCCTCGCTGATGTTCAATGTTTTCGAAAGAGTGGTGATTGATGTCTTTCCCCAGGTCAAAGATTGCAGGGACACGTTTGAGAAAGCCGGGGCTACCGCGGTTCATTTATGTGGCTCAGGGCCGTGCCTTTTCACCTTCTTTTCAGAGGAAGAGAGGGCTAATGAACTGCTATTGCGCCTGAGACAGCGGGGATTAGAATGCTATGCAGCCGTTCGTGTTTAAGCAATAGCTGGCAACTAACTTGATTGCAATGGAAAAGCTGAAGCAGAAGAGATGGCTAAAGATAGTGCTCTATGCCATCATACTGGTCGTCCTGAGTGTCGGTCTTGCTTACCTCTTTGAGTATCTGCTGACGTATCATCTCGATATCTCAGCAGGAGGGCTCGCTAATACAGCCTATCTGGTTGTCTTCGGAACCACTCTGGTGTGCAATGCCAGCATAATAGTCCCTGTGGCCGTCCATATATCAATAATGATGGCGGCGGCGTCACAGTGGAACCCTGTTCTTATAGCTTTGATAGCGAGCGTGGCCGGAACCTTAGGGGAAATAAGTGGATATTATGCTGGCTACCTTGGGAAGAAAATAATAATCAATGAGAGCACACCAGGATACGCGAGGCTAAGAAACTGGATGAATCGATATGGCCTGTTGGCCATCTTCCTTATTTCGTTTCAGCCCATTTTACCGGTCGATATAGCTGGACTTACCGCAGGTGCTTCAAGAATCCCGCTATGGAAGTTTCTATTACCATGCTGGGCAGGAAAATTTCCCAAGTACATCCTGTTCTGTTATTTTGGCGCTGGGCTCCTTAACCTTCTTCCTGTATGGTTCTAATAGACAGGGCCAGTCTCCGCTCATCTTCCCTGTTCTTAATTTCCCCGTCCAGTCTTGCCTTATGCAATATCTGCAGGGCTTTCCCTATCTCCGGTCCAGTGGAAATGCCCAACCTTCTTAGCTCCTCCCCATCAAGGAGAGTTTTCACATGGCGGAGTTTGCTGAGAAACAGCTGCATGTGGTTCTGTATTGTTGCAGACCCTGAGGCCACTATGTTTGCCTGTATTGCCAGTGGGTCATATCCGCAGAGCAGGTAGTAGACTTCGCTGGCTTTAATGTCCCGCCTATCCAGTGGAGAAAGTGCCGCCTTAAGGCTCAGTGTATCATGCAGCACTCGTGATTGGTTTTTCGGTATATTGACCCGGCGGATGAACTGCTCATTTTGGGCCTCACTGAGTGGATAAACGAGGAGGCAGAAATAGAGCAAGGGCAGTTGATCGGGCTTATTTAAGCAGCGTGCTTTCTCAAATTTCCCGGCTATCCAGCCATCGCCTGTCAGGGGAAGGCCCAGCCTTTGCAGGACTCCTAGCTCGCCAAGTCTCTTGATAGCATGCTCCGGGTATTTCTCTCTAAGGATCAGTTCCAGCTCATGCCTAAGCCGGTCAGCGCTTATGGTGTCTAACTTAAGGATATTTCGTTTAAGTAGCTTAGCAGTCTGTGTTTCAAGTCTGAATCCCAGCCTTTGTTCATAGCGAATGGCCCGAAGAATTCTAGTGGCATCATCGCTGAAACTCTTTGAGTGTAAAATGCGGATGTCATGTTGCTCTAAGTCGGTTCTACCATGGTAGGGGTCAATCAACTCTCCGTAGTTGTCTGGAGCAAGAGATATGGCCATGGCGTTGATCGAGAAGTCTCTACGAGAAAGGTCATTGTTGAGGCTACCCGGGGCAACTGCCGGGAGAGCTCCAGGTTTGGCATAACTTTCGCTACGTGCAGTAGCCATATCCAGTGTGAAGTCGCCGTAGCTGAGCTTAGCGGTGCCGAAAGCCGGATGCACCACCAACTTGGCTTGGCCGATTTCAGCTATAGCGTGAGCTAGCATTGCAGCGTCCCCTTCGACCAGTAAATCCAGGTCAAAATTGGGATACCCTAGAAGCAAATCGCGTACCACTCCGCCCACAAGGTACACCTTGACTCCCAGCTTGCCGGCCTGTTCACTGGTGGTCTTGAGCAAGTCCATGACTTGCTTGGGTAAGTATTTTGGGATTTCGTCGGAAAGATTCATTGGTTTACTCTAGCTAATTCAGCTCCTGTATGCTTAACAGGCCCTAACTATGTTGATAGTATACCAAGAGGTACAACTCTTAAAGCAAGTCGGCGTTCCCAGGGGGTGCAATTTGCTCTACGCGATTCGAGTTCCTGCGCCCGGCGAGGAGTCTCTTTACAAGATGAAGAGGTCAGCTCGCCGCTGATCGGCGAGCCCCGGAGACTACAGATGAAGTCATAGTATTGGTCATCCAATCTGATCCGCTCCACACTAAGGCGCTCCATTTGCGCCTTCAGGGTCTGTGCTAATTCTGTTCTCCACCCTGTATGGGGTAGCGGATGCATTTTCAGCCTGCTTTCGATTACTACATGGCTTATGGTTAGCGTCTAACTTGCTAGGCCTATGGGTCTCGCCGTGCTCACGTAAGAATCAGCGTTGGGCATGCCGCAAAAAAGAAGGGAGCTTCAACTATTGAAGCTCCCTCTGAATATCTCTATTCACTTGTTACCCTTACTCCTCCACTCAGCTTTAGGCTGCCTAGCTATTGCTCTACTTTATAAGAGCCTCACGCTATCAACAAAGAGCTCAGGGCTTCCAGAAGCTCTCCGCCAGCGCATCTCGACTAGGTTACCAGGCTCCGCGCCTACTTGCGCCAGCGGAGAGCCTGCGCTGGGAAAAACCACCGGCATAACCAGGCTTGTTTCCGTGTCATGCCTCCCTCCTCTGTTTATATGCTAGCATGATTGGAACCAAAAATCAAACACCTGTGCTGGCTGACGTCAGGTCACTAGCCATACCTCACCACCAACAGTAGCCAGGCCATGGCTAATACCACAATCGTGGCAGGAAGAGCGTATTTGCAGAACCTCCCCCAGCTAATATGATAACCTTCTCTGGCGGCAATGGCCGTCCCTACTACATTGGCTGACGCTCCGATAGGTGTCGCGTTGCCACCGATGTCTGTGCCCAAGGCCAAGGTCCAGGCTAATGTTGGCAGGTTCAGCCCCGGCATCTGTGATAGCTCGCCGATTACAGGATTCATGGTAGCGGCGAAAGGGATGTTATCCACTATGGCAGAAGCTAAAGCAGATATCCACAGGATAAGAGGCATCACCACCAGAAGGCTACCTCCTGATACGTCCCTAATGTATGCCGCTAACATTTTCAGCACACCTGTTTCCTCCAATCCTCCCACACAGAAGAACAGACCAATGAAGAAGACCAGGGTGCGCCAGTCCACACCTTTTATAATGTGCAGAGCTCCTCTGCCTGCAGTGAGCAGGGTGAGCAAAGCAACGATGCAACCTATTATAGCTACGGATAAGCCGGTTTGGGCGTGCGTAACCAGCAGAACCACCGCTAGCATGAAGATGCCGGTATTTATCTTGAACAGGGATGGGTTAATGATGGCTTCTCCGGGTTCGGGATATGGCCCTGAAGGTTTTCTTATGGTGTCAGGAGGAAAAGGCTTCGAGAGGACGTTGCGGAAGAATAAGTAGAACAATCCCAGTGCTATCAGCATTCCTACCCAGGCAATGGGGCCAGTGTTAACCAGAAAATCGGTGAAGGTAAAGCCATGGTAGGTTCCAATGATTATATTGGGAGGGTCGCCACACATTGTGGCACTCCCTCCGGTATTGGCAGCGAAGATCTCAGCGATTATCATAGGAACGGGGTCGAACTTGAGCAGGCGTGCCAGTTCAATGGTCACCATGGCGAGAAACAGTAACACCGTAATGCTATCAATGAACATGGACAGTAAGCCCGCAAGCACCATGAACGTAATCAAGATGGGGATGACCTGATATCTCACAATCTTGGCCACATAAAGACATATCCAGCGAAAGAATCCGACCGCGCCTAGACCCTCCACCATGGTCATCATGCCACCGATAAATATGATGGTTTGCCAGTTTACGCCGCGGGACTCTATGCGCTCATGCCCGGGTATCCAGAACTGTAGCTGACCAAGCTCCTCTAAGTTTAAAACGTTATAAGCTGTTATGGGGCTATGCAAGATACCAAAGAAGACGACAAAGCAGACAAGGCCAGCACCAATCAGAGCAGGGATAAACCGATGTATTTTGCCGATTATGATGGCGATAAACATCCCGATAAAGATCGCTATAGCAACAATTTGGGCTGTTGTCATCGTCTATTCAGCTTTCGGCGGCAATCCCAGGACGTCAATCATCCCGACCTGGACAAAGCATATTGCCCGCACTTGCATCGCAGCAAGGATTTACCGGAGCCAAGGGGAAAACCCTGCTAGCCTTTTGCCTCATCCCTTTGTACGTTATTCCCTTGCGCACAGACAGTCTTCCTCTTATCAAAGGCACAATTATATTGCAATACCTTAAGGATATCAATACGTGGTGCAGGTTGACCTCAGAGCTAACGCTGGCTATGCATTCTAGCAAGTTGTCTTTAAAGATTCCCTACGCAAGCTGCAAAGCAGTGAGTTCGGTAAGTGGGGGGAAGACCTTGGGCGAGCGGATTTGAACCTAATGTCTCAGCAGCTAAGAGATGTATCCATCCCTGATAAGGAGCTCAGCTACTAGGACTGCCCCCCTGGCGGCCCCCATCTTGGTGTTGTGGGATACCAAGATATACTTGACGCCATTTTCCAAAACAGTATCTTTTCTGATCCTACCTACCATGGTAGCCATGCCATTATCGGCATCGCGGTCGAGCCGTGGTTGCGGCCTGAACGGGTCATCCAGCACAATTATCATGTGTCTGGGAGCCGAAGGTAGCTCAGATTCGCTCGATGGGCCAGCAAATTCTCTCATTGCCCTTGCAACGTCCTCGACTCCGCAGGACTTCCGGGTGGAGGCGAAGACCGATTCTGTATGTCCCTCCCGTACATTAACGCGAGTGCAGGTGCAGCTTACGCCGAATGCTGCCGGGATTATGGAGCTGCCTTCAAAACGGCCCAGGATTTTCTGTGTTTCCCGTTGTACCTTTTCCTCCTCCCCCGGTATAAAAGGAATGACATTGTCTAGAATATCGATTCCCAGCACGCCAGGGCTTCGGCCTGCACCAGACATGGCTTGCATAGAAGTCATCACAACAGCATTCAGGCCGAAGGTCTCGTTGATTGGTTTTAGTGTTATGGCCAGGCCGGCGGTAGTGCAGTTCGGGATAGGTGTAATGAAACCCTTCCACCCCCGTGATTTTCTCTGAACTTGTAGCATTCTAGCATGTTCGGAATTGATACCCGGAATTAAAATGGGCACATCTTGGTCATAACGGAAGGCCGATGCTGTGCTTATAACAGGTCTATCGACAGCAAACTTCGGTTCCAGGATTTTCGCCGGTGCAGACTCAATAGCAGAAAAGACTACGTCAATGTTGGAAACATCCATTCCGGTGGCATTTTGGACTGGCATTTCCATAACATCTTCCACCGGAGGCTCATCGCAAAACCAGCGCAGGGCCCCAGATGAAGGGTCAGTTATCGCCGCTTTGTAGCTGCGTCCTGCCGACTTCTCAGAGGCAGCAAGCGCGGTAACTTCAACCCACGGATGGTCTTTCAGGGCGACGAGAAATTGCTGCCCAACTATACCCGTTGCTCCTACGATAGCAGCTCTTACCATTGTCTCTCTCCACTATGCCTCTCAGTATCAAATTCACGCAGAGGCTATAATTTTTGGTTCCGCGGATAAGAATAGCACGAACAGTATTCATGTGCCAACAAATCATTGCTACAACTTAGTTCGTGACTGAGTAAACGGAATATTTCTTTTGCCGATCGCAGAATATGAGCCATGCATGTATGCTAAAATCTTAGTAGGAAGAGGGTGCTCAGGCAAAGAAGCGCTATTTGGCAGTTTGTGAAATGACTTCTATCGTGCTCGCCGGTGGTAAAAGTTCCAGATTTGGCTCCCGTAAGGCTTACGGGACTATTGATAATAAGAACATTATTGAGTGGGTAATCGACCACCTAATCAAGATTAGCACGGAGATTATTATAGTGACTGCAAGGGAAGGTGACTTCGCTTCGCTCGCAACCAAGTATCGCTCGTTGAGGATAAAGGTGGTGAGCGACATCTATCCTGGCACAGGTCCACTTGGTGGTATCTACACAGGCCTGGTGGCGTTGGCCGACCAGCGCGCTGTCGTTGTTGGCTGTGACATGCCTCTTCTGAATATCACCTTGCTTGACTATATGGTTCGAATCTCTTCAATGGCTGACATCGTCGTGCCCCGGACCGTGGAGGGTATGCAGCCCCTTTGCGCGGTATATTCTAAGAATTGTCTGGCCGCTATTCAAAGTCTACTGGAGCGTAATGAACTGAAGATTGACGAGCTTTTCGATCTGGCTGAAGTGAGGTATGTTGAGGAAGACGAGATAGATAGATTTGACCCGGAGCATTTGAGTTTTTTCAACATAAATACCCAAGCTGACTTGCTTGAGGCAAGAAGACTGGCAATGGGAAAGCGGTGGCAGCCTCAAAATCTACCTTAAATTGGAACGGCAACAGTCACTATTGTTCCCTGGCCCAGCTCTGACTTCAATCCCAGCGTACCGCCGATAAGCCGGGCCCGCTCGTGCATGCCGGCGAGACCAAGCCTGCCAAGGCCTGCTAGGTCTTCTATTCTTTCTGGTACCTTAAAGCCCTTACCGTTGTCCTTAACGGTCAGTATGATCCTATGATTGCCAAATTCTATTGTAATCCAGACATGAGATGCTCCAGCATGTTTTCTAATATTGCTGAGCGCTTCTTGAGCAATACGGAACAGCAACAGTTGTACGTCACCCGACAGGGCTTGCTCAATACCAAGTACATGGACATGAGCGTCAATTCTCCCGCTCTTGATCAGATCATCTGCCATCCATTCTAGTGCCGCTACTAAGCCTAAGTCATCCAGTATGCGCGGTCTCAAGTCCTGAGCACAGCGCCGTAATCTTGCTATTGCGTCATTACTCAGGGTATGCAGATTTTCTATTTCTTCTTGGACTGGCTTAGATAGTTTTGCTCCGGGGATCGAGGCCATCATATCCAAGTGCTGGCTAATAAGAAGCAGCGCTTGGACTACGTCGTCATGCAACTCTAAGGCAATGCGTTGCCTTTCCCTCTCCTGCGCCTGAATACAAAGTTGACTGAATACGCGCATGTTTTCCTGCAATCGCCTTTCTTCAGTTACATCTCTAGCAATATGTTGGAAGCCCTTCATCTCCCCGTTAATGATGACCGGACTGGTAACCATCCTAATTATTCTTGTTACCCCGTCCTTCCTGACTAATTGCTGCTCATAAGGCTGCTCCAGAGACTCTCCGTCAAGTAGTCTGCGCCGTAATTCCTTGGCTGAATCAAGGAATTCTTTAGTGAGGAATTTGTCGATATTGGCGCCAACTAATTCCTGTCGGCTATGTCCTGTAAGTTCTTCACATGCCTTGTTTGCCGCCACAATGTTGCCTTTCATATCGTGAACCCACATGGCATCGCTGGCATTTTCAAACAGGTACCTGTAACTTTGGTCAGGCAGTTTCAACTCTGGCCTCATCGTTCGACTAAGGTCTGCCTTTCATCGGGGTTAAGATTCTGGTGGCTTGTCCTCAAGGGCGATATATCCGTCTCTCAGCCCTTTGATTATGGCCTCGGTGCGGCAA
>CAYMVL010000011.1:0-17527 GCA_964394145.1 uncultured Dehalococcoidales bacterium | reverse complement strand
CTTTTAGTGGCTTGTAATCCTTAATAATTTCTTTGATAGCTTCCTCGCTGTTTTTCTTGTTGTGTTCGATTCTGTAAACCTCAACGATCTTATCCTCTTCGTCTGATAATTCGATCTGGACTCTTACTGTCATGCTATTTACCTCCTGCAATTACTATTAGCCGGGATTTCCCCAGAGCCTCACGCTGCTGATGTGCCCATAGCCTGCCTCAATGCACCATCAATTTGGATATAGTTATCTGTAACTGCGTAGTCTGCGTCTAGCTATAATAATTGCTGCGGCCAATACAGCCGTGAACAAAACAATCCACGGCATCAGCAGCTTAAGCGCGTTGATGGGATAGACCTCCCCTCCCACCGGGCGGGGAACGACGGGTTGCCGGTTGCCGAAGGCCAGTATCTTTACGCCGTCTGCGACCACCATACCTGTCTGAGGGTTGGCAGTGGTGACAGTCCAGCCGGGCTTCACCGTTTCCGTGACGATGTAGTTGCCTGGCACCAGACCCTCCAGAGTGAGTAAACCGAAATCATCGGTAGAGCCAGATTCATTGTAGTCCGAACCGGTAATAGTGTAATGCCAGTTGGCCACAGGTGTCTCTTCAGGCGGGTCATAGACCCCGTCCCCGTTCAGGTCATTGAATTTGAAGATCTGCAGAATCCCTGTGTCCGATGGGGTAGTACAGTAGCAAGCAGGAATGATGATATTGTTTTGATCCATGGTTACTGCACCAGTTTGCACAAAAGCTCGCCCCTCCAGGGTTGCGCGGGTCTGCAGGTCGATGCTTGCGTAAGCGAGAATATTCCCTTTAAAATTGGAGTCTGTACCGAGAGTCGCCGAGCTGCCGACCTGCCACCATACGTTGCAGAAACCCCGGGAGGTCATCGAAAGCCTTCTCTACAGAAGTTAATATTGTCGAAGGTGCCCTGTTATCTGCATCGTCTCCTGAATATAATATTAGTGACAAGCGCAATGAGCTATCCTGATCCCGCATTGCCAGTTAAAATGAGAAATGCCAGTGTAATATGCTGACTAATTGTAAGGAGGTTTAGATGAAGAAGGTATTGATATTGGTGGCAGCGGCAGCTATATTTCTGACAATCGGCTGTGCTGAAGGGGTCAAGACCTATACTGACCCGGAGCAAAACCTAAGCGTTAGCGTTAACTAAGAGTTCATTGTTGCTCTCAGCTCTAATCCCACGACTGGCTATACCTGGCGGGAAAACTATGATGAAGCTATGCTCAAGCTGGTGGAGAAGACATATGAACAGAGCAAAGAAACTAAGCCGCCTGTGGTTGGTGCCGGCGGCACTGAGTTTTTCCGGTTCCAGGCTCTGAAGGCAGGGGAAACCGAGATAACCATGGTCTACATGCGAGCTTGGGAAGCACAAAGTGTCGACCACAAGGTCTTCACCGTTAAAATAAAGTAATAGCTAACCAATCGGTTGATGCCTTATTGGATGTCAAACTCTGCACTATTCAGTGGATGATTATGTTGACGGAGCTGCGATATTTGCTTCGTCGATGAGAGCTGCGTTCGGGATTATTGATGTGTCAAGATCTGTACAGGGCGTCACATATAGAAAGTGAAGGAGGTAGTATGCATACCAGTGAACTACTCGGAAAGCAAGTCTTCGACAAAAATGGGAACAAGGTGGGAAAGGTGGTTGACATCGATGTCAGTTTACCACAATGGACTGTCAATCGTATCGTGCTGAAGATAGGTATGATAAAGAAATTATCGATAGGCATTGATATAATTGATAAAGTCGGAGACAAGATTATTTTGAAGATTACAAGGGATGAACTAGAGAAATCTTGATTTGTTCCAAAATTATACCCTGACCCTAGCCAGACCTTCCTAATCTTCCTAACCCATTGTGTCCAGTCTCAGTGGTTCATTCCACTCTAAAGCCCCTTCTACTCGATACTCCCCTTTAGGGAGACCCTCGAGTGTCTCTTGGCCTTCCTCTTCGCCATGGTACTCGAAGGAAACCCTGACTTTAGCACGATAGGCTGGGGGAGGATGGGTTTAATGGACACCAAAGTCAGGTAGAATAGGTAGAATAGGTAGACGGAGGTGTCATATTGAAAGATATACCACAAGGAAAGTACACCCGGGAATTCCGCCAGGAAGCGGTCAAATTGGTAGTAGAAGATAATATACCATGTCGTGAAGCAGCCCAAAGGCTGTCACTGGCTCCATCAACGCTCGCTTATTGGGTCAAAGCCTATAAGGAAGGTAAGCTGGGAGAAATTGGCAAGCCACTGAAGCCTTTGAGCGAGATTGAGATGGAACTGGCCAGGACGAAGAAGGAACTGGTAGAGTTGAAGATGGAGCGGGAAATACTAAAAAAAGCAGCCGCGTACTTTGCCAGGGAGTCGCTGCACGGTACGCGTCGATGAAGCAAATGCGACTCCGCTGCCCTATACCACTTTTGAGCCGGATATTGGGAGTCTCAGCCAGCGGTTTCTATGCCTGGACCAACCGGCCGCTCTCTGATTGGGCAAGGGAGGAAATGCGGCTAGAAGTGGCGATTAGGGCGGCACATAGGCGAACCCGGCAGACCTATGGTTCGGAGAGACTGCAGCGTGAGCTAGCTGATGACGGAATAAGCGTTGGCATCTGCTGTATCAAGCGTATTAAGAGAAAGCTGGGTCTACGCTGCAAGCAGAAGAGGAAGTTCAAGGCAACCACTGACTCCAAGCATAAGCTGCCAGTGGAGGAGAACTTACTTAAGCAGCAATTTAAGGTCTATGAACCCAATGCCGTGTGGGTAAGTGATATCACCTATGTACCTGCAGATGAAGGCTGGCTGTACATGGCCGGACACAAAGACCTCTTTACCAGTGAGATTGTTGGTTATGCCATGGGAGAGAGGCTGACCCGTAACTTGGTTAACCAGTCTCTGCTGCAAGCAGCAAGCACCAAGGTGCCTGAGAAAGGGCTACTGCACCATTCCGATCGCGGCAGTCAATACTGCAGTCATGAGTATCAGGCTCTGTTAAGGCAATTTGGATTGGAGCTGTCAATGAGCGGAAGGTGGAACTGCTTTGATAATGCGCCGATGGAGAGCTTCTGGGGAATTCTAAAGCAGGAACTCATCAATCACCGCCATTATCGTACCAGGCGTGAAGTAATTGAAGATATTACAGAATACATTGAACTATTTTATAACCGTCAGCGGCGGCAGGCTAAACTGGGATTCTTATCACCTCTAGCCTGTGCACAGAAATACTACGCTGGACTGGTGGCAGCATGATAGGTTTCGTGTCCACTGTTGACATCCGACCCCAAGCCTAAGCGGCAGCAAAATAATGATACTAATAATAGACAATTATGATTCCTTCGTTTACAACTTAGCTCAGTATATCGGGGGGCTGGGCTGGGAGCCGGAGGTATACCGCAACAACCAAATTACTCTGGATGAGATTGAGGAGCTTAGGCCCAGTCACGTTGTAATCTCCCCGGGACCGTGTACCCCGTTGGAAGCTGGCATTTCTAATGATGTGGTGCGGCATTTTGCAGGGAAGATCCCTATACTTGGAGTATGCCTGGGACATCAATGCATTGGCCACGTGTATGGGGGTAAGATTGGTCGTACCACACCCGTGCATGGCAAGACTTCCCTGATATACCACGATGGCGAGACTATCTATCAGGGCTTGGCCAATCCATTCCCGGCAACTCGTTACCATTCTCTGATTATTGCATCTGAGGCTTTCCCACCGTGTCTGCAGGTTACGGCGAAGACTCAGGATGGAATAATAATGGGCGTGAGGCATCGGGATTATGTAGTAGAAGGAGTCCAATTCCATCCGGAGTCCATCCTTACCGAAGTCGGGCATGATCTACTGGACAAGTTCCTGCATTTCACAAGGCCTGTTTGGGCTGAAAATCCAGTACTGAAGTTGCAAGACTGGAAGAACAAACCCTAGCAATCAAAATGCAAAACTACCAAGAGAAATCAAGAGCTGTTTTGTCCCTGACACTCGAACTAGACTTCGGGTCTTGGTACCCAGCTATTGATAATAGCTACTGTTTTGGACTTAGAATTTAGGATTACTTATAGATATGTCAGAAATCGTCTATCTTAATGGCAAGCTTATTCCACGCTCTGAAGCTAAATTATCCGCATTTGACCATGGATTCCTTTATGGCTACGGGCTTTTCGAGACAATGAGGGCCTATAGCGGTCATATATTTCGCCTTGACCGTCACGTGAGTCGCCTTCGCCGCTCAGCCCAGATTCTTGGCCTGGCAGATAAACTAGCTAGCATCGAAATCGGGGCCGCTTGCTTAGGTACATTAGTAGCTAACCAACTAGAAGATGCTCGCCTGAGGCTCAGCATTTCAGCGGGAGAAGGAGATATGACGCCTGACCCCGGCACCTGCTCCACCCCAACCATTTTGGTCACTGCTAAGAGTTATATTCCTCTAATACCTGAAAGATACGAACTAGGTTTCAAAGCTGTACTGTCATCACTACGGCGAGATAGCCGTTCTCCCTTATCACCGTTGAAGTCAACTTGTTACCTGAACAATATACTGGCCAGAATGGAAGCCAAAGCTGCCGGATGCGACGAAGCTATCCTGCTTAATGAGCAAGGCCATCTAGTTGAAGGCAGCACCAGCAATATTTTCCTCGTGAGCAAAGGAATACTGGTTACTCCGCCCTTAGAGAGCGGCATCTTGCCTGGAATCACTAGAGAAGCCGTTCTAGAGCTGGCGCAAGCCTTGAATATTAAAGCGATGGAAAGAGAAATAGAGCTAGAAGAGCTGACCGAAGCGGAAGAAGCCTTCCTCACTAATTCAGTGCTGGAACTAATGCCCTTGACTTGGTTTGAGGGCAAGGCCATCGCTTCAGGCAAAGCAGGTCAGCTAACCAAGGAGCTGGCCAAGGCCTACACGCTACTCATAAATGAGACCACAAGCCGAGGGGTCTAAGGCATTGGCACGAAACACAACAGATAAACGTGCTCAACTTCAGAGTGGTGCTTAACTGGATGTATCACTTCACAGATCCCCTCCGTAGATTTTCCAGTCGGGCGGAAAGGACATGCTGTCGAAGCCATAACCAGTGGGTTTCCGAAGGCCGATGAGGCTGAATCAGGACTATGAGGAGGAGCGCTTATGGCTATGCTGACAAAATACAGCCGCTCAATGAAGCTACCGCCAATTACACCGGGGCGTCGAGGCAAGAGCTTATGCTTGTTGGAATACTAATTAAGTCTTTCACCATATAGGCGCCTTCTAACTGATACCCGAATGAGCGATAATATTCCCTGGCACCGGTACCGCTAAGTATGCTTATGTTAGTAGCCCCAAATTCCTCTGCGGCGATTCTTTCGGCCTCTCGCAGCAGTTGTTCCCCTAAACCTCTATGCTGCGCTGCCTGTGCCATCCTTCCCTTCAAAGGAACTTCAGGGCCAAAAACGTGCAATTCTCTGACGAAAGCGGATTTGCCACTGTTTGTTCTAAGTCTCAATAAGCCAAACAGAGTGCCATTCGTGTCCTCATAGGAAAGGAACACCTCCTTCCCTTCAGATGCTCCATAGTCGAGCCTGGTCAAACCAGGCTCACCGATAACCCAGCCATCTCTTAGCCGGTGCCCGTACTCGCGGCAGCGAATACAACTACATTGAAGCCCTAGATGTTTCATCCGGTTCTTAATAGTCCCTCTGAGCGCTAAGTCCTTGCTACCCGCAACAATAAATTTGCTGGGTATATCCCGCATTAGCCTTGGAATCCTGACATATCTGGGAATCAGAGTTTTGATACTTATAAGCAAGTCGATCATTTCCTCATTGCTGTAGGGCTGGTATAGCCCATCCTGCCACCAGTGCTCCAACTCGCTGCCCGAGACCACTAACGTGGGATAAAGCTTGAGCCCATCAGGTCGGAAGCGTTGGTCATCAAACAGTTGCCGCGATAGCTCTAAATCATGCTCAGCTGTAGAGCCAGGCAAACCAGGCATCCAGTGGTAATAGACCTTAAAGCCGTAGTCTCTTAGTATTCTGGTAGCGGAGACAACCTCGGCGACCCCATGGCCTCTCTTCGTTAACCTGTGGATTTCATCATCTAAGGTCTGCACTCCTATTTCCACCCTAGTAGTACCAAAGTCGAGCATGCGGCTAATTTCCTTTTCCCCACAAAAATCGGGCCTGGTTTCAATGCATAGTCCCACGCAGCGATGCTCAGCAGCCTCGTTCAGTTTCTTTGCTTCTTCCAGGTTAGCAGCTTGTATTCCATTGAGAGCATCATAGCAATTCTTTACGAACCAGTATTGATAATCATGGGGATAAGCCAAGAAAGTGCCGCCCATAATGATAAGCTCCACCTTGTCCAGAGCATGGCCCATACTACCCAGAGTATTAAGCCGCGATTCCACCTGTCTCTTAGGGTCAAAGCCGCAATTCCTGGCTCTAAGGACTGCAGGTGACTCCACTGTATAGCTCTTGGGAGCGTCGGGAGAGGTGGGGCAATAGACACATTTGCCAGGGCAAGGGAAAGGTTTTGCCATGACTGCCACCGGTGTTACTCCGGAAATAGTTCGAGACACTTTCTTCATTGTGATATGCTAAAGTCTAGCAAAGCCATCTCTATGACTACAAACAGGGAAGTATTCGACCAAATAGCTGAAAGCTGGTATCGGGTAAGGCACTGGCCTCTACTTAAAGAAGAGCTGGAAGAAGTGGCCCAGAACTGGCAAAGGACTATATGGAGAAAAGGGACACGTCCATCTGCATCTGTCCAGCAACAGGGAACAGGTCAAAAGTTGTTGAACATCGGCTGTGCCCACGGCCCCGACTTCTTACCATTCAGTCAAGGCTTTGAACTGTGGGGGGTAGACGCTTCAGCAGCTATGCTGAGACAAGCACTGAGATATTGTGCGAAGTTCAAATTCTATGCGAATTTGATAGCCGCTGATGCCCTATCGTTACCATTCCAAGACAATACC
This sequence comes from uncultured Dehalococcoidales bacterium, assembly GCA_964394145.1. Classification (GTDB taxonomy): domain Bacteria; phylum Chloroflexota; class Dehalococcoidia; order GIF9; family AB-539-J10; genus JAFGBN01. The sequence continues at coordinate 10,567 of CAYMVL010000011.1, read as the reverse complement.
TTTGACTGGGTAATTTCAGTTGCTACTTATCACCATATCAAGGGGGGACACGAGAGGGAAATGGCACTAAGAGAGCTAAGGCGGGTGCTAAAGCCCGGCGGTGAGGCTTTCTTGACCGTATGGAACCATGGGCAGCCAAGATTCTGGCTTAAATCTAAAGAGCAGGATATAGTTTGGCGACTTAGGGGCGAGAGCGTCTACCGCTATTATCACCTCTTCTCCTACCGCGAGTTTAAAAGACTATTGATGCAGGTTGGCTTTAAAATCCTTGCTATGTCACCAGAGAAATCTTTCCATTTCCCCATAAAAGACTTCTCACGCAACATATGCGTCCAAGTGAAGAAATAGTGTTTCTAATTGACCACTTCATTGCATTAAGCCCGTAGCTATGATGACTGAATTCTAAGCTGCTTTCAGCAAGCGATCCTTGAGATTCACCATCTATTTTTTGTTGAAATATCGTGCGAGTTTCCAGCCTTTTTCTGGGAATATCTTCGCTTGGTTTCGCCTACTGAAAGAGATAAGCTTCAACAACTTCCTTGCAGGCTCTTGCCTAGGACTTCTATAGCCCAGCTTGTGCCGAACACTTTCTGTCTTTTGACGTTGGTTAGCAGCTGCATAATCTTCTGATGTCTGAAACTACGGTCATCTATATCCACGGATTAGTCCTCCTCTTACTTCATAAGACGCGGGCCTTCGTAATCTATCTCTCTTTCCGGAACACGCTGCAAGCTGCTGGAGCTTATCCCCAGTTCTTTGCCTACCTGGTGGAAGCTTCATCTCCTTGAGCTGGCACTGGCCTTCTGCCTGAGCCTGCCAGGTTGCTTCTGAGTGGGGACGCACTAGTTCGGCTCCTGAGGTTTAGGAACGCCCACATTTTCGACATCGCCGGCGCTGTGGCTCAACCTGTATCTAGACTCTCCCGGTTTGACTAAACCCCTCAAGCCACTTTCCCTTTTTAGCCCTCCGGTACAGATATAAGCTGGTTCAATTGCAGTATGTGCAGCCTAGCATTTGTAAATCAATCTTCAGCCCTTTCAACTACCCCTTTTTCTTATCAATCACCTCTCTTGGCTCATATTCCTTAAGTCATAATATACTTGTGATACCATTTTACTGGCTCTTAATCATTGGTGGTAAATATCCTGGTATCTCTTTGCTTGCTCCGGTTCTTATCACTTTATTGCTCTTGCACATAAATCAGCATGGAGCCACGATATCTGCAAGTCCACCTTCTTGTCTCTTGATGCTAGTGATTTTCTCTCTTTGGCACCTTTTTCCGCATTATCAGCATGTTACCTTTTTGGGTATCAACTTTGTAGACGACTTCGTCCATCAAATTTCTCATTAGGTAAATACCCAAACCCCCAATTTTCCTCTCCTCCAATCCTGTTTCTAAATCCGGTGCCGGAACCACGCCGGGATCAAAAGGCCTCCCTCTATCCATGATGGTAACGACGAAATCATTGCATTGAAGCTCACAAGAAATAGAGATGACGCCCTTCCCGCCAGAGTAAGCATAATTTATTATGTTGGTACATGCCTCGTCTACCGCTATCTGAACTTGACGTATCCCTTCCTCGATGCCAAGTTGCATCATTACTGTGCCAATGAAGTCAGCAATTACCGATAGGTTTTCCAGTTTGCTATCGACTTTGAGTGCAAATTGGTTTCTCTTCATCTAAGTAGCTTTGAGCACCACCAGTGTGAAATCATCGAACTGCGGTTGCCCGCAGGCAAAGTCCGTTACTTCTTCTCTTATTCTGTCAATCAGGTCATTAGCTGGTAAGTCAATATTCTTTCTTATAGTGTCAATTAGCCTCTCCTGCCCAAATTGCTCCTCCTTTCCATTTATAGCTTCGGTCACTCCATCAGTATAGAGAATTACTATGTCGTTACTTGCCATGTCAAGCACCTTCTCCTCGAGCTTAATATCATCCAGAACACCCAGTGCCGTTCCTTTGGCTTGCAGCAGAACAATATCTCCACCGCCAGGCCTGAGCAGCAGAGGGGCATTGTGTCCGGCATTTACGTAGCTTAAGCGCTTCCTCCTTGCATCGAGTACGGCATAGAATAGGGTTACGAACATTCCAGACCTGGCATCTTCTGAAATTAAGTGATTGGCTCTTTGTATAGCTTCAGAAACTGTACAGCTGGCCGATACGTTAGCTCGAACCAAAGTTCGAGATAAAGCCATAAATAAGGCGGCGGGGATACCCTTTCCGGAGACATCGGCTATCACTAACCCCCACTTCTTCTCGGAAAGAGGAATGAAATCATAGAAATCGCCCCCTACCTCCCATGCCGGCAGGCTCAACGCTGCCAGTTCGAATCCTTCTATTCGAGGAGGAGATTCAGGTAGGAAGCTCTGCTGGATTCCTCTGGCAGTCTCCGCTTCGTATTCCCGCCGTTCCAGTTCACGGCGATACCTCTCCTTTTCTGCAGCTGTCCCTCTTTCTGTCAATAGGTTGTGCACTATCAAAGTAAAGATGGCCGCACCACCTGCATTGGCGCCTAGCATAGGGAGAATAACTTCCTTGACTGTTGCTAGAGCCTGGGCGTACGGTCGAGCTATCAGAAGCACCAACCCCATATGGAGTAGCTCCACAAGGGCAGCGAACAATGCTGCTTGCCAGACAGTGGCGAGCTTTCCTCTCCGGAGTTTATAAACGATGCCACCCATTAATCCAGCTATAACAGTAGCTATGGCACAGGGGAGACAGACAAAGCCGCCAAGGAAGTACCGGTGTACGCCGCCAATTAGGCCTACTCCTAAACCGATTATTGGTCCACCGATAAGGCCGGCAACCATGGGGGCGAGATCCCTGATATTGGCGATGGCACCTGAGGGTAATCTTATCCCTCCATATGTGCCGAATACGGATAGGGCACCGAATAGCAGAATTGTGATAACTACATTTCTCCGGCCGGGTCGTTTATCTAGTATATCGGTGAAAAATTTGGCTCTGACTACTATATACGCAAAGACGACTATAACGGCTGCTGTCTTGACCAAGTCTATCAGTAAATCGCCTATGCTTACGTCCATAGCTAATCCCTATTTCACCACTTGCTTACGGTATGCGAATATACTTCAGCGGGATTCATATTGATTTATCCCTCGCTAATTACAGTCAGCACAAGTAAGAATTTTGGCCCCCCTGCTTTGTTCCCGCCTTTCAATCTGTGTGATATTTTTCGCAGATCGCTATCCAGATTGATATAAATTTTGAGCGCTTTTTAGAAGCGTTGCCCATCTTCTTATTAGCCATACAATCCTTTCATACAGACTGGTGACATGAAAGAGCATAGATTTGTCTTGTGATTCAAGCGTTTCCTCGCTGTTTAAGTAACTTTTTCGAATCCTTTCTATTAAGCTTCCCCTATCCTCAGTAATGCTGATTAGCAGGTCAACCTCAAACCCTTCGGATGATTCCATTGCATCAACGGTTGTCAACAACACGGTATGTAATCCTTCGACGACACTGTGAATCAAATTTTGTAGCGCCATGGAGTGTTCCGTATGATCTATTGTCTCTACCATCTGGTACACATTGTCTTCAATTGAAGCGATGACACTGTGACGATTTTGGAGGTTCAGCCCTCGCCCGGATGTTGCAGGGGGAAGGTTCTTATTGAGAAGATCAGCCAAAAATGATCCAACCTCGTCGGCAACTGCTCTAGAGGCGTTGTGAATGGTTTCATAGCCGAGAGACGGTTCCATCGTTTTCTCGGTTCTGACACTTTCCAGATAATCTGGAAGGCGTTTGATAAGACGAAGATGTTCCTTTTCTACAAGGTCCATAGCTGTTTCCGGATCACCCAGGGCCTGGTCATGTATGAACTGCAACTTTGACAAATCTTGTTCCTGAGTTGGAGGAGAGAGCTTGACCAGTAGTTTATGAATGGGATTCAGGAAAAATGATAAAACGAAAGGCACCCCAAAATTGAAAATCAGGACGACATAGGCCATTTGTTGTTCAAGTTCTGGCGTCATCCTACTCACAAGGCTTTTGATGAGAGGGATATCTAAATTCTCTTCTAGGTAAAACATTGGGACAAAAAAGATGAGGCCAAAAACATTAAACAGCACTTGAAGTATGACCAACTGTTTAGGTTCTCCCTTTAAACCGGAACTCAAGACCAATGTGGTAATGGCTGAGCCAAGATGTACGCCATAAATGAGCATAATAGTCTGCTCAACACTGAATAATCCGGATTGTGTCATTGCAATAGCAACGAGAACGATGCCAATTGCAGTCTGTGAAACAAATGTCAAAAAGGCTCCAAGAATGAAGGCCAGGATATAGGAGGCTCTTATACTGTATAGAAACGATTGAATCCAGCTAAATTCTGCCAGAGGTGAGGTTCCCATTTTAACCATTTGGAGGCCGAAAAACAGCAATCCAATGCCTAGAATGACACCCATTGCATATCGATACTTGGTGGGCTTATCAAAAGCAAAGCATATACCGGAGATGGTAAGTACGATCAAAACGGCATACTTGATGTCGAGCACCGCCAGCAATACTAATGCAGAACAGCCAGCATTGGCCCAAATGATAACCGGTAGTGCTTTTCTGACTGTTGTCAATCCGCTTGATGTGAGGCTGGCAGTAATAAAGGTGGCAACTGAAGTACTCTGAGTAGTGAAGCCAGACAAAATCCCTAGCAAGCTAGCTCGCAAACTGTTCTCCATCCACTTGGAGACAAACATGCGGAAACGCCGGCTGATTATCTGCTTTGCGTTGTCTCTTAGTAACTTGATGCCTACAAAAAATAGGCCAAGACCAGCTAATACCGTTGCGATAGTCTCAAAGATGCTCATGGTACGTCTGGTTTAACTAAATTCCCCTGCAGCCTTTTGAAAAGATCAAAATTTGCGTTCCCAGCCCTGCTTCTGACCCTTTCTCAGGTATAGTGTATTGCAGAGCAAATATCCTAACAGATACTTCTATGGTTGCTCCCCTTCAAAGCCGTGGATTATCGCGCCTAGCTTGAAATTTGCCAGCAACTTTCACCCATCTATCCATAGGACGGATTTCATCAGGGTCTATGAGGAAGTCACTGTTGACTGTAATGAGTATTACAAGCCTGTCCGGCATAGCCAGTCCACTATTCAAGGTATTGTAAAGGAGAATACGTGAGCTACCCGGGACAAGAAAGGCATATTCCGCCTTCTCTGCTTCAGGATGCTTTGACAGTAGACTGGCTGCAGTAATCTTCATTAGTGACGCATCTCAAAACTGGCTATGGCACTTTCCTCGGTATCGAAGATGCAAAAGAGCTGGGTGAATCCCGCAATGTCAAACACTTCCTTTATACTTGGCTTCAAGCAAGCTAATTTTATATCACCTTGTTGATTCCTTGTCTTTTTGAGCGCCGCTAACAGAACCCTCAGTCCCGAGCTGCTTATATACTCCAGCCTCTCGAGGCTGACTGCCAGTTGAACCTGGGCCATATCAATCATTGAGTTCAGTTTCGCCTCCATGTCGTTTGCCGAATAGGCATCGAGTCTACCTGATAGCGATATCACGCCCACAGTCCCCTCTTTTCTTTCCAGTATCTCCATTTTGTTTTGTTGCCTCCTTTCACCCAGAACAGTATGGCTGGGAAATTGATTTCTTAGCTCATCATGCAACTCGCCCCTATCTCCTGTCAACACCCCCATTACTGAGACTGTGGCATGTACGGAAGATGGCGGATAAGGTTTGTCTGATGTCCGGTAATCAACATTGCTATCGAAGCGTACACCTACGTGATAGAAAAGCCTATTGCATTGAAGCGCCCCCTTCAGAGCTGCGCAATGTCAACCAGGAGAGAGATGTTCCCTTGAGCTGTCTTAGATTCGCATGTTTTGCGCTTGAAAAAGCATTATACATTGAGCCATGTATGTGCCGGAGTGCAAGAATACAGGCGGCGTGCGAGATCAATGCCTTTCGGTGATTCAATATGACCTGTAAGAGTTGCGCACCGTAGTTAGCAATAACACTATTGGAACTAGAAATACATGAAGATGCTCCGAGAATGGCGATTCTAGTTGGTAGAGGGGAAATGGATGTATGGCACCAGCCTGCTTAGATCGACAAGCTATATCCAGCCGGGTTTGATTCCTTTCGATACTCTCCGAACCGAAGCTGGGGGAGGACTCTACTGGAATGTAGCTAATATGTACTCGACCCTAATCAGGATGTGCTGTCTTCACCATAACTACGGGACTGTCAGCTTCTTTCAGAACCTTCGCTGCTACACTGCCATGGATTGCTTTATCCACTCCAGCTCGGGCATGCGTTGACATTACGATAAGGTTAGCAGGGTGTCCTTTGGCATAAGCTATAATCTCATCAGCAGGCCTGCCTTCTAGTACCTCAGAGTGGACCGTGAGGCCTTTATCACTTAGCTGGTTTTCTATTTGAGCCAAGTATTGCTGAGCTAATTCCTTTCGCCTGGCCGTTTCTATATCCATATACTCATACAGTGTTGCTGTAGGATATTCGGTTACGGCTGGAGGTACTGGGCGACTGTAGACCCTCAGCAGGATAACATCCACTCTGTCTGTACCCTTCTGCATGGACAATGCTTCCACATGCGGAAGAACTGCCTCAGCTGACTCTGAACCATCAAGCGGCACTAGTATCGTTCTTCCTGGCCACTGCTGGTAAACAACCTCTTCGGGAATCCCGGGCCGAACAAGCCAAACCGGAACGTTCGCTGCGCGGAGAACCTTTTCAGTCACACTGCCCAGCACTAAGCGCCTGATTCCAGACCGGCCATGAGTTGCCATGAGAATAAGGTCAACATGATTCTCTGCAGCGCAACGAAGGATTTCTGTATCTGGGGCCCCCACATATACTTCCCCGTGCACCTGCACGCCCTTAGCTGCTGGTTCGATTCCTATCTTTTCCTGGACCTCTTCTGACTGGCGTTTCACAATTTGAGCTTTATGGTCGATGTCGGCCTGCAGTTGAGCTACCACACCCCGCTCCTCTGGACTGTGAACATGGAGCAAGATTACGCTCAGGTTTAACCTGGCAGCAAGCTCTTTAGCGTAAGGAAAGGATACTGCGGATAGTTCTGAGGCATCCAAAGGGACAAGAATCTTTTTGTACATGGTCGCACCTGCTATGTTAGAATGCTGCACAATACCCAGAGTCTTCTGCCTCACCTGCTATAATTTTAGTGAAAAAACTAGAAAGTTGCCTCTGGTTTGAGGTAAAAGTCTAATTCATATGATTCCTTATTGTCAACTTTGACCATTCTGTTTTGTATCAAGGTTATGCAGAAGATACAATGTGACATGAATTTGCAGGGTGCTCTAACGCGGGACTCCATAGGAGGAATCGACAAATCATTTGCATCGTGGCTGATAACATACGTTCCTCGAGTCTTATATGAATTGCCGATTGTGAACGTCATCTTGTATAATACCGGCTAGTGAGAATGAGAATGGGCAGCCATCCAAAGTTACTTGTAATTCATCGAACTGCTATACTACCGCGAGTTTTACAGCTGTCTTCACAAATAGAGAGGGGCGTTGATGGAATTTTCACAGAAAACTGAAGGAACAGCCACCGTAGTCTACCTTTGTGGCAGGCTAGATGCGTACGCAGCAAATGACGTAGAAAAGAAATTGAACTCACTTACTGCAACTAAGCACCTGCACCTGGTGCTCAATCTAAAGGATTTGGACTACATAAGCAGTTCGGGGCTAAGAGTCCTGCTGGCTGCACTTAAGCGAGCAACAAAACATGAGGGTGATATAAGACTGGCCCGTGTGCAACAATGCGTAAAGGATGTGTTCGATATTGCGGGGTTTACGCAGTTCTTCAAGATGTATGATGAAGAAGAAGAGGCCATAAATAGCTTCTAACAATGGCTCTGCACTCTGAAACATCACCAGTTCATAATCAAGCAAGATTGCTGATGTAAAAGAAATTGAGCCATCAGAAATGTACAGTTACCTCATATGCTAGGTGTTGCCGAGTGTTCTAAGAGCTTGTTTCTCAGCTATCACTATACTCAGTTGACGTATCACTCTTAGCAGATCCCTTTTTTGTCTGGAGCAACTTGAGATCTTCTTGAAACCCGGCCACGGCCCACGACTACTTTACCCCTGATTTGCCACCGTACAACCGTTTCTTCCAATGGATCCGCCCGCCGACTGCTCGTTGCGAAACGGCATAGATAGCGGCAAGAAAGAGAAATAAGAAACCGAACGGGTGTAGTATAGCTGAAATAGAGGACTCCTTGAAATGCTTATCCGCAATTCGGCGCATAGTCATTATAATTGCCACCTGCAGAATGACTAACTGCTGCCACTCAGCAGCAGGTAGCAGAAATAGTGCTTTACAAAGGGAGTAGAATGGAGCTAGAAAGAAGACATACGCGGCTACTATGAGACCAACCAGTGCTGCTGACGATAATGCCGCTACTGAGTAAACCCATTTGACGAACCCCTCCCACATCGCCCCCATACTGCGGTACATGTGGCATGAGACTACCGGCGATAAATCGACCGCCAAGTGCCGCCCGCCGTGACGATTTATTTCTACCCCCAGCCAGACATCTTCCAATATTCTCGACTTTACAGCTCTGTGCCCGCCAATGCGCCAGTAATCTTCTTTGGGGAACAGGAGGAACTGACAAATATGCCAACACGCAGACATGACACAGTGGGCCGTAGCTCACTGTGCTATGCGTAGCATAGTCTGTAGTCCGAGAAAGGTCAATACCTCAGGGAACAAGTATGTTGTCATCGCTAACAATTATGATTAGGGCTATACTGTGAATAGAACTCAGATGATAGTGCTGGTGCTAGCTTTCCATGCAACGTCACATGGCATGGTACCTAATTCAAGCGATAGCAAGGGATTTACATATTTCTTAGAGCATGCGTGACTAAGTCTTGGTAGGCAGACGCTTCGGCAAGCACTGCCTCCCCTCCAGAAATAGACTCTTTGAAAGTCTCTGCTCTTTCGGCAAGTAGCTAGGGAGAAGTTGATGTGTAATTCTTTTCCCATGCTGTTATCGGCCAGTTTTGATTTCCCAAGAGCGGAAGCATATGATAGCATTTTCAACTTGCCCGATTAGCAAGAGAACATGCAGGCAGTTTACTTTTGAACAATCACAGACTTCTGCCATCTAACAGGGGTAAGCAGCCCAGATTCTTCTACGGCTACAGTATCGCCGCCGTCTCGTTTATTATTTTAATGGTAGTGTGGGGTGGACAATATAGCTTCGGAGTGTTCTTTAAGCCCCTTCTGAATGAATTCGGCTGGACAAGAGCTGCGACTTCAGGGGCCTATTCATTGAGTATGGTTCTAATCGGGGTTTTCGGCATTTTTTCTGGCAGACTGAGCGATAGATTTGGACCCAGATTGGTCGTTACCGTCTGTGGCTTACTTATAGGTATTGGATATTTGCTCATGTCCCAGATCAGCGATATCTGGCAAGTGTATCTATTCTATGGAGTATTGATGAGTGCTGGCATAGCGGGTACTTGGGTTCCGCTGCTATCTACTGTGGCTAGATGGTTTGTCAGGAGAAGAGGGCTAGCAAGCGGGATTGCGGCCTCAGGGATAGGGGTCGGCACGGCAACTATGCCGCTGTTGGCTAACCAACTTATTTCAAGTTATAGCTGGCGAACCTCCTACATAATTATTGGCTTGATAGTCCTGGTAGTAACTACGGTAATGGCACAATTTCTAAGGCGTGAGCCGGGTCAGATGGGGCTTCTGCCCTACGGTGCTGATTCAGTAAGCGCAGATAGTCAAAATTTAGGAATCAAGGGGTTTTCTCTTCAGGAAGCGATTCGTGGCAGACACTTCTGGATAATGTTCGTGGCCTTCCTTTTGGGCGGTCTCGGAGTACATTCTGCGATGGTACATATCGTTCCCCACGCCACCGACATCGGGTTCTCGGCGTCTGCTGCCGCTGCTATCTTGTCCGCCGTCGGCATCGTAAGCATTGGCAGTAAAATTGGAATGGGTAGCATAATAGATAAGATTGGAAGTAGGCGAGTCATGATCGTCGTTTTTATTGTCATGTCACTGTCTTATCTTTGGCTTCTATCGGCCGACGACCTGTGGAAGCTGTACCTTTTTGCAGTCGCTTTCGGTGTCGCTTACGGGGGTTTCTCAGCGGCGCAGTCACCTATCATAGCTGAGTTGTTCGGGCTGAGAGTACACGGGACGATCTTTGGGCTGGCTATGTTTGCTGCTAACACTGGGGGGGCCGTTGGTTCGCTCGTGGCCGGCCGCATATTTGACATAAGCAGCAGCTATCATTGGGCTTTCCTACTCTGTACGATACTGGGCGTGGTTGGTCTGGCACTTTCAGTATTACTAAAGGTCGCTCGCGTACAGGAGCCGGGCAGGGAAGCTGCGTACAAAGCAGGACATAAGCCGCAGTCCGACAGGTAGACTCCTCCAGTTGATTTTTCTGTCAGTGGTAGTTCGCATTTTTGGGAATAGATCAGGGCTGGGAAGCAGGGATTAGCACATCTCTAAATGTCGGGGCGAGAGGATTTGAACCTCCGACCTCAGCGTCCCGAACGCTGCGCGCTACC
>CAYMVL010000010.1:0-20832 GCA_964394145.1 uncultured Dehalococcoidales bacterium | reverse complement strand
AGTAATCCACAAGGCGTTCGTCTCCGTAGATGAAGCCGGTACAGAGGCGGCAGCCGCCACTGCAGTGATTATGGCAGACACAGCAGTGGAGGAGCCTGTCGCGATGACCATCGATCGACCCTTCATATTCCTCATCCGCGACATCCGAACGGGCGCCTTTCTGTTCGTGGGGCGTGTCCTGAATCCTGGGGCGTGACCTTTTCTCAACGGCCGCTACGCAGAAACTTGCCCTCTGACAAAGCTGAACGAGAGTCTGCAGCGTGGCGGATTGACGAATTCTGAGGCATCTTGTACCATTGGAATGGTATAAGAAACGCCATAATATTGACTCAAGCAGACTCAGGAGAAGTGACAAGTCGGTCCCTGACAAGAAATTAGCAATGGAGGTGCGGACATGGGCACTAAAGGAAGAAGAAATGTGAAGAAACCCGGTAAGCAAGTAGCAGACAAGAAATCACAGAAGGCAGAAGAAAAGAAGAAATAGACATACTCAGGGTCAGATTAAAGCTGATGCCGTCTCCTCCCTCTGGCTTTGACCAGCAGCTTGCTGTAATTGGAGTCAAATGCGGAAACGCCACCCCTACTTGCCTGTCCTTTTAGCACTTCTTTTACTTGCATCTAGCTGTGCCGGGCTTGATAATTCTCAAGTCCGCCTCAATGAGGAGTTCTACTTGTCTATGGGGCAGCGTGCCCTGATTGCAGAAGAGGATTTGGAGATCAGGTTTAGTGAGGTCACAGAAGATAGCCGCTGTCCCACAGATGTGACCTGTGTCTGGCCAGGTAGGGTTACCTCTAAGGTTGAGATTACGCGTGCGGGCGTCTCTCACGAGGTATTATTGACCGAGCCTGGCTTGCAGGATGAATACTCCATAGAAAGGCATGAAACGTATGAGCTTTCCTTCCACATCACTCCGTATCCTGAGGCCGGCGAAGAAATAACGGCAGATGAATACCGTTTATACTTGATCATCAACAGGCTGTCCGAGCCAACAGAGATAATCGCTTCTATTATAGCTGACCCATTTGCCTTTGAAGGACAGCATGTAACAACTGTGGGCTACTATCGTGGCTGGGACTTATTGCACGAAGCCAATACCCCGCCTCCGGTCACACGAAGCGACTGGGTAATCAAAGACCTGACGGGAGCGATTTATGTCAGCGCCCATTCAGAAGCCAGGGCCCCAAAAAGGCTGAACCCCAGTTCAATGCAGGACACGAGTACCATGCTCGAGGTCGATGGTATTGTACGTGTTAACAAAGAAAGGCAGCCATATATTGAGGCCACAAGCATCAGGCGTGTCCCTTAAAGCAGGAGCAGTCAAATGTTACTCTCCAGTTATGACTGGAGAGCTACAATGCCACAATGCGATAATGGTCCCGGTAAAGGATTGCGCGGCTACTTCTTATCTCCTAGTATAGCTACCAGCAAGAAGTCCGGGCCGGTGTGCGTGCCTATTACCGGACTCGTCCTCGAGCGGTAGATACGCTCTTTGGGGAATATAGCGCCAAGTCGCTCAACCAATTTGTCGGCATCGCCCTGGCAAGCTGTATCTTCCACAGCCATCTCCTCGATGTTAGAATAGCTCCGGGCAAATCCGTACAAACGCTCTACGGCACCGGCTCGGGAGTGGGCCCTACCCGCGGGTTCAAGTACACCATCTTTGAGGGCAATTAGAGGACTTATCTTAAGCAGTGAACCCAGAAAACACTGAGCCTTGCCAATACGGCCACCTCTCCGAAGATACTCCAGGGTATCAAAGGTACATAGAAAGTCAACACGTGGAATCGTTCGTCGGGTCACCTCTACAACCTCATCAAGACTGGCGCCGGCTTGGGCTGCTCTGGCCGCCTCCATCACTACGAATCCCTCGGACATGGCAGCTGACCTTGAGTCAAGCACTTCTACCCTGCATCTCTTCTGCATTAGCCCGACGCTCTGTTTAGCTACATCGTAGGTGGCGCTGAGTTTGGAGGTGACAGTCACGGCCAGGATTTCATCAGTATCTTCAGCGAGCCTATCATAGGCCTCGGCGAAGCTCGCCGGCGACGGTGCGGATGTACCTGGAAGCATCTTGCTCTTCCTTAGCTTGCTGTAGAATTCATCAATAGTCAGATCAATACCGTCGCGGTAAACATCTTCCCCGAAGCGGACGACCACGGGAACTACACCAATTCCAAACTCTTTGACTACAGCTGGAGGCAAGTCTGCAACGCTATCCGTTAAGATTTTGACCATCACAGGTATCCAGCTACGCCGGTGAGGCTCCCTATACGCAGGCAGTCGCTTATCTCTCCGAAATAGCCCGCGCGGTCAATGAGAATCGCTTTCATACCGGCACGGCTAGCAGCGACACAGTCAACTTTATATTGATCACCGACGTATATTGCCTCTGAAGCCTGGACTCCCCCTCTCCTGATGCCCTCCCTAAATATTTCGGGCTGAGGCTTACTGAAGCCCGACTCCAGAGAGGTTACTATGATATCAAGCCATGATTGCAGTCCCAGGCCACTAAGCGTGCTGGCAATATCATAATCCACGTTGGAGATCAAGCCCAGGATCAAGCGCCGCTTCTTGAGCTCAGTCAGAGCTGGCGCCACATCGTCGAAGAGAGCCAGCTTCATTCTAGCTTTTTGTATCTTGCCCAGAAGAGCGAGGATAAGCTCTTCATCAGCTTCTATCCCCGCGCCATTGAGGAGTATTCTCTGGTACTGCGCGTATAACGCCATTGTCTCTTCCTTTGAACGCCGGCTCAAGGGACAACGGGCAGCCTCCCCGTACAAGAATTCATTAGCCTCTAACAGAGGTCTAGTAAATACATCAGGGCTGGCGTTAATACCAAAATCTCTGAGCGCCCTGGCCTCCAGTTCCTGCTGGGGCGGCTCATAGTGCACCAGTGTATAGTAGAAGTCAAAAAAGACCGCCTTTATCATATCAGCAGCTACGCTCTAGCATCTGGCATCAGAACGCGACTATTGTAGCTTATACGTCCACATCAGTAAAGACAGCAGGATAATCGCTCTTCTTCCCCAGGAGATGCATATCCAGCCAGTTTTTTCACTTTCATAATATACCATGAGACACGGCTCCCAGATTCGATCACCTTGGCTGGCTTACAATCGTGTGTCGCGTCGCCCAAATGTATCTCTTAATTGAACAAATGTTCGCTCACTGATAGCACATCCACCTTGCACCGGGGCGACATTGACTTGTCCTAGAGCTACAACCAGACGAGGCGTTGAAGTTCTTTGGTCACATTTCAGATAATTCAACTTGATTGCTTGTCTAACCGCTACAAAGTATTATGTTATCATATAACCAAGCAATTCAGATTAAGTAAGAAGAGCCTAAAGAATGACACTTGAGGGAGAGACAATGTCAGATGTTAATAAGGCAATCGAAAAGCAAGAGCTAGTAAAAGACAGCGTCTGTTATATGTGCACCGACCATTGTCCGACAAAAGTTCATGTACGTCAGGGCAGAGCCACACGCATTGATATGGTGGACCGCCAAGTGGCTGATACTTGCCCACGCTGGAGACATCAGTTGGACTTCGTCTACCATCCTGAGCGCTTGAAACATCCTCTGAAACGAGTTGGTGAGCGAGGGGCCGCAGATTTCGTGCCAATCTCCTGGGAGCAAGCTTTAGATACTACAGCATCTAAGCTGCAAGACCTCAAAGCTAAGTACGGCGCCGAGTCAGTAGTCTTCTACATTTCCTACACCAAGGAACCACGACCTCACTTTCACCGCCTAGCGCATGCTTTTGGCTCACCAAACTATTGCACTGAGAGCAGCAATTGTTTCTCTGCCACTTGGCTCGCCGCCGCACTTACCTACGGCCAGGACTACGGCCCTCTTTATCTGCAGAGCGTTACAAGCGACCCGGCAACTAAGTGCCAGTTAATCTGGGGATCCGCTATCAAAGATTCGCTGCCCAGAGTATGGCAGGAGCATCTGGAAGCAAGACAAAGGGGAGTCAAACTCATTGTCGTTGACCCTCGCCGCACTACCATTGCATCTATGGCTGATTTACATCTTCAGCTAAGGCCAGGTACGGACGGCGCTCTCGCCCTGGGACTGATGAATGTGATTATCAACCATCAACTCTACGACCAAGAGTTTGTCGACAAGTGGACCGTGGGATTCGACGATCTAAAGAAGCTGGCAAAGGAATACCCACCCGACAGGGTGGAACAGATAACCGGTGTACCAGCCAACAAGATCAGCGCAGCAGCAGTACTGTATGCCACCCAGAAGCCAGCCAAACTTGCCTTTAGTCCCGCTTCCACTACGCATCACTCTAACGGCGTTCAGAACCACAGGGCAATCATTTTGCTCCCCGCGCTAACCGGAAACTTCGAAGTCCTGGGTGGCAACCGCTGGCATGCCAACAGGTTACCAGTAAACGACATCACCCTCCACGAGCGAATAGCTAAGCTGCCGCCAGGCATTGGTTCAGACCGATTCCCGATCTGGACCAAACTCTATCGTGAGATGCAATCGAATGTTATAGTAGATCAAATCGACAGCGGCCAACCTTATCCTATCAAAGCCATTTTCGGCGCCGGCTTGAATACAATGTATTTCCCAAACTACAATCGGTTTCTAGAAAACCTCAAAAACATCGACTTTTTAGTCGTTAGTGAATACTTTCATACCCCGGCCACACAGTTTGCTGATATTGTGCTCCCAATAGCTTCATGGCTGGAGCGCAGCATGTTAATAATCGGTCGTGGAGGATATGTATCCACTCCTGGATATGTGAGGCTGGTAGAGCCAGCCATTGAGCCTGTGGGGGAAAGTTGGCCAGAATGGAAAATCTTCTCTGAACTTGCTAAGAGATTAGGTCTGGGTCATGAGTTCTGGGATGGCGACTTCGAGAGGTGCCTGAATCATATGCTTGAGCCATCCGGCATAACTGTTGCAGATTTAAGAAAGCATCCCGAAGGGATAACATACCCCATGCCCCTCAGACCCCACAAATACTATGAGAAGACAGGATTTCAGACCCCCTCGGGTAAGGTAGAAATCTCCTCTTCTATTCTTGCTGACTACGGCCATGAGCCATTACCGGCATACAAAGAGCCTGTAGAAAGTCCGATGAGCACGCCCGTTCTGGCACGCGCTTTCCCTCTCGTGCTAACGTCAGGAGCTAGAACAGTTGCCTTCACCCATTCCCAGCATCGTAATATTACAGAGCTACGCAAGATAGTACCTGAGCCGCTGGCAGAGATAAATCCTATCGATGCCAAGCCTCGTGGCATCAACGCGGGCGACATGCTTATAGTCAGTTCACCCAGGGGCAGCATAAGGATGAAAGCATGCGTCACCGATACAATACTGCCTGGGGTTATCCAGATACCACATCTGTGGAGTGGCGAGGCTAATGTCAACATACTGGTCGATGACCAGAACCTCGATCCGCTCTCTGGATTCGCGCCTTTTAAGTCACAGCTTTGCCAAGTTAGCAAAGGCTAGCAGCAGAAGAAGTTCACTGCGGCCCCGGGCCAGAACAGTATGTCCTGATAAGTGACCTCATCCGCCTCACTGATATTGCAGACCTGCTCTTGTGCCTCAAGCTACCCCTGTTGCACCCCGTCGATTCGAATATACTTTGGCCTAGCTTGTCCATCTGGCTTGACCCTCCAACACGATATTACGCACGGCGGGCTGTGTCTTGGTATGTCATGCAGTGACATTCGCGTACATCCGGCTTCCGCGCAGATCGTGCTGAGGGAGATGGAAACCTGTGAGATATGCCTGAATTGCTCCTGGATCTAAACTTGCCATCCCCGTTCTGGTGTCTTCTTGGTGACAGGTCCACACAAGCATCTGTGAAATTCACAGGGAAATCTATCATGCAGTTGTCATACTGTCAGGCTTCTTGTCACGTGACAAAGTGATGTCCGCATTCATGGACAAAACAAGAAACAGAAGAGATGGGCATCTCTTTTTTAAGATGCCATTATTGCCGTTATCGTTGTAGTCTTAGCCCGGTGGGTAATGAAATACCCATAAAAGGCCTAGTGCGTCTTCCCTTAATTTTATCTAAAACTTTAGTTACAACAGAACCAGTCTTAGCTTTCGAAGCTTTTGAGCCCGAATTAATACGAAGTATGGAATGACTTAAGAGCTACTATCGACGCCGGGGCGCCCCATTACTCAATTAGAGTATTAGCTCATTTTAAAGAGCCTCTCCGCAGTCAAGTGATAGATTTTCTCCTTGTCAATGTCAGATATAGGTACCTCTTGCATAAAACGCACCGCCTCCTCGCTTCTTTCATATGGGTAATCTACAGCAAACATCATCCTGTCAGCGCCAATCGTCTGAAAGACACACATGAATGATGGCACGAAGAACATCCCGCTGGTTGTTATAATGAAATTATCCTTGATATATTCACTGGGTCGCCTTTTTATTCTGGGTCGGAGTTCTTCAACCGACCATGGTTGCTTAAAAACAAAGTCTATGCGGTCCATCCAGAATACCAAGCCTTCGCCGAGGTGCCCCAGAATAATCTTCAGCCCGGGGTGTTTATCAAAGACTCCGCTATATATCAAGCGCATAGCATGCATCGCTGTTTCGACGCCAAAACCAAAGGCTGGCCCGGCCAAGGCAAAGCCGTAATCGGCATAGGGCTTCAGCATAGATGGGCTAGGCGTGCTCGGATGAAGATAGATAGGTACACCTAACTTCTCTGCCCGTTCAAATATAACCCAATACTCTTTCTCATCAAGATAGCTATCCCCTATATGTGAGTTTATCTTTGCCCCTTTGAAGCCGAGTTGTGTCACCGCTCGTTCCAGCTCGTCTGCAGCTTCAACTGGACTCTGAGGTGCCAAGGCCGCCAAGCCTATAAACCTATCCGGGTGTCTCTTGATTGCTTCGTACAGCTCGTCGTTGGTCTCCCTAGACAGAGCTGTGCCCTCAGCCGGGCTAAATTGTTCACACCCTGGTGCTGATAGGGTCAGGACCTGCATATCAATCCCGGCTTTGTCCATATCAGCCAGTCTGCCTTCAGCTAGTTCAAGAAGTTTGTCTTCAATTCCAAATCCACGTGGCACCCAGACATTGGGCGCATACCACAAGCGTATGTATCCCTTATAGTGCTCGTTTCTTGGCATCTCCTTCCTGGCTAACATGTATTGTTCATAGCCCCGCGTATAAAAGTGAGCTTCCAGATCAATTACCATTTTCTCAATTCCTCCTATGAAAATATGGTGCAAGTATTACGACCTTTTCTCATTTTCAGTCTTTGTCCCTTTCATCCATTGGGTTCCTACAGCTAGCCCCATCTGATGCAGCCAAAGAAGGAGCTTGTGAAGCTATTTTACCATGAAAACCTGCCTATAGTTCCAGTTTGAGAAGGGAAATCCAGGTTCATTACTTTACCCTGGAAGTTCTCTATCGCGTAAGTATCTTTCCTCAGAAATACGTTCGCCTGCGCTTCTCTTTGCTCTTTTCTTAAGCTTTCTTCCCCACAGATACCTTGTACAGGAATTCAAGTTTTGCCAGCGCTTTTTGTATCTATGCCTTCTTACCATAAGGGAATGCGTCCTTGACCTCTGTGCCATCGCTAGCCTCTAATGATTCCTGGATCCGTCTGATTACTTCTGCACGGCTACCGGTCGTCCCAAGCCACACAGCTAAATCATGAACAAGGGACCTCGTTCGTTCAGGCCTATTTGTGATTGGAGAAGCCCTCAGCTAGCGCAGCGCAACTAGGAAGTATTATAATAGCCCAATGAGTTCAGATGCACTCGTTTCATCGAAGATTCCCGCGCCATGGATCCCCACAAACATACATACCGAATAGTGCAGAGAAGCTGTTTAATATTGAGGCGAAATGGTATATGAAGAGAGTATGAACAAAGGAGAAGCAACTAATGAAGATTGACATTTATTCGCACATCACTCCACAGAAGTTTATCGACTCCTTTGCCAAACGCCGAGTCAGCTGGGAAACGATTGTCAGAGGAAGATCATCTCTTTTCGGCCGCACATCATTGTGGGATGTGTCCAAAAGGATCGAGGTAATGGAAAGATACGACGACTATGTGCAGGTTCTCACGCCCTCTGGTCAGGTAATCGAACCATACTTCGGGCCAAAGGAGACCCCTGACATGTGCCGCCTATTCAATGACGAATTGGCGGCCATCATCGCCAAGCACCCTGAGCATTTTGTCGCCGGTGTGGGAACACTTCCTTACAACAACGTTGATGCAATGCTTAAAGAAATTAAAAGATGTGTCGAGCAACTCGGTTTTCGAGGCGTCCTGCTGCACACGCCTATTTATCAGTACAGTGAAGGCAGACCTGTAGAAAAGGGTTATGACTACGAGACGATGAAACCAATTGACAGTCCGGAGTACATGCCTGTCTACGAGATGATGTCGCAGTACAATTTGCCCATTTGGATTCATCCTGTAGGTGCTGGCGGAGTGCCTGTATACCAGAATGAAGAGCGGGACCAACATGCACTAGCTCATATATTCGGTTGGCCGGTGGAGTCAGCCGTAGCCATGGGTAGACTGGTAGGCAGTGGCATATTTACCAAATATCCTAACCTAAAACTCATTACACATCATTGTGGCAGCGCCATTGTACCCGCCCTTGCTGGCAGAATCAGCAACGAGGTTGACAAATTCCGTCAGGGTCAGGTTTATAAGGGCTTGAACAAGGAGAACGACCACTTCCAATGGACAAATGCCGCCGAGTACTACCGCATGTTCTATGCCGATACTGCGCTCTACGGCGACCATCATGGCCTTATGTGCGGCCTCGCGTTTTTTGGTCCCGAGCATGTAATATTTGGAACCGACTTCCCCTATGATATGGCTGATGGCGATAAATTCACCAGGAAGACCATCGAGGCAGTGTACCGAATGGATATTTCTGACGCTGTGAGAAATATGATCTTCGAGGATAACACAAAAAGGATACTGAGACTTAAATAAGCAGCTAGCGCTCAAACCGGATAGATAAGAGTAAGCGCTAATATCTACAAACACTTATTCTAAGCATTTACCCATCTGCCTGGTAAAATAAAACGAGAAGAGAAATATTTGGGTCCCACCAGCCAACCTGCCCATCAGCGACGTGGTTGTGTACAGGGATTCAACGGCCTCATCAGCAGGTACGCTATTGGTTCGCACAGGTTAGCAGCGTACAAAATAACCCAATCCCTTGTTTGTTGTACTGCGCGTTATCACCCCTGGGCACCCCTGCCGGTTGGGACATAGACAATTAGTGAATCGGCTGCTATGGGGATAACCCCCCAAAAACTGACAATTTGTTTTGGTTCTGTTAGCTCATTCTTATCTCAGCAGGTTCGGCAAAAACAGGCTGATCTGCGGAAATGCCACCAGTGTCGCCAAATTCAGAAAATCAGCAATGAGGAAAGGCATAATTCCTCGGAAGATAGTATACATGGGTGTTTCTTTCGACAGGCCATGCATCACAAAAACATTTATTCCGACAGGAGGCGTAATCTGACCTATTTCGACTACCCTCACGATAATAATCCCGAACCATATAGGATCAAATTCAAGTGCCATAATTACCGGGAAAATGATTGGCACAGTCAGCACGATCATGGCCATCGAGCTCATAACAGCACCTAGAAAAAGATAGACAAGGATAATGAAGAACAATATTATGTAGCGATTTACTGCCAGACTTGCAACGTAGCTGGAAAGCTCGAAAGGCAGCCGCGTCACCGCTAGGAAATAGCCAAGAATAGCAGAGCCAATGAGAATGACAAATACCATGGCTGTCGTCTTCCCTGTGTCCAGCAGGCTCTCGGTAAAGTTCTTCCAGGTGAGCTTGCGGCGGATAATAGTAAAGATCAGCGCTCCGAAGGCGCCAACTCCCGCCGCTTCTGTAGGAGTGAATACACCTCTGTACATACCGCCAATAACCAGCACAAATAACGCAATTACGCCCCAAGTATTCTTTAAAGAGGCAAATTTCTCAACGATGGTGGAGCTTTCTCCCTTCGGGCCAAGCTGGGGATTCATCCTGCAAAGTATATAGATAGTAATAAGGTAGAAGACAGCTTCAAGAACGCCAGGGATAAAGCCGGCCAAGAAGAGTTTCCCTATTGACTGTTCAGTCAAAATACCATAAAGAACCAGTATCACACTGGGAGGAATCAGAACGCCGATGCTGCCGGACGCAGCGATGGTACCCATGGCCAGTTTCACATCATACTTGAACCGTCGCATCTCCGGCAGAGCAACTGTGCCCATAGTCGCCACAGTAGCGACACTTGAACCGCTCACTGCCGCAAAAAGGGCACAGGCGCCAACCGTG
Source organism: uncultured Dehalococcoidales bacterium (assembly GCA_964394145.1). GTDB lineage: Bacteria > Chloroflexota > Dehalococcoidia > GIF9 > AB-539-J10 > JAFGBN01. The sequence goes on along the minus strand of CAYMVL010000010.1, from coordinate 10,516 downwards.
GCCATTGCAAGGCCACCGCGCAAAGTCCCCAGCCACCGATATACTGTAAAGTACAGTTCGCGACCCAGCCCCGAGTGAAAGATGAAATCACCCATCAGGATGAAAAGAGGAATCACGCTCAGGCTGTATGATGAAGCGGTAGTATAAGGGGAACTTCCAATACTGGTAAGTGCTGGACCGAGTCCTACCAGCAAAGACATTCCCAGGAAGCCTATCAAGGCCATCACCATGCCTATTGACATCCCTGAGAAAAGCATGATAATGAGCAGCGCGACACCTATGTAGCCTGTCACTATAGGAGTAATTTCCCAGTTTTGGGCTGCTGGCCATGCCGGGGTGCTGATCAGCACAATTACCCCCACGATCATCAACAGAAATCCGATCGAAGTCCGTCTGCGAGTGAGCATGCTAATCTTATGGACATACTCCATAATATCAACAATGTATATTAAACAAATGGTAATGGCTCCAATGCCGACCAGAATTGGGAATGGCGAAACCGGCATGCCGAGTGACTGCGAGGCATAGCCCTGAAGGTTCTGGGCATAGACTATGGTCCGCCATGCAATTACCCCGAACAGAGCTAGAGACAGGAAGGAGGTTACCGCGTTAACCACAGCCTGGGTCCTCTCTGAAAAGCGCTCAATTACAATTCCGACGCTGATATGGCCTTTTTTCGCTTGCGTATGCGCCAGGCCAAAGGCCACCAGTATGGCCATCATAAACTCTGTCAGTTCATATGCGCCCGTGATAGGCCTGTTGAAAACATAACGGAGGATGACATCTGCTGTGGTAAGAAACATCATCAGCGCCAGCACAGCCATCCCTATCACGTTGAGTATACGTGCAAAGCGAAAGAGACCCGGGGTTGCTGAGGCTGCCGTTGGATGGAGCATGTTTGGCATTAATAGTTGCTTATTCCTAACAAGTAATTCGAGGGGCAACCAGAATATTTCGATAAATATATAAGCTGCACGGGATACTGTCAAGATGTCGCCGTTAATAACTGAAATCTAGCCTAGAAATTACATTCGGTTTTCTTGAGAGTTGAGACTCCCGAATAGTGATGACCTTGGGACAAAAAGAATTCTTCTATTTACATGCTACTAAACAAACCTAAGCCCGTTTACCCGGCTAAAGTAGTTGGCACATATAGAGTTGTACGGTATCCGCTTCCAGAAAGGCAAGGAACAATCTATTATCCTTGCCATAGCCGTAGCCTGAGAAGATCAGCTCGTTGATCCGTGACCCGAACACGCAAGGGATCACGGAAGTGGGCCTATTGTATACAGAAGAACCGGTTAATAACTTCCTCAAGAGGAGGAAGGAAGTCTATCTTAAAGAGCTAAACCATGGCATGAGCCAGCGACGGGTAAATGATGTTGTGCCAAGATGTCAGCGTCACCGCATTAACAGAACAAAAGGTACTTAGCTGAAGCCCGTCAGATTCCCAAGAAACATCCCGATCAGTAATGGGGGTTATGCCCCTGAGAGACGGATTACATAGTTGCTTCCTCGAACCAACCGAAAACAGTATTAACGCGTATTGCCGAAAAACATCATGCAGTCGCCTGCCATTCATCTCGACACTGCGCCCGGATGGAGACCAGATCAGGCATTGCCTAAAATAGCAGCGCCCCCAACATCCTGGTCAAGCCACGCTTGGCTTCTAAACTATAGTCTCACTTTGCCGGTCAGTATCCAGCCATCTATTCAGGTATTAACAGTACTGTATCTGGTACATTCCGGGCGCAGTTCACTTCAATCACAGCCTAATTATCAACTGGAATATAATTCACGTAACCGCTGTGCCTCATTAAGAATTTCCTGACCTGGCAGACCTAGCGATTCCATTTCTTCCAGCCATTCTTGGTATAGTGGCTCACCTGCTATTTCCTTCCACTTAGCGACCTCAGCAGCGCTAAATTCCACTCTCTCCAGTTCATAACCCTCCGCTGCCGCTTTTGCCGACCATGCTGTAAGTAACTCTTCTATTGCCACGAAGTCGCTGGCCTTGACAATTCAAGGGGTATCGTATACTATGCCCACATACTGATCGCGCCATTACTCGCATAGAGGAGATATATCCGCCCGTATGGTTGCTTTTCAGTATCAGGTACAATGGATTGGTCCAGCGGACTATATTGATGTCTGGGCACAGGGTTTATTTTTCATGGTCCTCCTTCGTTCTTAGCATGTTAGGTCCGTCAAGCCCGGTGGCGGCGGGCCTCTGCTTTAGATAATCTTCCAGGTTGCTTTGTTGCAGTACGGAAGGCTAATTTAAATGGGTATTAAGAGAATGATGAGAGGAGGTAAAGCTGATGTAGAGATGAAGAGTATAAGGACGGATGAAATCTGATGAAATCCAAAGAAAGGAAGAGCAAATGAAGCACAAGTTAGTTACATTGGTTCTGGGAGTAGCAGTTATTGCAAGCTTGGTTATTCTAGGATGTGCCCAGCCAGCACCGGCTCCGAGTCCGACGCCGACACCTGCGCCAGCTCCAGCGCCTTCTCCAGCTCCAACGCCAGCGCCTGAGCCGGAAGTTATCGAGCTCAGGTTTGCGCATCACAACCCACCGCAAGGCAGTACCACCGTGAAGTTCATTGACCCGTGGGCAAAGCAGGTTGAAGAAGCAACCAACGGCAGGGTCAAAATGACCATGTATCCGGCACAGACCCTGGCCAAATCAATGGAGATGATTGAAGCTCTGCAAGGTGGTGTCGCTGATGTAGGATGGCTCACCATGGCGGATTGGACATGGTATTTAGAGCAGGCGGGGAATTAAAGAACCTGGAATTCATGAGGATATGGATCATCCCTAGAGAATTTCGCTGGGAGGGGGTTACGTACCTGTTGCCTCTTGGCGCAGAGTTTGTAAATGAAGCAGGTGAGCATTTTTTGGACAGGTACTCGCCCAGCCTAAAGAGTAACTGCGATTATAACTACATCGCAAGAGCAATGGCTATGGAGACCAGAGCAGGCAGAGGCCCATTCTACCTCGACTGCAGTGCTTTGACGCCTGAAAACAAGAGGATAATGACGCCTGAGGTTGGTTGGACTAAATTGCAGTATGACAGGCTTCTGGAAGCTGGTATCAGGCCCTTCGAGGAGAGGCAGGAGTGGACGGCAACGCCATGGGAAGCATCCGGGGTACACAGTGACCTGGAAATGCGCACCCTGGTACCAGGGCTATTTGTAGCCGGCGTCCTAAGGAACATGGATCCTGGAATTTACTTTGGCGGCTGGAGTCTGTGTAAGACTGCAGCGTTTGGCCGCTGGGCAGGCAAAAGCGCGTCAGATTACGCAAACGCAAATGATTTAGCCCCAAGCAACGCGAAGGAGATTAAGGAACTCAAGGAAGCCGTTTATGCCCCTCTGGGAAGGGAAGGCATTGCACCTGAAGAAGTGCTGGTGGCCCTGCAAAAGGCCTTCTTCCCTGTCCTTCTACTGAAAACCGGGGCGAATCTGAGAGACGCTCTGAGCAAAGTAGAAAGCATACGGGATGATTTGCTCCCGCGCATGGGGGTACGAGACTCCCATGAACTCGCAAAATTGAACGGGGTGCGAAGCATGACACTAATCGCAGAGCTGGTGTTGAGAGCATCTCTAATGAGAACTGAGACGCGTGCCTCTCATTACAGAGAGGACTACCCGAATCGCGATGATGAGAACTGGCTGAAGTGGATCATGATTACTCAGAAAGATGGGCAGATAAAGCTGCGATTAGAGCCCCTACCACTGGATAGATATAAGCACAAGACCTGGCGCTATTATTCAGACGAGTTCAATTTCCCAAAATAAGGAGCTAATTTGAGAGACAAAGACAGCGAGCAAGCAGATGGAAAGATCGTTCCGTTGTAGTCCTTTATCAAGCATTGAACTCTGCCGTCCCAAGTAAAATGTAAAAGGGAGGCAGTTATCCGGATAGTAGTCCTCGGTGTGGTAAATACATTAGAATAATGATGACGAGAAGTATTGACGGGAGAGACAAATGCTAAATAAGCAAGATAAGAATGACAAAACAGTAACTGCTTCCAAGAGTGGAGAGAACTCATTAAATATCCAGGAGTTGGCCTCTCTCAGTGAGAGCCTGGATATTAGGAGGAAGACCACTCTAAGCTGGGGCTCTCCTATGCCACCCAGAGGCGCCCAACAGAAGGAATGGATTTATGGCTACTGCCAGGGCTGCATGCAGGCTGACTGCGGCACGAAGGTCTACCTTGAGAATGGCGTGGTGACAAACATCGAAGGCAACCCCGATAGTCCCACGAACAAAGGAACAGTCTGTCCCAGGGCAATAGCATCAATCATGGGACTGTATAACCCCTATCGCGTAAAGACACCCCTAAAACGAACCAATCCTGACAAAGGCCCCGATATTGACCCCGGTTGGGTAGAGATAAGCTGGGAGGAAGCTATAAGCACCGTATCGGAGCGACTTAAGAAGATAAGAGAGGATGACCCGAGGAAGTTTGCTGTATGGGAAGGTTGGGGCGAACCTGAAGAGTTGCTTATCACCTCCAAGGAGATAGATAAGAGTGTGGGTTACACTCATGGATTCCTAATCTTCGCCAGAGCCTTTGGAACACCAAATGAGTTGTTTGGCCGTAACCTCTGCGCTATCCACTACGCTACCAATGTCACTCATGGGCACATGCCTGAATATATTAGCGACCTGGAACACTGCAACTACCTGATCGCAACTGGCAGAACTACAGGCCCGAATGTAGCTACGTGCCACGGGACCAAGCGGGTACTCGATGCGATAGGCCGTGGAATGAAACTCGTGACAGTCGACCCGCGCTTTTCTCCCGAGGCTGCTAAAGCCTACCGGTGGCTGCCAATAAGGCCCGGCACCGAGACGGCTTTCGCCCTGGCGATGATACACGTAATATTCTACGAACTGAAGAAGTATGACGAATGGTTTGTGAAGAAGCGCACCACAGGCTCCTACCTCATTGGCCCCGATGGTTACTACGTCAGGGACCAAGCTTCGAGTAAGCCGCTGATATGGGATCCGGTCGATAACAGGGCTAAGACATTTGATGACACTTCGATCAAGGACTACGCGCTCGAGGGAGAGTACCAGGTAGGAGATATCAAAGCAAATCCCGCTCTGCATCTGATAAAGGAGCGCATGAAGGAATACACTCCTGATTGGGCGGAGGAGATTACCACCATACCAGCCTCTACAATCCGGGAAGTGACTCAGGAGTTTGTTGAGCACGCACAGATAGGCAGCACTATAGAAATAGATGGCTTTAAGTTCCCATTACGCCCGGCACAGTTTGCTGGCTCAGGTCGTGGCTCTGTGTCGCAGAAAGGCGGCACATACTTTGACCTGGCTGGGAAGATAATCAACATGCTTGTCGGAGCGATGGAAGTGCCTGGTGGGGCGACTGGAAACCGTAACCCAGGACCATGCGCTGGAACGCTTGAGCCTGATGAGGATGGAGTGGTCAAACCCATCATGGAGGCAATAGGGGTTCCTTTCAAGTTCCCGCCTGATCACTTGGCGATGAGTGAATTTTACCCTCACTGCCACGCCGCACCTCAGGTGGTAGCGCGGGTGTTAATTGACCCCAAGAAATATTACCTCCCCTATAATCTCGAGGCAATGCTGAACTGCGGTGCTAACTCCATACGCGCTCAAATGGACAGGGATATAATGATAGAGGGTTTCAGGAAGATACCATTCTTGGCTACTTTCGCCATCAACTTCGACGAAGTAACCATGATGTCAGACATTGTATTCCCCGATCATCACTTTCTGGAGCGGCAGTACGCCAGATTCTACTATGTAACCCACCAGAACATCGATGACAGTGTCCGAGGGCTTAATCTAGCTCTGGGGCGAAATGCGGTAAAGCCAATATTTAATACCAGGCGCATGAGCGATGTACTGATAGAGATAGCTGATCGAGTCGGCTTTCTTACAGGTAAAGGTGGTATCAACGACTTAGTGAATCTGGCATTCAAACTCGAAGGCGAACACGCGCTTGAATTGGACAAGAAGTACACTATAGACGATATGATAGACAGGAGAATCAAGCAGCTATTCGGTGATGAATACAGCTTCGATTACCTGCTGGAACACGGCGTGTTGTACAGATTCGATACCCCGGGCAAGCTTGGCTATAACTACTACTACTGGCCGGATAACAAAACCAGGCATCCTATATACTTCGACCGTCTTAAGGCATCTGGCGATAGAATGAGAGGAAACCTGAAGAAGCATAATATCAAGCTTCCGAACTGGGAGGACCAGGAGGATTACTTCAAGTATTATGAGGCTATCCCGTACTGGGTACCACCACCGGAGTATACAGCGCCAGCCGAGTATGACATGTATGTTTGCAACTGGAAGACTCCCTTAATGCAATTTGGCACCGGCGACACACAGCAGAACGCATGGCTGGCCGAGTTACGTGAAGCAGACCCCTATGAAATGTATGTTTGGATAAACGCCGAGACGGCAAAAAAGAAGGGCCTTAAAGATGGGGACGAGGTCTTTATAGCGTCTCAGCACGGAAGAACACTGGGAAAGCTTAAGTTGACTGAGCTTATCCATCCGGAGGTGCTAGGTGTACCAGCTAACTACGGCGCAAGCACGACGATGATGAGCCCGGATTCAAAGAGAGGTACTTATTACAATGTGCTCGTGACAGGTCGAGAAGACATCGGCATCGATCCCGTAAGCGGGTCGGTCACCATAAGCCCAAGGGTCAAAGTGTACAAAGCAAGATAAAGAAGGTGAGCAAATGTCCAGATACGGTATGGTAGTAGACCTGAAAAGGTGCGAAGGATGTGATACGTGCACCATAGCCTGCAAAGCTATAAGCGCTGCGCCAAGGGGAATACTCTGGAGCCGCGTGCTGAAATATGAGACCGGTAAGTATCCGAATAGCAGGCTCAACTTTCTTCCTACAGCCTGCATGCAATGCAGGGACGCAGAGTGTGTCAGGGTCTGCCCGACGGGAGCCATTACAAGACGTGACGATGGCATAGTAGTGGTGGACAATGACAAATGTACGGGGTGCCGATATTGCATGATAGCCTGTCCCTACGCCTGTATCTATTTATACGAGAAGGAGAGCAACTATTACCCGGGCTATGTGACTCCGTACGAAGAGATAGGTTCCCGGAAGCATAAGATCGGGACGGTGGAGAAGTGTGACTTCTGTGTAGACAGGGTGGAGCAAGGGCTACAGCCAGCCTGTGTGACATCCTGCACGGGCAATGCAATGTTCTTCGGTGACTTAAGCGATCCTGACAGCGAGGTATCGAGGCTTATCAAACAGAGAGAGGGCTTCGTGCTTAATCCGGAAATGGGCGCAGAGCCATCAATATACTACTTGCCCAGCGATTGAAACAAGCGCGAACCGAGAGCAGTATTAAACGTGCCGGCATGTGGCGCATCACCCTACGCCGCCAGACTCTGCCTTTATTGCCCCGAGCTGTCGCTCTGCCATAGAGGCGTCATAGGCTATAAAACCGCTGGTCAAGAGGGCTACACCTCTATAGAAGTCCAGTTCAGCCTTCTTATACATCTCCTCGCAGAAATTAGGGATCCATTGTGAGATGTGCTGCTTCAGGAAATTCTCCCCTTCATGAAGCCATTCCAGAGCTTTATCCAATCTATCCGCCTGCCAGGCTTCCATTTCCCCCTGACACATAAGGCGCATGAAATCAAGCTCAATCCCAATATAGTCTGGAGGTTCAGTCCATATTTTTGGTAAACTGACTCCTAACCTGGAGTATGTTTGTGAGACCTCTATGCTTGATTCGCCGTAAAGTCTGCCATTCCGGTACATAGACTCATACGGCGGTGGTGGGCTATGTTGTTCGCTAACTCCCCGTAGTAGACGGGCCCTATCAATGGAGATTCGTTTTAGAACCTCTTCCGCAGGTTGCTCTTCAAAAGTGGCGATAAAACTGGCGATTAACGTCAGGCCCTTGTTAATTTCGTCCCCCTCAAAATGAGAAACGACTGAAGATAGCCGTCGCACAAACTGAGCGCCAAACATGCTTTGAATCATCTCAGAGTTTGGTAGTTCTAAGTAGAGGCCACCTAGAAGATCATAGACTTGTCTACGTGCCTCCGCTACCAAACCATACTCTTGCACTTTGCGTATATCGGTCATTTTAAATACCCACAGTCACTCTTCATTTATGTCAAATATGAAAACCCTAATACATAATTCTAAGGTTGCCAGGAAAACTTGGGAAAGTATTCCATGGAAATCCTTAGCTGCGCCGACAACCCATTGTACCACATACCCTCTTCCTTACGGGGGAAGGTAATACTTGGAGTCGATTTTTCACCCATTATAGTTTCACCTCCCATGGATTAAGCATCCATTTCTCAACGCAGGGGCTTATCCGCTTGTCAAAAGGCTACGGTTGTGCTATAAATCCCAACAGCCACGAGACTGTAACAGTACTTGAACAAACAATTGATGGGAGTACCAGCCTGCCATGGCGCTGGCTTGTAGTGTCCTGCACAGGTAATGGACTTCCCTTTGGCGACTTAAGCGATCCCGGCAGCGAGGTATCGAGGCTTATTGAAGATACAGACGGCTCTGTGCTTAATCCAGAAATGGGTACCCGGCAATCAAGATACTACTAGACCAGTGACTGAGGAGGTGAGATCAGAATGGATACAGCTCCAGACTTTCAGAAAGTAATGGGATGGAGAACAGCAACCACACTGTTCCTTGTAGGTGTGGGTGCAGGGGCATATTTGATCGGATTCGTATTCAATATGATATTTCCGGGATTCACAGCTATGTCCAGGATAGCTATCGCACTTGCCGCGCCTGTGGTACTTGTTGGCGCTCTCCTCACCATATCCGACATGGCACGTAAAAGGGAATTCTTCCGTGTGTACATGAGGCCACAGTCTTCCTGGATGTCACGCGGAGCAATTTTCATGACTGTTTTCATCATACTCGCCCTAGTACACACGTTTACCTGGGTGTGGCCCTCTAGCAGTTTAGCAGGTGCAGAGCATCTGACCTTGGGAATAATCACGTGCATATTTGCGGTACTTTGTCTCGTATACACCGGAATGCTGCTTGGAGTGATAAAATCTGTAGCCTTATGGAACGGGGTCTTCCTTCCTGTGCTGTTTCTTATCTCGGGACTATCTATAGGCACAATGGCGCCGGTACTTGGGCTAGCGTTATCAGAACTGGGCGCCGGTTCGCTGGAAGCACAGACACTGGACACTGTGGCAAGCCTGGCGCGCTTCAATTTCTTCCTCATCATAATTGAAGGTATGGTCTTCGGCCTTTACCTCGGGAGCAAGCAGGCGCTTGGGACTGTGGGGAACCCTGTAACAGCATTGACCCGAGGCAAAATGGCCCCTGCATTCTGGGTCGGAGTGGTAACAGTGGCCCTGGTAATACCTTTCATATTGGAAGCAGTTAAGGGCTACGCAAGTATCGGGCCTGCAGCGATGCTCGGCCTGACAGTAGCATCAAGCGTGATTGGTCTTGCGGGCGGATTCATGCTGAGATATGTGATTGTCTATGGGGGCACCAGAGTTCCTCTTAATGTGCGAGGGGTGGCTGTGCCAGCTCCACCCGAGGAATATAAAGTCAATGCTATTCAGCAAGCTAGCTATTCCAGTTTCCAGAAGCGTTAGCTAAGGAGGCTCATGGGTGGAGTTCTAAGCTGCCCAGCTTCAATCTATCGCTTCAGCAACAAGCTGGCAGATATCTTTAACCTCGATTGCTTCTGCCTTGTCCATGCTGAGCACGCTATCTCCGTAGTTGAGAAAGCAGTAAGGACAAGCCAGAGCTATTACATCTGCCCCTGCCTCAAGCGCTTGTTCCACTCGTATGTCGGAGAACCTTTCTCCCTTAGGTGTATCCATCCAGATTCTGCCGCCACCGCCACCGCAACAAAGAGCATTTTCGCGAGACTCAGGAAACTCTAATAGTTCTAACCCAGGAATACTCTGCAGCACTTTTCTTGGCTCATCATATACGCCATTATGCCGTCCCAAATAGCAGGGGTCAGAATAGATTACCTTCTTCTTAAGCTCCTTAGAAAAGTTCAATTTCCCCTGGTCAATAAGTCGGGCCAAATATTGAGCAATATGGAGTACCTCGAACTCAGCTCCAAATTCTGGATACTCATTTTTAAAAGTGTGGAAGCAATGCGCAGAGGAAACCACTACAGTCTTAACACCGTTACTGGCGAAGGCCTTAATATTGCTGGAAGCTAAACTTTGAAATGTATCTTCATACCCGGCCTTCCTGACCGCTTCACCACAGCATTTCTCCTCACTACCAAGAATGCCAAAATCAACACCTGCTTTCTTCAAGACGGTAGCCGTGGCTTGAGACACCGCTTTGACATCGGGATCATATGCAGGAACACAACCCGGGAAATAAAGAATGTCGGTACCCGGGGTGAATCTCTTTACTCCCAAATCTTTAGCCCAATCTGCTCTCTTCTCCGGGCTTTCACCAAATGGATTACCCACTCCGGTGATATTCTTGGCTG
>CAYMVL010000009.1:0-16436 GCA_964394145.1 uncultured Dehalococcoidales bacterium | reverse complement strand
GCTGGTAAAATCCCACACGGGCCCTTCCCTGATAAGCTCATGATTGTCTTTGGCAACAATCTTCCAGTAATAGGTCGTGTTATAGCTCAGGCCAGGCGGGTCATAGCTTATTGAGGACTGGTTTGCCGGATAGGGTCCTATGCTCTCCTTTTCAGTCAGATTCGCGCTGGAGCCGAAGTAAATATCATAGCTAACCGTATCGCCCGCGTCGGGGTCGCCTCCCGTCCAGCTCAAGTTCGTGTTGATGTCCACCCCGCTGCCATGGTTTGACGGAAAGGGATTGCCGGGCATATTTGGCGGGCTGTTGGCCGCTCCCTGCGTGCTGAAGTCCCACAGAGGACCGGTCGCCGGCGCCCCATCGTTATCCCTGGCCACAATCCTCCAGTAATACCTGGTGTTATATGCCAGAGTCCCCGGGTCATAGGTGCTGGCTGGCTGATTCCGCGAGACCCGTTGTGGAGTTGCGCTGGTACCGAAGTAGACATCATAGGTCACCGTATCGCCTGCATCGGGGTCGCCCCCCATCCAGCTCAGGTCGCTGTCGATGGAGACGCCGGCGGCGCCATCTGCCGGCGAGGGATTGGAAGGCATCTCTGGCGGATGGTTCGTCCCGCCGGTTGACCCTAGCCGGATGACAGTAACAGCAAAGTGCTGCAAGCCCCCGTAACTGGCTCCCCAGGTCATAGTATGGACACTGTGGTCCCAGGTATCGTGTAGATAGACCAGCTGACCTGTGGCCTGGTACCCATAGCCGAGCATCGTGTGGCCTATTACGTGAATAAGCACGGGCCGTCCGGCATCAATTTCAGACTGATAATCGCTGAAGGTAAACCCGTTCAACTGGTTAAGCACCGTGTCGCCGTAGCCATATATGTACTGGGAAAAATTCAGCAGCACAGAATAGCCACGCGACTGAGCAAATAGCCTCAAGCCGTGGCAGCCATCCCGCGCATCAGGTTCAGAGTCATCATAGTCAATGACAGGTTGACCAGACCCATAGAAGTAGAACATGGTGCTGCCATCTACATTGCCGAGCTCTGACTGGCTCGTGCCCATGAAATCAGCGGTGCAGTCTCCATGCGTGTGCTCTGTCCACTGGCCTATAAAGGGGTCAGGGTCACCCCAGTAATCATCCACATGACCCCTCGTTGTCCTTCCGTCTAATCCCTTATGCGTGGCGCTCAGGGGGCACTCGCCGTCCCCACCCCATACCGAGTTATCCATAGGGCACACTCCCCCGTTTTCAGGACCGGCATACATATTGCTATAGCCGGTGATGTCATAATAGCCGAAGAGCATGGCAGCCGCGGTTGGGGAGCAGCCGTAGCTCCAGTCAAAGGCGGGCACGCTGGACAAGGTCTTGGTCGCGGCAGCAGAATCAGACTCAGCGATGCTGGCAGCCGCGGCCCTGATTTCCGGCGGCCGCCCGGGAAAGATTACCCTGTCTATATGCTGTCCCTGCCCGTCAACGAATGTATCAACCAGATAAGGATTGGATGCCCTGCCAGCATGATTATCCTGGGCCAGCGCGTCGCCCAGCCCTGCAGGTAGCACGAAAACGACGGCAAGCAGCATTATGAGAGAAAGGACTGTTGCAAGCCTTTTATCCGAATGATGAAACAAAGCCTCTGCGTTCTCCTTCTATTGGACTGTCAACACTGCTACTAACAGCAACCTTAAGTTTAGATGCAGGAGCGAGCTCTGTCAATAGTAGCAAAGTCCTAGATTCCCAAGCCCTACTGGCAGGCGCCACAATTGACAGTATGGATTCGACAGCAGGCCCTGGCCGCAAATCAGATGCTCCCGGGGCTAACCGGTCCCCTACTCCAGATAGACCCGGCTCAGGTCGGGAACACCCAGGGGACTGACCGTATAGCCATGGACATAGGGCTTCACCAGCATGTAATTCTCACTGAACCATAAAGGCAGGCAGGGAGCCTCACCGACTACTATTTGTTCCGCCTGCCCGTACATCGCCAGGCGGGTAGCCTCATCCTGCTCTACGGCTGCCCGGTCAAGCAAATCATCCAGGCCGGGGTTGCTGTAGTCAAAGATATTGTTCTCGCTTCCGGTATAGAATAGATTTCCCAGGAAGTTGTCCGGGTCGGGATAGTCAGCCACCCAGCCGAGGGTAAACATTTCGTCTGTCTCTCTCTTCAGGTTATACATGAAGTCCTCTGGCTCCAGTTGCCTCACCGATACTTCCACCCCGAGATCCTGCTGCCACTGCTGCAATATAGCCCCCAGATAAGCGGGAATGTCATTGCCATAGCCCGAAACTGTGATGGTAATAGGCGGGAAGCTGGAAATATCCCCGTATTTCGAGGCAGTGATAAGCTCTTTTGCCCTGTCTATATCGTAATTGAGCCCCTCCAACCCCTCGTTATAGCCAGGCATGCCCGGAGGCAGAATCCCGCCGGCGGCTTCCACCATATCCCTCATTATCAAGCTGGCAATGCGTTCCTTATCCACAGCATGGGAGAAAGCACGGCGGACGTTCACATCATCAAAGGGAGGCCTGGAGGTATTGAAGCCAATATAATAAAGGCTGAGCTCCGGAGTTATGGCTAATTCCTGATGAAACTGGCCCGTTTCATCATTAACCAGGTCTATATAATCCATATAGACAGGAGTAATGTCGATATCGCCCTGCTCATACATAGCCATGGGCATTCCGGCAAGAAGCTGGAAAATGACCTGCCTCGATCTGGCCGGCTCGCCGTAATAGCTTGAGCTACGCTCCAGAATTAGAAGCTGGCCCCGTTGCCACTCCTTTAACTTGAAGGGACCTGTTCCATTTGGCCCATGCCACCAGCTCTGTCCTGATGCCACATTATCCCTGTCAACCACAAAGGAGGTGGGATAGGTGAGCTTGCAAAGAAAATAAGCTTTAGGCGCATCGATACTGACTTCGAGAGTGTAATCGTCGATGACCCTGACCCCGGAGATTTCCTCGGCCCTGCCAGCCAGCACATCTCTGCTGCCAACTATGTCGCCCAGATAAGTAGCAGCCGTCTGAGAGCCGGTATTCGGGTTACAGGCCCGCTCCCAGGAGTACTTGAAATCCCGGGCTGTGATTTCCCTGCCGCTATGGAATTTCGCTCCCTGGCGTAGATAGAAGGTATAAGTCCTGCCGTCCTGGCTCTTTTCCCATCTCTCGGCGATGTCGGGCACCACCTGCAGTTCATCATCAAGACGAACAAGGCCGCTGAAGATTTGCATCACATAGGCATGAGACGTCGTCTCGCTGGAAATCGCAGGGTCCAGCGTTATGGGGTCCTCGCCCCAGAGATTCAGAACATCCTGGTCGGAGGGTATTATATCAAGATTAAAGCCGCAGCCGGTCAAAGGCAGAAATAACAGAGCACAGGCAAGGAGGGCTAGTACCTCAAGCCTGCTTACCCTATTCATGTTAGAACAGACCCCTGGCTTTAAGGCTCACATGAGTCCTGTCGCAGACGATAATATGATCCAGAACATCGATACCTACTATTTCGCCAGCCTTGGCTAATCGCCTGGTCAACTCTACATCTTCCTTCGACGGCTCAGGATTGCCCGAAGGGTGATTGTGAACGAAGATTACCGAGGCCGCGCTGGAGGAAATGGCCTCCTTAAATACCTCGCGGGGATGTACTATGCTGCTGTCCAGACTGCCCACAGAGACCTGCCTGATACCTGTCACGCGGTTTCTGGTATCCAGGCAGAGAACCAGGAAATGCTCCTTCTTCTTTCCCTTCAAACGGCTCCTGACCATGCTGGCCACATCCTCCGGCGACTTGATCGCCAGCTTCCCGCTCTCCTCCACAGGGCTTTCCAGTCGTCTGCCCAGCTCTGCCGCAGCCTTAATCTGGGCTGCTTTGGCCAGACCGATGCCCCTTATTTCACTCAGCTCCTCCACCGAGGCACCGGCAACTCCTTTAAGATTGCCGAATCTGCTCAATAGCCTCTGTGCGCTTATCATAACGGACTCGCCCTTAATTCCCCGGCCTAAAATCAGAGCCAGGACCTCCTGGGCAGAAAGGGCTTCGCTTCCCAGTTTGAACAGCCTTTCCCTGGGGCGCTCATCAAGCGGCAAATCATGCACGGTGAATGAGTCCTTCACAGCCGGCCTCCTGAATAGGCCCTGCTGCAGAAACCCTGCCACGGGACTCCCTCCAGCACCGAGGCGAAGGTAGAAACCAGTGCCGATAATAACGCGGAGAAACCGCGCTGAGATTGCGGGCGAAACGATACGGTGACAGCAGGACTTGTCAGGTTTTGCCTCCAGCGGCTGTCAAGCCCGTCTATATCAAATCCGTAGATTTCCATCAGGGCTTCATCGTAGGTGCTGCCATGCTTGAACAGGCTTAACAAGTTGAGCATTTTACCCTGTCCGTAGGTATTCAGCAGATATTCCACCAGGCTATAGCTCTGGGCATACGAAAGCAAAGCCCTGGCAGTTTCAGCAGAGAAAGGACTGCACAGGCTGCGCACCGAGAGGAGTCCATTAGCCGAGATGGCGTTCTCCAGGTAAGAGGCAAAATAGGGCTCAAGCTCACCTTCGTTATACATAGCCAGGCCTTCATCCAGCCAGGTTGGTAACACACCATAAGGGCTGAAGACTGCCTGATGAACAACCAGATGCGTCAACTCATGAACCAGAGCCCTTTTGCCCCAGTCAAGTGTGCCGGGCGAAATACCGATGGCGATTATGCCAAACTCGGTGAAGGCGACCCCTCCAGTCCACTCCATAGGGAAGACCATTGCCCTGCGCAAGTCCTGGGCTGAGGCATAGATATATATCTTGATAGGCCTCTCAGGATAGGTGCCGATATTTCGGCTCAACCTGCCAAGCCCTTCCTGTCCAGCGGCCATAAGTTCCCGGGCAAAGGATTCATCACCTTCGTACCAGAAGATAGTCAGCTCGCCAGCCTCAGCCCCACCAATACCGGACCCTTCAGCGGGTACTGCTTCGGTCAGAGCCTGCCATTTGTAGTTCGGGTCATCAAAATGCACCGTGGACGCTGGGCTTGCCTCCGTCCTCCCCCCGGCATCCTCAACCGTCCACCAGTAAGTTATAGTCGCACCTGGAGGCAAACTGGCCCTTCTCATGTCCCAGGTCCAGCTCGTTTCTATCCTCACTGCCGCGGCAAAATCAGGCCAGCCCTCGCTGGTAACCTGAGCGTATTTCATCTTGTCCACCTGATAATTAAGGCGGGCATCAACGATATCGGCAGGGCTCTCAGCCTCAAGTCGGAAAACAAGCTCATCGGGAAAATGCACGTCTACACTCGTATTCAGGATCGAGATTCCGTTATCGGCTACGGCAACGGAGGGCGTCACTAGCAGGATGAAAGTTAGACCCAGCGCCAGAATATGCTTAATCATTTACTGCCTGTCACTTTAGAATGAAGACAAGAGCTAATAAAGCCGTCCAGGTCCCCCTCCAGTACAGCCTCGGCGTTAGCTACTTCGTAATCTGTACGATGGTCTTTCACCATTTTGTAAGGGTGGAGCACATAGCTCCTTATCTGGTTGCCCCAGCCCGCTTCTACACGCTCTCCCTTAAGCCTGACCCTTTCCTTCTCGTCTTCCAGCCGCTTATTTTCAAGAAGGCGTGCATACAGGATTGTCAAAGCCGCCTCCTTATTTTGATGCTGAGACCTCTCATTCTGGCAGGTGGCCACAAGGCCAGTAGGCAGGTGCGTCACCCTGACGGCGCTGCTCGTCTTCTGCATATGCTGCCCGCCGGGACCGCTGGACCTGAAGGTATCTATGCGCAAGTCCTCCGGGTTGACCTTGATATCCTGGGCTACATCGGCCTCAGGAAGGACCTCTACCAGAGCAAAAGATGTATGCCGGGCGTGGTCGGCGTCGAAAGGGGACAGCCGCACCAGCCTGTGCACCCCGTGCTCGCACTTAAGGTAGCCGTAGGCATAATCACCTTTAATCTCCACGATAGCGCTCTTGATTCCTGCTTCCTCTCCGGGTGAGCTGTCCAGGATATCCGCTTCATAGCCATGCCGCTCAGCCCACCTGAGGTACATGCGCAGCAGCATACTGGCCCAATCCTGTGACTCAGTACCGCCAGCACCGGCATGGAGGGCAAGCATAGCATTCCGGCCATCATACTCACCGGCCAGAATCAGCCGGGTTTCGAGCTCTTCAAACCGGGAGCCCAATCTTTTAAGCCCCGCTTTTATCTCTGCCTCAAGCGATGAGTCCTCTTCCTCGATAGCCAGAATAGTCATATCATAGAGCTCGGCCGTTTCCTTCTCTAACTGGCTCCAGGCAGCAACCAAATCTTTCTTTACGCTGAGCTGGCGCATGACAGCTTGAGCCCGGGAAGGGTCCTGCCAGAAATCGGGGCTGGCTGACTCCGCCTCTATCTCAGCTATTTCCCGCTCTCTGCTTGGGATGTCAAAGATGCACCATTATTTCTGAAATTCGACGCTGTAAAGCTTCCAGGCTTTCCTTCTCCTCTTGCATTTTGATACCACCTTTACACTTTAGCTAAATAATTCCTCCCGGTAACCCGGTTGAGAGGCCAGCTTGCCCCCGGCGGCAGAGTGAGCCAGCCGGGTGGGCTCAGGCAAACGATAGCCCCGACAGCACCTCATCACCCAGTCCAGAGCGGAAGCAAGGTCAATCTTGTGACCCACGGAGACGTATATCGGTTTAACGCCGGCCCTGGTTCTCAAGGCAGCCCCGATAAGCTCGCCATTATCAAGCAGCTCGGCATGGGAACCGGCGCTATCTCCCAACCGGTCATGTTTACCACAAAGGATAGATTTGGCACAACCTATGGTAGCTATGTCAAGAAAAAGACCCAGGTGTGAGGCGAGCCCCAGTCGCCTGGGATGAGCTATGCCCTGCCCGTCAACCAGAATCAGGTCCGGGGTGTTGCGCAGTTTTTCGCAGGCATCCAGAATCAGGGGGCATTCTCGAAACGAGAGAAATCCAGCTACATAAGGCAAGCGAAGCCTGCCTTCAGCAGTCTTGACTTCCACTAATTCCAGCTCAGGGTAGCTCAGGACTACTATGGCTGCCACAGCGAGCCTCTGGGAGTTTCCGCAGGAAATATCAACGCCAGCAATAAGGTGCGGGGCAATCCCCTCATTCGTGGTCACGACTCTGCCCGCCAGGCTAAGCTGCAACTCACTGGCCTGCTTCAAGTCCATCTGCCATTCATGCAACCTGTTTATCTCCATACGGTAGAATTATAAACCATCCTCCATTAACGGCAAAGCTCAAACCCGGGAAAGCAAGACAGCGCTAACCCAGCCGTCCGAATCCGCCAGATGAGTGACAGCAGAGGCTGCTGGCAAAGGCGAAGCCCGGCCTTAGCGAAGTCAAACGGGAACGAGGTATAATCAGCTACAAAATGAATGGGCCATTTCCTTACCGGCATTACGCAGTCCACTTCGATGTGCAGGAGACTTAATACCGCGGTTATCAAGAGAATCGGCTCTGACTGGCTTAGAGTCCTCGCGCTGCTGCTGGACGACATCGTGGTATTTCTATTGGTTATACTGATATTGAAATTTCTCAAGGTACAAATCCCTTTGCCGATTACCATTGCCGCAGCGCTTGTAGTTGGTACTCTCGTATTCCTGATACACAGGGCTGTCATACCCGGCCTTCATAAGAGGCCGCTTACAGGGCCAGAGGCAATGATAGGCATACAGGGTACTGTGGTTAAACCGCTGACCCCTGCAGGAACCATTATGGTAAATGGCGAGTGCTGGAGCGCAAAATCGGTCAGTGACAACATAGGAGCTGATGAGACTGTGGAAATCCTGGGGCTGGATGGGCTAACGTTGAAGGTCAGGCGCCGCACGCTTAATTGACGGAAGTCCGCAGCCAAAGTAAAATTAGCAACCATGTATAATAAAGTTGTACTCGATAACAGGCTAACGATTATCACCAGCCCTATGCCTCACAGCCGCTCAGTATCCATCGCTATCCTGGTGGGCACGGGCTCCTGTTATGAAAACCAGGCAGAAGCAGGTATCTCTCATTTCGCCGAGCATCTGTATTTTAAAGGCACAGAGCGACGCCCCACAGCCAAGGAAATAACCCAGGATATTGAGGGTGTCGGGGGACTGATTAACGCCAGCACTGATAAGGAGCTAACCATTTTTTGGTGTAAGGTAGCCAGCTCCCATTTCGATATCGCCCTGGATGTGCTGCACGACCTGTTGCTCCATTCCCGCTTCGATAGCAAGGAAATGGAGCAGGAACGCAAGGTCATCATAGAGGAAATAAACATGAACCTGGATATTCCCCAGCAGAGGGTGAATATGCTCATAGATGAGCTAATATGGCCGGAGCAGCCATTGGGACGCGAAGTGGCTGGAGATAAAGACAGCGTAAGCTCGATAACCAGGGAGCAATTGTTGAATTATATCGCCCGCCGCTATCTCCCCGGTAACGCTGTCGTCAGTGTGGCCGGGAATATAGAACATGATAGGGCCACAGCTCAAATTGAGGCGCTATTCAATGAATGGACAGATCGGGAACTGGCTACAGGCTACATGACCGACGACAAACAGACAGCAGCCAGATTACGGGTCGAGCCTCGAGACAGCGAGCAGGCACATCTTTGCCTCGCCGTCCGCGGCTTTTCTTACTCCCATCCGAAGCGCTACGCCATTGACGTGCTCAACACCGTGCTTGGCGGGGGGATGAGCAGCCGTCTGTTCATAGAGATTCGGGAGCACAGGGGACTGGCTTATGATATCCACAGCTACACGGACCATTTTCTCAGTTCAGGATCGCTTACTGTCTCTGCCGGTGTCGACCCCGACAAACTGCAAACCGCCGTCAGTGCAATCCTGGATGAGCTATCCAAGCTCAAGCAGGGAATCACGCCAGACGAGCTAAACAGAGCCAAGGAATTACTGAAGGGGAGGCTGCAACTGCGGCTTGAAGACAGTCAGAATACGACCTTATGGCTGGGCAGCCAGGAAATACTGAGGCGGCAGATCATCACGGTAGATGAGGTTATTTCCATAATCGATGCCGTTAGTGCTGACGAGCTGGTCGCTCTAGCCGGGGAACTGCTCAGGGCCGAGCAACTTAGCTTGGCCGTAGTGGGTCCGGTCAAAGAAGAGGAAGCTCTGCGGCAATCACTGATAATTTAAGACCATGAAAAAGGAGCACCGCCTGTTCAGGCGGTGCTCCTTCTCTTAGTTTCCTGCTACTGCTTTCTAGTACTCAGGATAGCCGCCTCCGGGTGGCATCGGCGGCATCTTCTCTTTCTCAGGAATGTCGGTTACAAGACACTCAGTGGTAAGGATCATGGTGGCGATGCTGGCTCCGTTCTGCAGAGCAGACCTGGTCACTTTGAGAGGGTCGATAATGCCCCTCTCCACCATGTTGACATCTAATTCGTCTGCAAGAGCATCATAGCCTACGCCAACTGGGCTTTCCTTAACCCTGTTCACAACTACCGAGCCTTCTCTGCCACTGTTGCCAGCGATACACCTGATAGGCTCCTCCAAAGCCCGCCTCAGGATAGCCACACCTGTAGCCTGATCGCCCTTCAGCCCAGCCTTATCCAGAGCAGATATAGCATTCAACAGGGCAACGCCTCCACCGGGCAGGATGCCTTCCTCAACAGCGGCACGAGTAGCCGAGAGCGCATCCTCTACACGGTGCTTCTTCTCCTTAAGTTCCACCTCGGTGGCTCCTCCCACCTTAATCACCGCCACGCCGCCGGCCAGTTTGGCCAATCGTTCCTGCAGCTTCTCTTTATCATAGTCCGAGGTGCTTATCTCAATCTCGGACCTGATTTGTTTAATTCGACCCTCAATATCTGCAGTCTTACCCTTACCTTCAACAATAGTGGTATTGTCCTTATCAGCCACTACCCTTCTGGCTCTCCCCAGGTCCTCTACAGTCACCGAGTCCAACTTCCGGCCCACTTCCTCAGATATAACCCTGCCTCCGGTAAGAACCGCTATATCCTGCAGCATGGCCTTTCTTCTGTCGCCGAAGCCGGGCGCCTTAACCGCCAGGGGGCTTAAACTGCCCCTCAGCTTATTCACCACCAGCGTGGCTAAAGGCTCACCTTCCACATCTTCGGCAATAATAACGATATTCTTGGAAGTCTGGACCATCTTCTCCAGAGCAGGCAGGATATCACTTATGGCCGAGACTTTCTTGTCAGTAATGAGGATATAGGGGTCTTCCAGCTCTACCCTCATTTGTTCCGCGTTGGTAATGAAGTAGGGGCTTATATAGCCACGATCGAACTTCATACCCTCGACGAACTCAGTTTCAAACTTGAGTCCTTTGCCTTCCTCAACAGTGATAACGCCATCTTTGCCCACCTTTTCCATGACGTCGGCAATCAAATCGCCAACTTCCTGGTCGATGGCTGAGATAGCAGCTACTTGAGCTACCTGTTGCTTACCAGCCACCGGTATCGACATCCTCTTAAGCTCATCTACTACAGCTTCTACACCTTTCTCGATGCCGTGCTTCAAAGCCATCGCGTCAGCTCCTGCAGCGATGTTCTTGAAACCCTCGCTGACGATAGCTTGAGCCAGTATGGTAGCAGTGCTGGTACCATCCCCGCACTGGTCATTGGTCTTGATCGACGCCTGCTTTACCAGCTGGACCCCCATGTTCTCAAAGGGGTCGGGTAGCTCTATTTCCTTGGCTATAGAAACGCCATCATTGATAACCGTCGGGGCACCAAACTTCTTATCCAGTGCTACGGGGCGCCCTCGTGGCCCCAGGGTCACCCTCACCGCCTCGCTCAGAGTGTCCACACCTTTCTTTAACGATCTCCTCGCATCTTCACCAAAAAGAATCTGTTTTGCCATTACTTATCCTCCTTTTTTCAACTTTTCTTGGCCAGAATGTCGCTTTCACGCATGATAACGAGTTCTTCTTCATCCAGCTTGAACTCGGTGCCGGCATATTTGGAATAAATCACCTTGTCCCCAACTTTTACCTCCATGGCAATGCGCTTGCCATCTTCCGATAGTCTCCCCGGCCCCACAGCAACAACATCTCCATCCTGGGGTTTCTCTTTCACTGTGTCTGGTAAAACTATCCCCCCTTTGCTCACCTCTTCTTTGGGAGCGGGTTTGATGACGACCCTGTCCCCTAAAGGCTCAATCTTAGCTGCCATATTACCTCCTTTCCCTGAAATTTTAGCACTCTCAGCCTGAGACTGCCAATTATTATACCACATAATTTCCAAAGTAAAAATTTCTTCACACGTCAGCCAGCATTCTCCCCAAAAATCCCCTTCAAAACTTTACACTAAATCGTGTATAATGGTAATTGATGGAGCGGCGCAAGAGAAGGCAATGGAAGAAGGAAAGCATTCGCGCGCTGAGACGGCATCTGGGACTGACGCAAACACAGCTGGCCGAGGAATTAGGTATACGGCAGCAGACAATTAGCGAATGGGAAACGGGGATGTACCTGCCCCGTGGGAGCTCGGCTACACTGCTGAGCATAGTTGCCGAGCGCAGCGGTTTCGACTATCGAGCTCAGGAGGAGCATGGCTGACCGGATGAAAACAAGATGCTGCGGCTGCCCTGACAGAAGAATAGCTGCGCCCTTTAGCGGATCAAGCAGGCAGAGGTAGATTTTGACGCCGTGTTTACACGCAAACGGATAACAGTGGCGGAGGAGACGGTAGCCCTGATGTGGCGGCAACTGCTGGGAAAAGAGCTGCGCACTGAAGAAGGTTTCCGGATCACATCAGTCTATCCCGGCAGGTCCGGTGGTGACAGCGGCCCCGATTTCCGGGAAGCAGTGATAGCCGAGGTCGGCTCTCGTTTGACAATAAAGGGGGACGTAGAAGTCCACGTGAAATCCAGCGACTGGTACAGGCACGGCCACCACAGAAACCCCGCATACAACAACGTGGTGCTTCACGTGGTGCTGTGGCGTGATTCCGACTCCGTTACCCTGAGGCAGGATGGCAAATCAATTCCACTCCTGTGTTTATCAAGCGCCCTGCTGCACCAGGCATACCTGATACCCTATCACGAGCTTCCCTGCTGCGAGATAGAGCAGCGCGCCGGGCGCAAGATTCTTGCCGGGCTGTTAAGTGCCGCCGGTGAAAAAAGATTCAAGAGAAAGGCGCTGCATTTTCAAGCCGAATTAGAACATGAGGAAGCAGGGCAGGTCCTGTGGCGACACCTGATGAGGGCCCTGGGTTATTCCAAAAACACGAGGCCCTTTGAAGAGCTTTCCCGTAAGGCACCCCTCAGTTCCGTACAAGGCCTGAAGGGTTCCATACTGAAGCAGGCGTGCTTACTGGGTACAGCCGGCCTGCTGCCTTCCCAGCGGTCGCAAGAAGACCTATACCGGTATGACGGGCTGAGAGAGCTCGAACTCGCATGGCAATCGCTACCGCAAGGGGACGCTCCCATGACGGAAAACGACTGGAACTTATGGCACATATACCCCAACAACTTCCCGGTGCGACGCATCATCGCACAAAGCTACATACTCCAGCGATATGGTAACACGGGGTTACTGCAGAGCTTACTGCAGCTGGTAAAGGAAAGCCCTCAGATGCCTCCCGGTCCGAGGGGGAATGGAACGGCAACAGCCGGACATCGCCGGCTGGAAGACGGCCTCACGGTTTTCGGCGATGGCTACTGGCAGGACCATTTTGATTTCAATAGCAGGTCGAAGACAAGAAAATCGGCTCTGCTGGGGAAAAGCAAGGCATCGGAAATTGTAATCAACGTGGTATTGCCATTTGCTTTCTCCTGGGGAGAAATGACCGGTGACCCGGGATTACAGCAGAGCGCCCTTCGGATTTGCCGGCACTACCCCGAACTGACCGGGAATGAGATAACACGCCACATGGCATGGCAGCTCGGCCTTGGGACTACGGCCGGGCTCACCGCCTGCCAGCAGCAAGGCTTAATCCACATCTTCAGAAACTACTGCCGGGAGGGTAAGTGTTGCGACTGCCCTCTGGTCAGTCGGGCATCTCACCATAACTGCAGAATGGGGCGTACGCTGTCCCTATAGAGCGGGCACTTATGTACCGAGCAAGCCGCCAGTAGCTGTGGCCTTTCTAAGTGCAGGGCCCAGTTTCAGCTTGTTGACATGCTGAGCGCTCATATATAGAATTCTGCCATCACTAGAGGAGGTGGGAAGATGGAGAGAACCTGGAAGCCTACAACTGCCGGCATACTGAGCATAATCGGTGGAGCCATTGGCATTATTGGCGGCATAGTGGGTGCTCTACTTGCCGGAGGCATGGCGCGGCTGGGGGTCTTTGGATGGAATCAGTTAGGTCCAGGGTTGGAGTCTGTCCCTCAATTTTCTGACTTTCTTGACATAGCGGGCGTCCTTATTGTCGCGGGTATCATCACTGCAATCGTCCTTGGGATAATCGCAATAGTAGGTGGCATACATGCCCTGAGAAGACAGAAATGGGGGCTGGCGCTTGCGGGTTCTATTTGCGCTTTGCTCGGCCCATCAAGTATTCTGGGATTACTGGCCATAATATTTGTATCACTGGGCAAGAATGAATTCAACTAGGGCGTGCAAGACCCGGGCGTCTATTTCACCCTGCTGGCAGACTTTTCTCTTGCTCTGCGAGTAAGCTAGACGCAGCTCGATTCAAGGCGAACCTGCAACGACACACAGCAACCGGACTCCCCTGCGTGCAGGCCGGCAGAGCCGCTCTCTATTTGAAGGCTTTTTCCAGTATGCCCTTGACCCCTTCACCACCCTTGCCCTGCACAAAGGATAGAATCAGAGGGACAAACTTGCCGATCATGTCGCTGCCCAGGCCCAGCTGCGAGAACCCGCCGGCAAGGCCCGCTAGGGAGCCCAGACCGCTGGCTTTCCCCCCCAGGCCGGAGGCCAGTTTCCCCAGGCCACCCAGCACGCCGGTACCGCCGGCCGGCGCGGCGCCTATCAGGCTATCAATGCCCGGCACAGCCGCAGAGACTTTAGAGAAATCGTCGGCCCCGAGCTTGCCCTTCGCCTGCTTGAAGAGCAAGCCGGCTCCGCCTTCAGCTTGAGCCTGCGTCACTCCCAGATTCTGGGTCAATAAATCAGTCAGTTCCATGATTCACCCCCGCATGTTTCCATATTTGCCACAATGAGCATAGACCTTCTATAGCACAAATGCAACTCAGGGCCTATCGCGGCAGGACAAGAGAAGAACAGCTGAAACTCGTAACATGCTAGAATTAGCATGAGAGTGCACAAATGCAGCTGACAGACAATCAGAGCCAGCCTATCAGAATATATCGCTTAAGCGAAGTAACCCACCTCATCAAGGATGCTCTCCTCGACCTGTCCGGTGACCGTTTCTGGGTACGCGCCCACCTCATTGATGCCGGACGGGAACAGCGATCGGGCCACTACTACTGCGAGCTCATGGATGTAGATGCCATGGGAAATACCACAGCAAGGATAAGGGCGACTATATGGCGGCACAACTATATGAGAATAACGGAAAAGCTGCGGGCGCTGGGAATACCCGATGCGCTCAAGGGCAACAGCGAGGTCTGCGTCCTGTGCTCTGTGCGCTACCATGAAGTGTACGGGCTGAGCCTCGATATCTACGATATAGACCCTACATTCGGCGAATCACAGATCAATCTCAACCGGAGACAGATTCTGGAAAGACTGACCAGCGAGGGCATACTCAACAGGAACAGGGAAAGATATCTACCCGCTGCCAGTCTTCGCATCGGCCTGATTACCAGCAGGGAATCGGCCGCCTACAACGATTTTACCAAGACGATTCTTGCTTCACCCTTCTCATTCCGGATTGTCTTTGCCGATTGCCCCATGCAGGGTGAAGATATGGAAGATGGGCTCGTTTCGTCCCTGCAGCAGCTCACACAGGCGGGAGTGGATCTTATCTGCATTGTCAGAGGGGGCGGTTCCCAGGCCGATCTGGCATGGTTCGACAATGAGCGTATGGCGCGTGCAGTGCTGGACTGTCCCATCCCGGTCTGGGTAGGCATCGGCCACGAGATTGATATTGGCGCTCTTGACTTTGTCGCGCATAGGAGCCTGAAGACGCCGACGGCGGTAGCAGAAGCACTGGTGCAGAGGACTCAAGAACTGTTGAGTATGCAAACAGGTGCTGCCGAACAGCTGCAGCATATCGTAGACAGGCGCCTGGCCACCCAGGAGCAGTTGATTGAGAGGGATACCCACGGCGCCCTGATGGGCTTCCGCAAGCAATTGGAGCTGGCCTCTGCCCTACTGAGTAACAGCATAATGGCAGCCAGGTCATCCTTTGAACGGGTATTCATAATGGAAGAGGCAAATATCGAGGGCAGGGTACAACGGCTTCACGACCGCACTGCCTGGTTGCTCGATACCAGGCGGGGGGGCTGGGAGGAGCAATCTAACCGCCTCCAACTTTCGAGATACCTGCATATGATTGCCGAGAAACAGGCCAGTCTGGATGATAAAGGGAAACATCTCGCCGCGATGGTCTTGGAACAGGTGCTCAAGAGAGGTTACACCATTACCAGAGACAACCACGGTCAAATCATAAAGAGCGTAAAACAAATCAAGGAAGACGATGCCATTGAGACGCAGTTTAGCGACGGCAGGGCAACCAGTATCGTAAGCAAGAGGAGGTAGCCATGGATTCTGATATCGAAAAGATGACCTACGAAGAGAAGGACAAACGTTTAAATGAGATTTTGCGGCGGCTGGACCAATCTGAGACCCCTACAGACCAGATTGCCGACGATGCCCGTGAGGCTGCCGCCCTGATAAAATCGATGAATGAGACGCTGGTGAAGGCCAGAAAGGAGCTCACCGACGTTTTCGCAGAGCTGGAGAGGATGCGCAAAGACGAAGAATCAAAAACTAGCTAGTAGTTTAGTTTTTTCGCATACTTGTATGAGATTATTTCGCCATTTCTCGTTTCTTGGTAACCCGTTTCTTTATGCGAAAATTCTTTTATCTCCCTCGCATTGTATTCTCTGAAATCTTCTTGTACCGAAGCCATAATACTAGATCGCGAGAAAGTCTGGACAGGCGCAGAGTTCCCGAGCCCCGAGCAGATGCTACCGGCTTACAAACTTGAAAATACGCGTAGCTACCCCGGCGTTGCAGGGTCTCCATGCTACTCACCCGGCTCTGATCTGGCATCTGGCCTTGCCCCCCTCGCAGAGGTCGCCCTATGGGTGTCATTTACAACCGCCAGGTGAGGGTCCTCTACCCCCGCGTCTTGTAGTACGACCCTTCAGGGTCGTGCAGCACGAGTCTAGAGCCTCGCGCCAGGGAGATTGCCACGCCCCACAAGTTGGGGCTCGCAATGACACGGAAGGCAACGCTACTATCAAGAATACGGGCGAAACAAGCTGCGATGCATTTCCCTATTGCGACAACAAAGTTGCCAGCTTCTGAAGCGCCTCGGAGATTGTCTCGGCTGGCAAGGTGCATATCAATTCGGCATCTCGAGCCCGCCAATCCAGACTCTT
>CAYMVL010000008.1:0-63118 GCA_964394145.1 uncultured Dehalococcoidales bacterium | reverse complement strand
TCTGCCAGAGCTAAATCGAGCTCTGCTGAAGTGGGAAGTAGTATATGATACTGTTCGTCCCAGCCAGGCGCTGGGATACCTCACACCACTGGAATATCTAGAACAATACTGGCAAAATAAAAGAAAGGAGAAAGTCTTACCAATCATATGAACGAGTACATTCTCTTGACCGACAGCCCGGTAGGGAGTACACTTTAGGCGTAAGCCCAGTTAGCCTGTTCCAAGACTGTTGGTGTGGGGCAAATGCAATTACTATCTGTATCTGCTAATCCAGGATCAGTATCGAGGCTTTTCAAAGTGTATTCCGGACATGATTCAGCGAAGAGAACATAGCAGTAATTTCAAAGGAGGTATTATATGGCTGATTTATTTGATTTAACAGGTAAGGTTGCTGTGGTGGGAGGTGGTGCGGGTGGGATCGGACGTGCTCTGGCTCTAGGAATAGCTGAGCACGGCGCTCATGTTGCCGTAACAAGCCGCGGACTTGATAAGCTGGAAGAAGTAGCGGGTCAGATACGAGGTATGGGGGGGAAGGCATTGGCTATTTCTGCCGATTTAACTGACGAACCGTCAGTAATGAATATGGTAAAGAGCGTCATGGATGAATTTGGTCATATCGACATACTTGTGAATGCTGCCGGGCTGGCGATTCGCAAGCCTGCTGAAGATTTCCCTATAGAGGAATGGCAGCGTGTAATGGATATTAATACCCGTGGCGTTTTCATCTCGTGCAAGGCAGTTGGACAAGTGATGATTAAGCAACGCAGCGGGAAAATTATAAGCGTATCGTCTGTCAGGGGTAGATATGGTCTCCCTGCGGGCTATGCAGCCTACTGTCCTAGTAAAGGAGCGGTTGATACTCTGACGCGGCAACTCGCTTGTGAGTGGGCTAAGCACAATGTGCTGGTGAACGCAGTTGCGCCCACTTTTGTGGAGACTGAACTTACGCGCACTGCCCTATCTGACCCAGAATTTGCCAAAACGGTGAAAGCGCGTATTCCACTTGGGCGCTGGGCAATGCCGGAGGATGTCTTGGGGCCCGTATTGTTTTTTGCCTCTAAGGCATCAGATTTTGTGACAGGCCAGATTCTGTACGTCGACGGTGGTGTGACTACCTGGTAAAGGTCCTAAACGTAACGAGACTTTAGTGGGAAGGAGGAACTTAGAGTATAGCGCAAGTAATGTTGTGGTCTGGGATTCAGGTTCGAGCTGCTGAGAAGCAAGCACTTAATGTTAAAGGAGGTTAGTATCTCATGGGAAAAGTAAAACTGGTTGATTTGAGTCACCCGTTTGGTGACAAGGCGCCTTTGTGGCCGTATTTTGCTGATATCAAGATTGAGCGTATGCATTATCATGCAAAATCGGGGGTACTCTCTCAGGTCATTACCACCACTATGCACTGCACCACTCATGCTGATTCACCGGCGCATGTGATCGAAGGTGCGCTTTATACGGATGAGATTCCGCTGGATAGTTATTATGGCACCGGTGTAATAGTGGATATCCCCAAGAAGAAGTGGGAAGTTATTACGCCTGAGGATCTGGAGAAGGCCAGGCCCAAGATCGAAAAGGGTGATATTGTCATTGTACACACCGGTTGGCATCGCAAGTACAGAGATTCTTGCGATTACTTCTGCTATTCTCCAGGGTTGTATTTGGAGGCAGGTCAGTGGTTCGTTGAAAAGGGAGTAAAAGCAGTGGGTGTTGACCAACAGGCACTTGATCATCCTCTGGCTACTGCCATTGCTCCACATGGGCCGGGACCATTACGCCCGGATATTTGCGCAGAGTACAAGCAGGAAACCGGGCATGACGTTTTGCAGGACTTTCCTTTGTGGGAACCTTGCCACAGACAGATATTGGGTCATGGCATCATGGGATGGGAGAATGTGGGTGGTGACATAGATGAAGTTTTGGGCAAGAGAGTCACTATAGCGGGATTTCCTATCCGGTGGGTCAAAGGTGATGGGTCTATTGTGAGATTGGTGGCGATTGTGGATGAGGGTGATCAATAGCTCCTGGCATCCCGGTCAGTGTTAAAGGGGGAAGATATATGAAGAAGGTTCGGTTGGATCAGGTGAAGCCTTACGACGCGCCTAAGCACTTCAAAACGACAGCGCTAAAGCTTCACGGCAAGGAAGAAACAGGGTCTCAGAAGTTCTGGGTAGGGCTGTCCCACTTCCTTCCGGGTGGTGGGGCTGAATACGATGCATCACCCATGGAAAAGGTCTATTTTATCCTGGAGGGAGAGGTCACGGTTAAGACCGACAAGGAAGAAATTGTCCTGGGTCCATGGGATTCGGTCTACATAGCACCCAACGAAGGCAGAGAGATAATCAATAAGACTAATAAGCCTGCGAGTATGCTGGTGGTTATCAACTATTAGGGCAGCTTTGTGCAGGTGGCGAGTGCTGGTGAAAGGAGACTGGCGGTTTAAGAACTATTGCTGTTGCTGATATGGTTCCCATAAGGGACTCCGTCTAAGAGCAGGAGCTCTTTCTAGTTGGCCAGCGTTAATAATTTTGTAGACTGAGAGAGAGGGGCATTATGGACTACGGAGACTTCATGGAGCTGGTGCATAAGAGGAGGACAATTCGCAAATTTAAGTCCGATCCTGTACCCGATGAATATATCGACAACATAATAGAAGCTGCTCGCTGGGCTCCCTCAGCCGGCAACTCGCAGCCGTGGGAGTTTATTGTCATAAGGAAAAATGAGATAAGAGAGAAGATCTCGGAAATAGCGCAGGAGCAGTATGGCATTACCTACAAAATGGAGATGCTCAGGGAGCCAAGACTTAGGTTTCCAAAATACACTACTCCGCCTGTGGGGAAACCGGGGTTTGCTACTGCGCCAGTATTCATTCTGCCTTGTGGCGACACCAGAACTAAAGAAATTTATCCCAAGTCCAAGACGTTGATACGTGGCGACGCAATGCTTATCAGCACCATGGCAAATGCGCTCATGTATATGATTCTGGCAGCAAATACGCTTGGACTCGGGGCACAGCAAGTATCTGTTGTTGCAACTCCCTTTGCACAGGCACAAATCAGAGTCCTGTTGAAGATCCCAGAAGAATTTATGCTGTATGAAATGCTGGTGATAGGCTATGCAGATATGGAACCACCCTGGAAGATTGTGAGAGACAGGAGTGAGATGGTTCACTATGACTACTTTGACCTGTCCAAGTATCGGACTCAGCAGCAAATTGATGATTACACAATTGTTTGCCGTACTGAGACGCTTGCTCAGGATGGCACGCCATTACCACCTAAGGAATGACAACGAGAATGTAATCCAATGGGAATTCAGTATACATAGCAGCCAAACAAGGCAGAGAGATACTGAATAAGACTAATAAGCCTGTGAGCGTGCTGCTGGTTACCAACTGTCGGAAGAGCTTTGTGCAAGTAGAGGATGCCGGCCAGGGATCTGATAAGGGCCGAGTTAGGTGGTAGCGCTGTGGGTGTGATTCGCAGTATAGGGTCGTAACTATTGCTATTATTGCTCTCTGGATAGCGACGGTAAGTTTTTTTGGAGAGAAGATAAGGGGGAGACTATGAGCTATGGAGACTTTCTGGAACTGGTACAGAAGAGGAGAAGCATTCGTGAATTCAGGCCTGAACCGATACCCGACGAATATGTAGATAAGATTATCGAAGCGGCTCGGTTTGCTCCATCGGGTGCCAACTCACAACCCTGGGAATTTGTTGTCGTTAAGAAAAGGGAATTAAGGGAGCAGATAACACAGCTGGTTAAAGATCAATATGCTATAGCGCACAAGATGGAACTTACCAGAGCACCGGAGTTGAGATTTCGTAAATATGCTGAACCTATAACAAGGCTCGGTTTTGCTAACGCCCCTGTCTTTATAATCCTGTGTGGCGATGTTCGAACCAAGGAGGCTTACCCCAAGGATGTTGCTTTGCTACAGGGCGATTCAACCTTCAGGTCAAGCCTGGCTGCTGCGTTTGCTTATATGGGTCTGGCGGCTGCCAGCTTGGGGCTGGCTACCCAGTGGGTTTCTGCTGCTGCCTCGCCCTATGTACAGACTTCTCTTAAGGTTCTCCTGCACATACCGACGGAACTAGAGGTATACTGTATGATGCCAGTGGGCTATCCCGATATGGAGCCGCCATCTAAGCCGCTTAGGGCCAGGGATGAACTGGTTCACTGTGATTACTACGACGAGGCCAAATTACGTACGGAAGCACAAGTCACAGAGTTTGTTGTCACGCATCGTATTTGATGGCTGACTATTATGGGGTAGAACTTTGAGAGAGTCATGCAGGCGCAGGCGTGACAACTTCGTTGGTTATTATTGGGTTTGAATTTACCTGCACCAGGTATCAGGTGCAGAAACCAGTCTTGGCCATTCGGAGAATACTTACAGAAGGATTGGCTGCCGGAGGCTAACCCTTCTTCTGTTTCTCTTTGGACTTGGTCTTCCTACGCTCTTCTAGTCTGGACTCTTCAAACTCCTCCGCAAGTTTCGCCATATACTTCCTAAAAATCACATCCTCCCTAGCCATTCTTTCCCTGTCCAGCTGCTCTATCTCGGTATAGTCCTTACGGTCAACCACAGCCCAGAGAGGGAAGGGTTCCAGCGGAGGACACCCATCAACGTACACACCCTGACGGTGGTATTTCTTGACACATGTACCAACCAGGATAACGTTTTTCGGATCTACGTCTTTGGGCATCTCCTTCGGACGGCCAAGGATGATGTAGGCTCCGGCATTCTTATCGTACTCACCAAGCGCCTTTAGTTTTTCCATGTTCATGGCCACTACTCCCTGGCAACTGCTGCAGGAACCATCCCAAAGGATGTTGTATTCCGGCCAGGAGTCGAGTCCTTTCAGGTAGGGTAGCCATATCGGATGGAATACCTCTTCTATTGTCTTGCCGCGGATTTCTATCATGTCCTCGGCAAAATTGCCTAAACCTCGTTCCACCGCAGGTTCGAAGTAGGGCACCTGATTAATGTCCAAATCAACAATACGGCATATAGTGGCGTCTATAGCTACAGGGTCTTTGCCGGCAACAATGACGCCTACGTGCGTTGGATATGTCGAGTGAGGTCCGAAACCCGCTGCCGGCCGGATAACATCTGCTATGGTGAGGTCAGCCTTCATAACTGACCAAAGGTCCATCATGGCCTTAGCCAGATCTGTTTGGTGCATAAGATAATGAAACTTATCCTGCACCGTTCCTTTCATATTCTTAAGCGCACAGGTGAAGACCATGCTGGAGTGTGTCTTAAAGATTGGCAGGTTCACTATATGATCTGCCTCGAGAAGGAATCTCGGGAAAGCCGCCCTGGTCATATCGGATCGAGCATCTCTAATGGGAATACTTATAAGGTCCTTATCACTCTTAATATCGATAATCTTATCCACCCCGGCATCCTCTGCGGCCTTGCCTATTCCACTTACCTTCAAACATTTGAAGGTGTCGTTCCCAATGGCTGACGACTCAGCCAGGATGATCTGTTTCGGCCCGGCTTTACGCAGCACCTTGATGGTGGCGGCAACTACCTCCGGGCTTGTGCAGACGCTGGTTTCGGGGGGATAGTCATGGCCGGCATTCGGCTTAATGACCACCGTTGATTTAGGTTTGATTAGTGCGTCCACTCCTCCTAGTAGTGTAAGCGCCTCCTCAACCATTTCTTCGGCATCAGTTCCTTTTACTATGGAAACAACTGACTTCTGCATAGTGCCACCTCGCACGTGTTTCCGCTAGTTTACTTTCAAATTTAGTTCAATGTCAAATTCGCGTGGCCATAATCGAAGCTGCTTGGCTCTTGTCTGGGTGTAACAGCTCAGAGATTTGTGACTATACGTTCAACTGGATTTTCACAGAAGACTCCGGAGGGTAGTAGACAATCTGTATTTCTTGCGTGAAGATCAGAGTCCTGAAGCATATTTCTTATGCCTTAAGGAATCTGGAGACTTGTCGTAGGGAAATTCACCTGCCAGAGCAATATTATGGTATTATTGCAAGTCGGGGTCGGCCGGGGCGTGGAGACGTGACTGTTAATATTAGAATGAAGGTACTGGTACAGCGGGTTAGCAAGGCTTCAGTGAGCGTGAATAATAGTACAATAGGCAAAATTGGCCGTGGATTGGTAGTGTTCCTCGGAGTTGCTAGAGGCGACTCAGAAGGCGATGCCCGATATCTGGCGAACAGGGTAGCCAGTCTGCGCATTTTTGCTGACGCAGCAAACGAAATTGGTCTTTCTGCATTGGAAATAGGTGGAGAGATGTTAGTGATAAGCCAGTTCACTCTCCTGGCTGATTTGCGTAAAGGGAGAAGGCCCAGCTTCACCCAGGCGGCCCCAGCAAATGAGGCTAAGGGCTTATACGAGTTCTTTCTGGAGCAACTTCGCGCCACCGGGCTAAGAGTAGAGGCCGGGCTTTTTCGGGAGCATATGCTGGTGGAGATACATAATGATGGGCCGGTGACTTTGTTGCTGGAGAGCAAGCAGCAGCAGTAAGTAATCAGTTGCATCAGCAACTCGTTGCGATAATCCTTTCAGTCTGTTAGAATTAGTTTCTATGAGCTGCCACAGAGTATTGCAGGAAAGAGGGTATCGTTTGACTCCACAGCGGATGCTCGTTATAGAGGCGCTTGAAGAGGCTGATGGGCACGTGAGCGCTGAACAGATCTACCAGCAGTTGCATAGCCGCTACCCTTACAGCAACATCTCCACTGTCTATCGCACTCTGGAGTTGCTAAAAGAGTTGAATTTGGTAACGGAAACCGATTTTGGCGAAGAGCGCGTACGTTATCACCTTGCTGAAAAGAGTCATCATCACCACCTTGTATGCCGCACCTGTGGCAAGATAACAGATTTGGACGAAGCGGTATTATACCCCTTGAGAGATATCTTACTTGGCGATTATGATTTTGATGCCGATTTGAGGCATTTAGCTATCTCAGGGGAATGTGGGGACTGCCGTAAGGCAAGCAAACAAGCGCAGCTGAGTGTTGGGGGCGAGGCCGCGTTTCGCAACGAGGTTTCGCAAAGGTCGCATATCTTGCTTGATTATTGGATCAAGCACAACAGGGAGCATGAGCATGACTTCCGTCAATGGGCCAGCAAGGCCAATTTGTTACATGGTGAGGTAGCACAGCGTGTTTTGAGAGCGGCTGCCAGGATGGCTGAAGCCAGCTATGAACTGGAAAAGGCACGGCAGACTTTACTAGATGCGCCTTCAGTAGAGAAAAAGGAGGGGTGTTGAAATGTGTATGGCTAAGCTTTTTGATGTATATGAGTCTGCAGAAAGTGATGAAGCAATTGTGGAAGATATTGCCCGCATGATTATCGATGGCGACCGGGTGCAAGTTGAGACCCTGTTTGGGGAAACGTTAATGTTCCATGGGCGGGTGCGCCAAATAGACTTCTTGAAGTCTAGAGTACAGTTGGAGAAGGATTAGTTGTTTTCGCTCAATCATTGCGCTTAGTCGCAGCGTCCTGAGTATTGAAGAGGGTATAGCTTGGAAAGCAGACTCCGCTCAGAAGATGAGGAATTAAGCCACCGTGTTCAAGGCTGCGATCCTTGGGCAGTGTACTCGGCCAAGCGGTTTCGAAAATTGGCTGGGCTTCAAGGAGCAGAAGGGTTAACCGCGCAGCAAAGAGCAATTTACGATTTCATCAAATCAAAAGGTAAAGTTGCCTTTGAGGAGCTTTCCGCTGTAGTGTCGCTTCCTCAGCAAGAATTGGAAAACCAAATTGCTATTCTAAGACACTGCGAGCTAGTCAAAGGACAGAGCCAGGACGGCAAAGTTTATCTAGCTCCTTTTTGAGCTGCGTTTATTGGGGGCTCTTCTTCATGACTGCCACTGCCTTCTTATTTTAGGCAGGGTAATTTTAGGGAGAATTAGCTGTTACACTAGCTGAATTCAGGCTGCCTTAGTTGTTGCTCGATGATTTCAATCGGTTACGAGTGCTAGCCCTTCAGATATCTACGGGCTTCGGTCTCTATGGAGCGATAGACTTCTTGCAGGGGGATGCTCCGTTCCATAGCAATGCGGCGGCATTCCTCGTACTCCGGGTGAATGCTAATTATATCGCCCATGAAGCGCTTGACTTTTACCTTCGTGTGCCCTAGGCTGGAGTCAAATGCAATTATTTCTCGTTCAGTAATGTGCCGAAAAACAGGGCTCACCCTTATCCCCATTGTTGAAGTCTCTCGCATTATTGTTTGAGTCAAATCAGATTCGGCGTGTCTGGGAGCAAGAACACTCAGCATCACCGCCGGGCGGTTTTTCTTCATCTGTATGGGTGTAAACCAAACATCAATAGCTTGCATATTAAAGAGTTTTTCCATTAGGTACCCGTAGATTTCCGGACTCGTGTCATCGACATTCGTCTCCAGCAAGATCAGAGCTTCACTGTTGGCAGATTCTATTTCATCACCAATCCAGATACGCATGACATTGGGCCAACCTTCGAAATCCCTATCTCCAGCCCCATATCCAACCTTCTCTATGGTCATGCTGGGTCTGGCAAATCTTGCCAGCGTGCTAACGATCGCCGCCCCTGTAGGCGTAACCAGTTCTGCCTCAGGTTGGGACTGCTTTGGGAAGTCGATGACTGGGGCGTTGGACAGTTCTATAAGTCGTAGTGTCGCGGGGGCTGGCACAGGCAGGATGCCATGTGCTGCCGAAATAGTGCCACTCCCCAGAGGTAACGCAGATGAGTAAAAGCGCTCTATCTTGAGCGCGTCCAGTCCGAATGCCACTCCGATAATATCTATAATAGAGTCGACAGCTCCTACTTCGTGGAAATGGACCTTTTCCATAGGGATGCCATGCATCTTTGACTCAGCCTCCCCCAAGCGTTGGAAAACAGTGCTGGCGGTATTCTTCACGTTCTTGGGAAGTTTGCTGGCTGCGATCAGCATTAATATGTCTTTTAGGAAACGGGCTGGTTGGACTTCCCCCTTGTCGATTGTCACAGTGAATTTTGTGGCAGTGATTGTTGACCGCTTCACCTTTTCTGCAGAGAGCTTGTAGTCCCGGACAGCGAGGCTCCGTAATCCTTTTTGTAATGTCTCTAGGGGCAGCCCAGCATCAATAAGGGCACCCAAGAGCATGTCTCCGCTGCAGCCCGAGAAACAGTCGAAATAAGCTGCCTTTGCCATATTAGTCACCTCCTATAATGTCTCTGTCAAGAAGTTCATTAAAGCTGCCGCTCCTGTATCCCCCCAGGTCGAGCGTGACATACGTATAACCTAGGGCTTTAATGTGTTTGATGAGATCCCGGCGTGGTTGACGCTTCAGGAGTAATGACATACCCTTCTCATCAACCTCGATGCGAGCGATGTTACCATGATGGCGTAAGCGGCAATCATGAATGCCCAGATTTCGCAGATAACGCTCTCCGTTGGCTATTCTA
Organism: uncultured Dehalococcoidales bacterium; assembly: GCA_964394145.1. GTDB lineage: Bacteria > Chloroflexota > Dehalococcoidia > GIF9 > AB-539-J10 > JAFGBN01. The sequence goes on along the minus strand of CAYMVL010000008.1, from coordinate 53,715 downwards.
CGGAGGATATCGAGGGTAATGGAAGTGCCATAAGGGATGCGCGACGCCAGGCAGGGTGATGACGGCTTGTCCCATGTGGGTAGACCTCTTTTCTTGGATAGCCTGCGAATTTCGTCCTTAGTTAGCTCAATTTCACAGAGAGGGCTGCGGATATCCAACTCGGCTAAGGCTTTTCTGCCCGGGCGGTAATCACCAACGTCATCATGGTTGGAGCCATCGGCGACCCAGTCTAAACCCTCAACAGAAGCAATCTTCCGTAGCTGTTGAAACAATTCTATTTTACAGTAATAGCAACGGTCAGGTGTATTCGCAACAAACTGTGGGTTTTCCAGCTCGTTACCGTCAATAGTCGTAAAGCTAAAACCAAGCTGTCTGGCCAGAGCTTCTGCGCCCTCGCGTTCATGAGGTGGGTAAAGTGGTGAGCAATTTAAGACAGCCAAAGCGTGCTGTCCAAGCACCTCACCTGCAACAGATGCTAAGAAAGTGCTATCTACACCGCCAGAATAGGCAATAAGCACCGACCTCATCTCGGTGAGGAGATCTTTCAAACTTGCCAGCTTCTCTTCAGTCTTCGCCATGAGCTACGATTAATCTGTCCAGCGATATAACCAGCGCCGAAGCCATTGTCAATGTTAACCACAGCTACACCCGGAGCACAGCTATTGAGCATGGTTAAAAGTGGCGCCAAGCCGGCGAAACTGGCTCCATACCCAACACTTGTTGGCACAGCGATTATAGGTATGGGAACAAGCCCACCAATAACACTGGGTAGGGCTCCTTCCATACCGGCTACAGCGATTATTACCTTGGCCTGCCGTAACTGGGGCAGCTTTTCCAATAAGCGGTGGATGCCCGCGACACCAACATCGTACGCCCTTTCCACCTTGTTGCCCATCAGTTCGGCCGTCACTGCCGCTTCCTCAGCTACCGGTATATCAGCGGTGCCGGCAGCCACAACGGTAACTCCCGGACGAGGAGTGGTCTGATTACGCTTAAGAATAATGCTTTTGGATAGAGAGTTATAGGTCACATCCGGTATTTTTTTCTTGACGGCCCTAAAAGTATTCTGACTCACTCTGGTTATCAATAGTCTATCGGAATGCGTAGAGAGCTTGTCAGCGATTGTGATTATCTGTTGCATAGTCTTGCCCTGTCCAAAGATTACTTCGGGAAAATCAAGACGTAAGCTGCGGTGATGGTCAGGTTTGGCAGAAACCAACTCCTCGTAAGGAAGGATACTCAATTCTTGCACGCCTTGAAGAGGAGACAGCTCGCCCGATTTAACGCGCTCCAGGGTTTGTAGTAACCACTCGTTGGTAGCCAAGGTTGTATCAAGTTGGGGCCTTTTTGCTGAGCTTCGGGTCATAGAATTCTCCTATTTTGTTGCTACAAGAACAGCGTTTATCTTAGTGCATTTAGGGTCGAATGGCAACAGTGGACGCGTCGCTATTAACGCTGCCACCAGTCTGGGATAGTGTTTCTGCGCATAGGCTACAGGTGATGAGAATCCGGGTTTAGCCTGCCGCCGCTGTCGGTTGTAAGATATCTCAATCCTCATCAGGGAGAGTGGAGATGTATCGCAAAATCCTGACAATAACCAAGGGCCTGCTAGAACTTGACAAAGATAGAGGGCCGCGATAGCATTTGACTTGGTTTTGTGTGTCCGAAAGCGATGGAAGCAATATGGAATGCGACGAAATCAGATTGAGTCTCAACACGTGGTTCCTTCGTAGAAATGGGAGTTGAATAATTTTTTTCCGGCCTATTGCAAATAATTGCAATAGCTAGTCATTGCAATAAAAGCAAGGATGGGCGAATGGCTCAAAATCAGTACGATTTCAAAGTACGGCTTATTACGAGAGCGAGAAATGACTTAAAGCACGAGATACCGCTAAATTACGAGGACCAGATTTCAGAAATAATTGTAAACGATAGATATGCCGAGGGTCTGGAAGGAATAGAGGAGTTTTCGCATGCCATCATTATTTATTGGATCGACCGTTCAGAATGGAGAGGCGCTGCCTTAAAAGGACACCCGATGGCGAAAAAGGATTTCCCTGTAATCGGCTTCTTTGCTAGGAGGTCCCCTATAAGACCAAACTTAATAGATTTAGCCACAGTCAAAGTGTTAAAAAGGGACAAGAACATTCCAGTAGTTGCAGGATTAGAAGCATACAATAACACTCCAGTAATTGATATTAAACCTTACGTGTTAGGTTACGATGATGCAAGAGAAGCGAGGTTTCCTGTGTGGGTCTATCGAGCGCTGGAATATATCGAACAGGCTAAACGCCGGAGTGAAGTGCAGTCCTGGCAAGAGGCTCCACTCAAAGGGGGTTGGTCAGACTGGACAGCACTGAATGAGACTGAACTAATGAAATAATTTTTTCCCCAAGTTATTGCAACTAATTGCAATAACTGAAGCAGGAGGTAACTTTGAATACCGCAAGAGTACAGAATCACAGGCAGGAAAATGAGGAATCTATAGCTACCAATGATCTAGGTAGACTATTGATGACAAGTGGCATGCTTAATGGTCATTTCTGCCCGTTCTTAGCTGTTGGTGTAAAAGCAGCGGCTCGTGCCGTGAATGAACTAGCTGTCCGTTCTACTGGCATGGAGGAAACAATCACAATCGTAGAGACAAAATACGGCGAAAGCGTTATGGAGACACGAGTCCGTAGTGAAGATAGCAAGCCAATCTGTATTCCCTGCACTAGGCAAGAGTACTACCAACTAGCGGGGAACGGCATATCAATAGAGAAAGGAGGGGATCATGGGTGAAGGTGCGCCAGATCGCATTCTTTCTACTGCTTAGTGCAACAACTCGCAAAAAGGCTGGGTGAAACAGGATTAATAGCTAAAATTTTTGGACAACTTTGTACAAAGGAGGATTCATGTGAAAGCAAAGGTAATTACAAGTCTATTAGCTTTAGCTATGTTATTATCCATCGTATTTTCAGGATGCGCTGGTCCAGCCTCAACTACCTCAACGAAGGTGAAGATAACGGACATGGAGGAGAGAGTAGTTGAGGTTCCAGAGAATGTTGATAAGATAGTCTGTGCCGGGCCGGGGGCTCTCAGGATCATCAGTTACCTGGATGCAACCGATAGAGTTATAGGGGTTGAGGATTTTGAGAAGAGAAATGAGCCTATTGGGAGGCCTTATGCTATGGTATATGGGGAAGAGTTCGAGAGTCTACCTTCTGTAGGTGAAGGTGGTCCTGGGAAGCTTCCCAATGCCGAAGCTCTCATTGAATTCAGTCCTGATGTTGTGTTTATGACCTACGTTGAGTCCGAGATAGCGGATAGTATACAAAGCAAGACAAATATCCCCGTAGTGATTCTAAGCTACGGTGGGGCAGCCGGGACAGTCACATTAGAGCCTTTTTGCAGATCGCTTGAGCTTGCTGGGAAGATACTTGGAAAAGAAAACCGTGCTAGCGAACTAATCAGCTTTCTGAATAATACTCAAGAAGACTTGAAATCCAGAACCAACGATATTCCTGAGGAAGAGGAGCCTACAGCTTATTACGGTGGGGTTGGCTCAGGGGGGGCACATGGCATAGATAGCACTGAGGCAAATTTTCTACCTTTCGTCCTTGTGAACGCCCGAAGCGTGGTTGATGAGCTTGGAGAAAAGGAGCACGTAGTCATCGACAAAGAGAAATTGTTGGATTGGGACCCAGATGTCATATTCATTGACGAGGGTGGATTTGTGCTGATAAAGCAAGATTACGATAAGAATCCGGGGTTTTACCAGGCGCTCAAGGCCTTCAAGAATGGGAGTGTTTACGGCTCGGTTCCTTTCAACTTCTACGCAAGCAATGTTGGAACTGCTTTGGCTGATACATACTACATTGGAAAGGTTCTCTATCCTGATAGATTTACAGATATTGACGCGACAAAGAAAGCCGATGATATTTATAAAGTCCTTTTGGGTAAACCACTCTATAGCGAAATTGAGAATGGCTATGGAGGATATGGGAAGGTCGACCTTGAGAAGGGTAAAGTTGGAGGAGTAATCCCGACGGCTACATTGCCGATCAAGCCATGAACTCAAACTTAATCAGGGAATATAAGAGATATGTAGCGAAGAGGACGATTTTCGGTTTCGTTCTTGTCCTTCTTATCGCTTTGGGCTCTATTTGGGCTCTCAATGTCGGCTCATATTCTTTATCCCTCGGAGATGTGATGAGGACTCTTCTTGGTGAGGGTTCAGAAAAGGCTATCCTCGCCATATGGCATATTCGTCTAACAAGAATTACAGCAGCCATAGTCATTGGAGCGGGTTTAGCTGTCTCCGGAGCAGTGATGCAATGCCTTCTCAGGAATCCCCTCGCTTCACCGTTTACTATGGGGATTTCACAAGGAGCAATGTTTGGGGCATCCCTGGCCATAATCCTCTTCTCAGTTGGTTTTGCTGAGAGCACAGGGAGGATTTTCATAAATAATCCATATATTGTAGCGATCTTTGCCTTCCTAGGCGCTTTAATCGGGGTAATAGCAATACTTCTTCTGGCAAGGCTAAGGGGATTGGGTCCTGGGGCTATGGTCTTAGCTGGGATTGCTATGGGCTCGCTTTTTACGGCGGCAACTACCCTAATTCAATATTTTGCTGAGGCGGAGACGCTTGCCGCCATGGTCTACTGGAGTTTTGGAGACCTTGGAAGACCTATCTGGCACGAAATTGGGATAGCTGCAGCAGTGCTAATTCCTTCCCTTGTTTACTTCTTGTTTAAACGCTGGGACTATAATGCCATAGAAAGCGGGGAGGGAACAGCAAAAAGCTTAGGCGTAGCAGTTGAAAGAACAAGACTTGTAGGGATGTTTTTAGCTTCCTTGGTAACTGCCGTAGGGGTCGCAATTGTAGGCATAATTGGATTCATTGGTCTTGTAGCTCCTCATATTGTCAGGCTTATAATAGGAGGAGACCATAGGTTTCTAATTCCAATCTCAGCTCTTCTTGGTGGCCTTCTTCTTTTGTTGTCCGATACCCTGGCGAGGATAGTTGTCGCCCCGGTAATTTTACCTGTAGGAGTCCTCACCTCTTTCATGGGGGCGCCAATGTTCATTTATTTGCTGGCAAAAATGAAGGGGAGGATTTGAGATGATATTGGACGTAGAAGGAGTTGAATTTTCCTATGACAGCATCCCTATACTTAGAGAGGTAAAATTTGGGATTGAAGCGGGGGAGCTTGTATCCATCTTGGGCCCTAACGGCGCCGGTAAATCGACTTTGCTAAAGTGCATAAATAGAATCTTGAAGCCAAGGAAAGGGACAATAATGATTGAAGGTGTGCCTGCCGAGTTATTTGGCAAAAATGAAATAGCTAAGAAGATAGGCTATGTTCCCCAGATTAACGAGGCAAATTTCATGACGGTTTTTGATGCTGTTCTGCTTGGGAGAAAGCCTTACATAAGTTGGGGAGCCAGCGAAGAGGATTACAAGATTGTGGAGGAGACTTTGAGATTGATGGGGATAGAAAAATTTTCCTTAAGGCGAACGAACGAGCTTAGCGGGGGTGAGCTTCAGAAAGTGGCATTGGCGAGGGCTCTAGTTCAAAAGCCAAGTATACTCCTCCTCGATGAGCCGACAAATAACCTTGATATAAAAAACCAGATCGAGGTCATGGAAGTGGTAAGGAAGATAGTTCATGAAGAGGGTATTTCTTCTATAATCGTGATGCACGAGATAAATCTGGCTATTCGCTATTGCGATAAGTTTATAGTGATGAAAGATGGCATAATATATTCTCAAGGAGAACGCACAATCAGTCCTCAGATTATCAAGGAAGTTTACGGAGTGGAAGCTGTGGTAGAGGAGGTGAAAGGCATTCCTTTGATTGTTCCGCTTGGTTAGGGGGTTCAAAAACACTTAACGGTATTTATCACTTGGCTCCAGTTCCAAACTGATATCTAGAGCTTCGGCCGAATGGGTGATCGCGCCAACGGAAATGAAATCCACGCCTGTTTCAGCGATAGCTCGGATTCTATCCAGAGTTATACCCCCGGACGCTTCGATTAAAGCACGACCATCAACGGCTTTAACTGCCTGGCGCATTTCTTGCAAAGACATATTGTCAAGCATGATTATATCCGCCCCTGCTTTAGCCGCTTCCTCAGCTTCTTGCTGGGTCTGGACCTCCACCTCCACCTTGAGGCCTTTTGAAGCTTGTTTGGCCTTCGCTACAATTTGCGGTAGGCTTAATCCTAGACTACGAAGAGCTGCCAGGTGGTTATCTTTAATCAGAAGCGCCTCGCTCAGATTCATACGGTGATTTTTGCCGCCAGCGACTCTGACGGCATACTTTTCCAGCGATCTTAAACCCGGAGCGGTTTTTCTAGTATCCATAATGCTTACCGGTAACCCCTTAACAGCTTCCACGTAGCGACCTGTGGCTGAGGCAATGCCGCTCAAGCTCTGCAGAAAATTTAAAGCTACTCTCTCTGCGTGAAGGATACTAGCAACCCTGCCATCTATCCTGGCGACTGTGCTGCCCCGTCCCACCGAAGCCCCGTCTTCAATGATAATATTCATAGTCAATTGGGGATCAACACTGTGAAAAACTTCTTCGGCTATGTGGATTCCGGCTAAAATGCCTTTCTGTTTGGCCACAATGGAGGCGGTTCCCCTCTGCTCACTTGGTATTAGAGCCTCAGTTGTGATGTCGCCACCGCCCAGGTCTTCAGCCAGAGCGCGCTCGATGGCCGCCTTAATATCAGGTTCGATCAGCATCATTGTGCTTGAAGATTATGTTTTTTTGCCACGCTGCTGAAGGATGAGGAAAATCAGTGCGAAAGTGGGCGCCGCGGCTTTCCTTTCGTAGGAGGGCAGCCTCGGTCATCAGGCGAGCGCATAATATTAGGTTATTCATTTGGTAAGAGCTACAGTCGGTAGGTTGAGATAAAGAGCGCTGCCAGGTAGCAAGGATCTTTGCTGCCTCGCTCAAGCTCTCACCGGAACGGATGATGCCCACGTTTTGCCACATAAGGGACTGCAGGTTAGGCAAATTGAGCACTGCTGGGGTTGGTATTGGTTCACGATTGGGAAGGATATATAATTCTGCCCGCGTCTTTTGTTTTGCCTGTGGTTCGGCCTCGGGGGAGCACTTGGCATGTTGCAGGGGCTCGTTCGCAATAGCATGCTTCGAAATGCTATCAGTTCTTTCTACCACCCGTTTGCCAAAAACGACTGATTCCAGTAACGAATTTGAGGCTAGTCTGTTGGCACCATGTACCCCTGTCCAGGCTGTCTCGCCGGCAGCAAATAGACCCGGGAGATTTGTCTCACCGCACTCATTTACCTTGACTCCTCCCATAAGGTAATGGGCTGCTGGGGCTACCGGGATAAGCCCTTTAGTAATGTCCAGGCCGTGAGCTCGGCAGAAACGATAGATGTGCGGGAACCGGGTGGTTATTAGCCTGGGAGGCAAATGGGTGACGTCCAAAAAGACTCTGTCGCTGTGAGTCTTTTTCATCTCATAGACGATGCTACGGGCCACTACATCCCTAGGCGCTAGCTCCGCTTCAGCCACGTAGTCGGGCATGAAGCGATAACCTTCTACATTCTTAAGTATGCCACCCTCTCCCCTTACTGCTTCAGAAATGAGGAACGGCGCCACTCCAGGCAAGCGCAGGACTGTAGGATGAAACTGGAAGAATTCCATATCGCTTATTTCAGCACCAGCCTCAAAGGCGAGAGCTATCCCATCTCCCGTGACCACGTCGGAATTGGTAGTGTATTTGAATAGCCTCCCGGCACCGCCAGTGGCTAAAACAAGAAAATTACAATGGTACTCCTCTACGGAGCCAGTCCGGCAATCAAGGGCCTTTAATCCCTTTACCTTGCCGTTGTCCACCAGAATCTGGTTAGCCAGACAATACTCCAGAACCTTAACCGGTCTCGACCTGACCTGTCTGGATAAGGTGACCTCTATATGCTCTCCCGTGGCATCCCCGCCGGCGTGAATCACGCGGGGCACGCTGTGAGCTGCTTCCCTCGTGAAGGTAATTTCACCATTAAGGGTATCGAAAGGGACCTCAAATCTGACCAAATCAGCGATGCACTCTGCAGCCTCATTGGTCAGAATCCGTACGGCCTCAGCATCACAGAGACCATCCCCTGCCGCCATGGTGTCTTTGAAGTGAAGCTCGGGAGAGTCCTCCTTCCCCATGGCAGCTGCGATGCCTCCCTGGGCATATCTGGTGTTGCAGTCATCTATGCTTCCCTTAGTCAAAATCAGCACGCTGCCTCGCTCTATAGCGAGCAGGGCAATGTAGAGCCCAGCAATACCGCTCCCTACTATGATGTAATCGTAGTGATTCATCCGCGCACCTTAACCATTTGAACAACTATGCGACTGAGTTGTGAAACGTATTAATTCGTTCCTTTTCAGGTTATCTCAAGCATCCGGTCAATTGCCTGCTTAGCTCTCAGCCTGGTGTCCTCAGGAATAGTGACCACATTGCGACCGGTCTGCATAGTCTCCAGGACCATTTCCAGCGTCGTTTTCTTCATATCGGCACAGACGAAATCAGGAGCCAGGATGTGGAACTCCTTTTCCGGATTCTGCTTTCTGAGAGGATGTAACATACCCTCTTCTGTCCCAATAAGGAAAGTCTTATCATTGCTTTGTCTGGCGTAGCGAAGCATTTGCGAGGTGGATAAGGCGGCATCAGCCAGCTTTATAACGTCAGGGCGGCATTCAGGATGAACCAATAATTTAGCCTGAGGGAAACGCTCCTTAGCCTGTTTGACCTGCTCAGTGGTAATCCTGTCATGAACATAGCAGAAGCCAGGATAGAGAATCATCTTCTTGGCGGTCTTGGTGGAAACGTAGTGTCCGAGATTGTAATCAGGAATGAAGAGGACCTCTTCATTGGGCACTGCATTTACAACCTCAGCTGCATTGGCTGAAGTACAGCAAAAGTCGCTCTCGGCCTTAACTGCCGCGCTAGTATTGACATAGGCTACTACAGCAGCACTTGGGTTGTCTTTCTTCCATTGCCGTAGCCTATCCACATCAATCATATCCGCTAAAGGGCAGCCAGCATCACGATGGGACAGAAGCACAGTGGCAGAGGGATTAAGGATAGCTGCTGTCTCTGCCATGAAGCTGACTCCGCAGAAGACGATTACCTCTGCTCCTGTGCCAACACATGTTCTTGCCAGCTCAAGCGAGTCACCCGTGAAGTCAGCAATATCTTGAACCTCAGGTCGTTGATAGTTATGAGCGACGATAATTGCATTGAGTTTCTTTTTCAGCCTGGCTATGCTCTCTTCGCTTTGTTTAGTGCTATTCATTTACGCTTGCTGCTGTAGAGGCGACTTATTAACCGAAAAGGCCGGATTTTCTTTCTACTACCTGTTGTTGGGCACCTTGCTTCCCGGCTATGCTACTTTTGGCCAGCCTCAGGGTGGCATCCGATTCTAGCTTGATAACTACAGTATCCTCAGCCACACTTTCAATTTGGCCATAGATTCCACCTACGGTAATGATTTTTTCTCCCTTTTTCAGCTCCTGCGTTAGCTGTGTATGTTCCTTCTGTTGCTTTTGTCGGGGTCTTATCATAAGGAAATACATCGCGGCAAAGATGACTACCAGGAAAATAATCATTGGGATTATGCTTGTTGAGTCTGTTCCTTCTGTGGGCATTCTTTATCTCCTTCTTATTTGACTTCTCAACTTCTATATTTAGCTCTTCCCTGCAGTGACCAGGGACTTGTCTTTTCGATCTCGATTTGGATTAGCTGGCCCAGCCAATTGCCAGGGTCTTCGAAAAAGACTAGTTTATCACTTCTACTGCGTCCATACCATTTTCCTTTCTTCTTACCTTCGACAAGTATTTCGACAGTCTTGCCCAGCAGTTGTGAATTTATCTCCCCAGCTATACTGGCCTGAAGCTTTTCAATTTCATTAAGCCTTCTTTTCTTGACCTCTGGGGGTATATCATCTTCATATTCCCGCGACGCGATGGTGCCAGGCCTGGGAGAGTAGGCAGCTGAATGAACAACGTCGAACCTAATTTCCTGCAGGAGGCGAAAAGTCCGCTCGAACTGTTCCTCCGTTTCTCCTGGGAAACCTACAATGACATCAGTGCTTAATGATACTTCGGGTATATGACCTCTGATATTCCTGATGAGCTCTTTGTATTGCTCTACAGTATACCCTCGTCTCATGTGCTTTAGTATGTCATTGTCACCTGCTTGGACAGCCAGCTCCAGGTGTTCACAGACTTTGTCCATAGAGTCGATGGTCTTGATGAGTTTCAGGCTCATATCTTTGGGATGATTCGTGAGGAATCGAATCCTGGCCAAGCCGTCAGTGCTATTCAACTTGGTCAGCAAATCAGCTAGGTCCGGGTGCTCGGGCAAGTCGTGTCCGTAAGAGTCGACGTTTTGCCCTACCAAAGTAACCTCTCTTGCTCCCTGCCTCGCCAATGTCTTGACCTCAGAGGTTATCTCTTCCAGGGGACGACTCCTTTCTCTCCCCCTCCTGTAAGGGACAATGCAATAGGAGCAGAAATTATCGCAGCCCTGGATAATGGGCACGAGTGCGTATGGGGAGACAGCTGAGGAAGTGGAGTTGCGAGCTGTGTGATTCGTGTCCTTATGGGGCAGCAAAGCCGACGAGGAGTCTGGCCGGGCGTGAACTGCGTGAACTAATCGTTCTTCGACAGGAGAAATTCCTCGCTGTAGAGCCCAGCTGGTCAGCTCAGAATAGTCTCCCGGTTTGAAAAACAAGTCCACATGGGGAAAGCGCCTTTTCAGTCCCTCGATATTAGAATCAACGAAGCATCCGGTCACCAGGATGTAGAGTTGAGGGCGCAGTCTTTTCAATCCTTTCACGAGACCCAAGGTGCCCAGAACCCTATCCTCGGCACTTCGCCTTACCACGCAGGTATTGAGTACTATCAAATCAGCGTCCTGTAGGTAAGTCGCGGCTTGATAACCAGCGCCGTCGAGGTAGTTGGCTATCCAGTGTGATTCAGCCTTGTTCATCTGGCAGCCTATGGTCCAGATATAATATCGCGTCACAATGTAACCTCAGTTCCCACAATTATAGTTGAAGTATATAATTTAGGACAAACGGGATGATGGAAGCTAATACCCAAGAAGGGCATAGAGAGAGATTACGGCAGAGGTTCCTTAAGTCCGGGCTTTTGGGGTTCCACGATTATGAGATTATCGAATTGCTGCTCAGCATAGGTACTCCTCGTAGGGACTGCAAACAGGCAGCAAAGAATGCAATGGACAGATTCAAGACTCTGAGGGGAGTCTTAGAAGCCTCCTCAGATGAGTTACGGGGAATTAGGGGCGTTGGGCCGGCTAATATTTTTGGAATCAGGCTCGTCCAGGAAGTAGCCAGACAATTTCTCAAAGAGCAGATTCTCGACAAGCCCTATTGCAAGTCCTCCAAGGCGGTTTTTGACTACCTGTACCATTCGATGCGAGACCGCAATAAGGAAGTGTTTAAAGTGATGTTCCTTAACTCTCAGAATCAGATTATCGAGGTGGAGGATCTTTTTGAAGGAACATTAAATGCCAGCGCCGTATATCCGCGAGAAATCATCGCGAAGGCCATCAAACACGATGCTGCTGCTCTAATTTTCGCCCATAACCACCCTGCAGGCAACCCCGAGCCCAGCGACAACGATAAAGACATAACCAGAGATTTGGTCTTTGCGGGAAATGTAATGCAAATTAAGGTGATTGACCACATCATAATAGGCGATAATAGGTATTTCAGCTTCGCCGACGCAGCTCTGATTGAGGAATATAATCTAGACTTCTTTCGTATGAGGAAGCGCAAGGCTTCATGAGCCGAGCTGTGGGGAACTATGCTGCTTGCCTGCCGGTGAGACACTGATCTTTTGACAGAAGGCAGAGTGGGTTCCAGAGTATATGAAGAGAGTTGGGAATGAACATACGGATATATAGCAAGATATTGGAATTTTCTTAAAATTGACCTAAATACTATTGACAACGATTCACTCATGTGACAATAATAGAATAAATACGCAATCAGGAGGGAGGATTCGATGGCAACAGCTTATTGTATGAAGTGCAGAAAAAAGGTTGAGATGAAGTCTCCAAAGCAAGTTACACTGAAGAATGGCAGGCCTGCAGTGCAAGGTGTCTGCCCGGTCTGTGGTACAAAAGTATACAGAATAGGGAAGGCCTAGGAATTTAGGGTTACTTGCTGAATTTACTTAGAACAGCTGGCTGTTGGGCTCGGCCGTAGTCTTTCGAAGCTGTGGCTGGTCGCCATATCTGTGTGGTCGGCGTTTTTGCCGTGTTTGTGAGTGTGGAAGGGGTGGGCTCTGGACTTTTGGCTCACCCAGAAGCCATTTTGGTAGTTGATATGCTCTGGAGGTGGAGGGTAGCACGTTTTGACGCTGGTCTTTGCTCAGATGAGAGTCATGTTTGTTCTTGTTGCTGCGCATGAAGCAACTGAGGTCAGGGTGTGGGCGCTGGCTGAAAGGGTTAACGATGCGTAGCGCGGTTGGTTGTTGCTGTCGGGGCTGGAGTCTCTTATCCTCATATTCATAGCCGAAGCGAAAACGGCAGAAGTGTTGGTTATAAGACAGAAGAGACCTTGTCAGTGTTTCAGGTACGGGTGGTCCCTAAATTAGTTGTGCCTGTTTGCGATTTTCAGGTTCGATTCTTTGACGTCTTCTAGAAGGGCCGGGTGGATTACGTCTGTTCTCGGGGTGTGTGTCTGCGTCAGTAAACCGCGATAACGGGTTAGCGACTGAGAATCTGCAGATAAGTCTGGAAGCTCATTTGTATGCCTCATCGCTGGCTGGAGGCAGCTAACTTCTAACTGTTCTTGCGGTCTCTCAGGAATTGCTCAGCAATGTGTACTGCCTCACTAGCGGATATGTCCAGGGGCTGCTCGTATTTAACCTCGACGAAGTCCTTTTCAAGCTGCTCAATGTACGCCCGGAACTTTGGGTTATGGCTGGCCATGAACTCGAGCTTTGCCTCAAGTTCTTCGCCCTCTCTATCAAGATCCGAAAGATCTAACTTGATATGTAGCAAATCTCTCAGCCTTATAAGCATTGCTCTTATCGCTTTGGGATTGCGAGAGATTATGACATTGAATTCTGGATAGTAGCTTACTGCAACGGTGGGGCAGACCATTTCGTATCGCTTTTTCTGACAGGTGTAGAGTAAAGATGTGCCCCATCTCCCCGGCCCCTCATAATTGATGGGTTCCATGCCGTATTTCTGCATCTCGTCTTTGAGCTCATTGGAGCTACAAAGGCATGAAACCTTGGGTTCTTTGGTGTAGGGAACTTTGTCCAGCACCCCGCCCAGGAGGTAGATTCTGGAGATCGCGAACCTGTCGACTAGTCCTAGGACGGCGTCTGAATATTCCTTCCAATTCAGATTTGGCTCCGTACCCAGGAACAGGACCAAGTCATTATCTGCAGTAATATTGGTCCAGTAGAAGAACTGGTTTTCAGGAAAGTGGTGCTCTTTAAGGATACCATCCTCAATCTTGATTTGAGGTCTGAGTGAAAGCTGGCCTGCAACTTGGGATATGTGGAATTTGTCGATGGGTATCTCGGCGAATTTCTTCGCCTCCAGCTTGCTTACCAGGTAGCGGATACTTCCTGTGGCTGCCTCTCCCCCATCGACCCATCCACTCATGCCGCAAAGCAGGGAGGGATTCCTTAATCTTGGCTCCTCTGTGATTACTATATTTTCCTGGCTGTCCATTCCTCGTCACCAGCTTGTGTTCTATACCTATCAAAATTATAAACCTCTATCGTGCAGTTGTAAAAGCTACTTCGCTGACCATGTATGACTCTGGCGCGGATGAGATTTCTTGTATCTTAATCGCCTAGAAGATATCATCGAGGGGCAGCAAATCATTCAGGTAGCCCTCCATTTATTCGTAGTCGGTACTTTGGGAAAGTCTCTCTGCTTCCTCTGCGAAAGTCCTCGCATTGTCTCAGTCTTTCACAGGTAAGCGTCCCATCACAGACGCCATCAGCCGAAGCGCCTGTGGTGGATATTTGACTCAGGGTCTCATTCTATTTAACCACAACTTTAATCAGGATATCCCCGGGCAAGCCGTCCGTTATGCGACGGGCATTGCTTAGCTTCACTACACTGCCTGTCTTTACGCCTGCAGGAATGTTTACCTCCAGCCTCTTTCCTTTTCTGCTCAATATCTTACTGGCTCCCTGCACAGCTTCCTTCTTGCTGATTGTAAGCTCGTAGCGAACGTCCTCGAGGTGGGGTCCATGAGCGTGGCCAAAGATTTCCTCCAGATTGATTGCCTCTCCTGGCCAGACTTGAAATCTCCTACCGCCGCGCCCACCGAAGTTCCTGAAGGAGAAAGAGGTATCCCTGCTCCTGAGAGTGTCGCCGAATATTTCGTCAAGGAAATCAAAGCCAAGTCCAGCCCCTCCGAAATCTTTCATCATGTCCTGAAATGTGGTCCTGGTGAATGGGCTGCCGAAGATGTCGCCGATGTTCCCTGCTGTGCCAAACTGGTCGTATTGCCTTCTTTTATGAGGGTCGCCAAGGACGCCGTAGGCTTCATTGATTTCTTTAAATTTATCGTTAGCCCATTTCTCCTTTCCTGGGTTGCGGTCCGGATGATATTTCATAGCCAGCTTTCTATAAGCTTTCTTAACCTCTTCATCCGAGGAATTTCTAGGCACGCCCAAAATCTGGTAGTAGTCCTTTGCCATCGGCACCTCTCAAATCCTAAACAAATCAGTCTGAAAGGCAAAGTAGAACTCGACAACCCGGAAATATTCTGCTTTGAGTTGCCACTTTGCCTTTTAATTCGCTACGTTGTGTAGCATCGTCTGTCCAATGCTTAAGCTAATTCTTCCTCCTGTGCTATTCGCTTCAGTTCGTAGAGCTTGGTGATGGCTTCCAGGGGGGATATCGAATCAACGTCAAGCTTCGCGATCTCATCGGCTAGCAAGTAGTCTTTGGAGAAAAGTGCGAGTTGAGTGGCCTCCGCTTTCCGCATGGAGGCCTTGCCCTTACTGGTATCCTGGCTTTCCAGCCGGGCCAGAACTTCCTGAGCCCGATGGATTACCGATTTGGGCAGGCCGGCTAGCTGGGCCACATGGATGCCGTAGCTTCTGTCGCTGCCTCCGGGGAGAATCTTATGTAGAAAGGCAATCCTGTCACCTTGTTCGGACACGGCCACATTGTAATTCTTGACTTTAGGCAATGTGCTGGTCAAATCGACTAATTCGTGATAGTGAGTAGCAAAAAGGGTCTTTGCCCCGAGCTTTGGGTGGTTATGGATAAACTCAGCGACCGCCCAGGCTATCGAGAGCCCATCATAGGTAGATGTGCCGCGTCCAATTTCGTCCAGAATAATAAGTGAGCGGGGACTGGCGTTGTGTAAAATATTTGCTGTCTCGGTCATTTCTACCATGAAAGTGGACTGTCCAGAGGCCAGGTCTTCCTGGGCGCCAATGCGGGTAAAGATACGGTCAACAATACCAATAGTGGCTGAATCGGCGGGTATAAAGCTGCCAATCTGGGCCAGAAGAACGATGAGGGCTACCTGCCTGAGGTATGTAGATTTCCCTGCCATATTAGGGCCGGTGAGGATGATGACTTGATGATCCTTATTGCATAAGTAAGTGTCATTGGGGACAAAATTATCGCTGCCTATGCTCCTCTCCACTATGGGGTGGCGCCCTGCCCTAATGTCGATGGTGTCCTCGGTGGTGAGTACCGGCTTCACATAGCTGTGCTGCAGTGCCGCTTCAGCCAGGCTGGAAAGAGCATCAATGTGAGCGATGGCTCTGGCGGTGGACAGAATCTGCTCAGCAGCAAGAGTTATCTGCTGGCAGACCTGCTGGAAAATGGCAGCTTCTAGCTCAGAAATCTTCTCCTGCGCATTCAGGATAATAGATTCGTATTCCTTAAGTTCGGGAGTAAAGAACCTTTCTGCCTCTGCCAGAGTCTGCTTGCGAATATAGTCCTGGGGAACCAGGCTGAGATTAGCCCGTGATACTTCGATATAGTAGCCGAATACCCGGTTATAGCCTACTTTCAAAGATTTAATCCCTGTGCGCTGCCTCTCTCCCTGTTCCAGACCGGCTAGATACTGCTTGGCCTCTTTTGATTTGTGACGTAGCTCGTCTAAATCAGTGGAGAAAGCCTCCCTTATCACGTTACCGTGTTCTAGGTCTCCCGGCCCATCGGTAATGGCCTTACTAATCAAGTCCACCGTCTCGAGGCAGGGTCTCAATTTAGCTGGGAGCCAGTCCATGGAGCCCTCGGTTTCCATAGTGGCCTCAAGCCCTGGTATTATATCCAGGCTATCCCGAAGTGTAACCAGCTCTCTGGGCATGACTCTGCCACTTCCCACTCGATTGACCAGTCTTTCCAAATCAGCAACATTTGCCAGAAGGGATGTAACCTTGTGGCGGGCCAGATTATTGTCATGAAACCAGGCAACCGCTTCCTGGCGCTGCTTCAGCGCAGCAATATCCAGAAGAGGATGTGCCAGCCAGTTCCTGATTAACCTGCCACCCATAGCTGTTCTGGTCAAATCAATAACGGAGAGGAGGGAATTGCCGCTTTCTTTCCACCTGCCGCCCTGAAAGAGCTCCAGATTCCGTTGGGTCTGTCCGTCGAGAATCATGAAGGAGTCTGTGGAATAGGTTGTGAGGCTGTTCATCTGTGAGAGAGCAGCTTTTTGGGTTTCCTTGACATAAGAAAGTAGGGCCGCTGCGGCCTCAATAGCCAGGGGCAGTTGGGCACAGCCGTAGCCGTCGAGCGTAGCTGCGTCAAAATGCCGCAATAGGGTTTCTTTGGCTACCTCTAAATCGAACCAGTAGTCATCGAGTCGGGTTATGGTGGCTCCCAGTGATTGTGGCGCCTCAGCTGATTCAGCGATTAGAAGCTCGCTGGGTTGAAGGCGTTCCAGTTCAGGCAAAACGCTCTCGGCGTTGAGCTGTGTTGTGGCAAACTCGCTTGTGGTTATGTCAACATAGGCAATCCCCGCCTCATTCCCTGCTACAGCCAGGCTGGCCAGGTAGTTGTTGCTTTTGCTCTGGAGCAGATCGGGCTCAACTACAGTTCCCGGCGTGACCACGCGAATCACATCTCTTTCCACCAGACCTTTGCCAGGAGGAGTGAGCTGCTCACATATGGCAACCTTGTAGCCACGGTTGATGAGCTTAGCTAGATAGTTGTCCAGGGCATGATGAGGTATTCCAGCCATGGGCACTTTCTGCCCCTTACCCATTTCTCTCCCGGTTAAGACGATGTCTAACTCGCGGGAAGCTACCCTGGCATCCTCGTCAAAGGTCTCATAAAAGTCGCCCAGCCGGAAGAAGACTATAGCCCCGGGGTATCTCTGCTTGACCCTGAGATACTGCCGCCTTAGAGGTGTTATCGCCATTAATGCTATTTTACTAATAACTTAAGGACATATAAAGCCAGCAAGATTAATAAGCTTGCCTGTCACTGCGAGTGGAGCGAAGCGGTCTAGGAACCCTTCGCTAGCGCTTGGGGTGACAAATAGACGTCCTATTAGGGCTTCAAGAAAAACAGCCAGAGGGCTATAATTGTGCTGGGCTTAAAGAGAGATTGAGAGTTCTACTCTATGGACAAACGGCATCCTAAATATGCTGGACTTATATGCATGAGTTCTCAGTCTCTGGTGAATGGAAATATATGAATCCTAAGATGCAAGCGATTAGTAGCGCATATAGAGGGGATAATATTTGTCCAATATGCCACATATCGGTCACTAGCCTGGGAGAGCACATTCGCGATACGCATGGCGAAGAAGAATTTCGACGAGCCGCGTTGGCGGCAAAAGCAGGGGGCATGCCTGACCCTGAGATTGGCTCGCGGTTTGGTATTACTTTTAGGCAATTAGAGAAATTCATAACTGAAACATATGGTGTTAATATCTCGGCTCTTGAGAAGCCGAAAAAGATAAAACATTGGATGGAGGACTTTAAAGAGGAGCCGACAACTGTATTTGATATGCGGTAAATTGAAATGGCATATTTCTTAGTATCAGTTTCAAATAAAACAAACCTAGATTTGTGTATTAAATATGCGTTGGCTGGTTTTACTAATAGTATAAATGGATTATGCACTTTTATGGAAATCCAAGAAGGCGACTTTGTTTCATTTTTGTATGGTGCGCGAGTTTTTAATCTTTATAGGGTCATAAGGAAGGAAGCTATAAAGAACGCTGATGGCTTTCCTCCTTGGCCTTCTGTGACTTTCAGAATGTCAGGCAAGACTTATTATTTCCCTTTTCGCCTTTATCTAAGTCCGCTTCGTGAATTCGTTGAGCCTGTGGTTAGGCCTGAATTCGCTTATGTAGCTGAGAATTTGCTTTTGAGGGGTGGGTATAGGAAGGCTCATTTTCAAGCAGATCAAACTGCACTTCAATCGGTTTCCCAGATGGGCGATATTTATAATAAGACCACCCAGAATTCAACAATCGGTAACTACGAGGTATTTAATCCTATGCTTACTTGGAATAGAAGCCTTGCATCACCACCGGAGGTTTTCTATTTTCAGGAATTTATCCTTCAATCTTTAATTAGACAACATTTGACTTTGAATACAAATCTACAAACTTTCTTTGATTGTTGTGGTCTAAATAATCTTCAGGCGAAAGATTTTGAAGTTCTTGGAGAGAAAGCTTTGCCTGAAGGGCATATAGATATACTTATCAAAGATCGTACGCCTGCTGGCTACAATAGGAAAATCGTCATAGAGGTCAAAACTGGAAATGCAAAGTCCCAGGATATTTGTTAGTTGGGGAGTTATGTAACCGAGATGGGCGCAGAATGCGTGCTGGGGCTTTTGATGACCCAGAATTTTTCGAAGAAGGTCCAGCAAGAGTCTGAGAACTTGGGAATAAAGTGTCTTATCTACCCTTTTAGCCAGATTGATAAAATACAGAGATACTCTGTCGAAGAGTTGAAGTCAGATTTGCGGCTTCTAAATTTAAGGGAGGTGAGTTAAACATGGAGCAAAATGTAACAATAGAATGTTTATGTGGAAGGAAGGTGGTACTAGGGGTTGTTGGGGGGCAATATCAAAATGTTTACCAAGGAAAATGTGAGTGTGGTCGGGAATGGTCTTTGGAAGAGCAGTCGGAATTATTGGCAGAACTCGGTAAAGCAATTTGACCACCAACAATCCAAAAGGCAGTGTTAAAGAGGCTGACATAATAGCAATGTCGGGGGAAATAGCGATTTCTGTTGAGGGAAACTTCGGAAGCCTGGTTGATGAGGACCGGGTGAGAAGGATAGCCCGGCGTGTCCTTGAAGCCGAGGGGGTAGTTACTCCTTATGAGGTGAGCCTGTTTTTTACCGATTCCGAGACGGTACAGAGGCTTAATCGAGACTATCGAAGTGTAGATGAGCCCACGGATGTGCTGGCTTTCTACATGGTTTCCCGTCGGGAAGCGGATTCATCCTTCGCTTTACCTCCCGACGGCATTACTCGACTGGGGGAGGTAATCATTTCCTATCCTCAAGCAGTTGCGCAGGCTAAGGAGCAGGGGCATCCGGTTGAGAGGGAGCTGGCGTTACTGATTATACATGGGATACTTCATCTTCTGGGCTATGATCATGAGCAGGCAGAAGAGGAAGCTAAGATGAGAGCGAGGGAAAAAGAGCTTCTTGAAGAGACTATTTAGACTTGTCCAGCTGGCTTGTCTACCCAAATTAGCATCTCTACTCTGAGTTCCATGGAGTAGTTTTAGAAGGCTATTTACTCTTGGAATCTTAATCGAATCTCTTTAGTTCAGGTGAATGGAGGCCCATTCAAATATAGCTGCAAATCAATAGCGATATTTGGACATGTGTCCCGTTTTGATTGTGTTGGATATGGAAGATTTATCGGCATTAAATGGGCAATGTAGTGACAAGGGGGACGATTCAGTGGTAATATAGTATGGGTGGACAAATGACTGGACAAGGAATCCCCTATGGCTAGACACGGCTGGACAATAGTTGAGGCGGCAAGGGGTCTGGGGGTATCGGAGAAGACCGTCCGTCGTTACATAAAGTCTGGGAAATTGACAGCCTGGATGAAGGATGGGCAGTGGCTGATAGATATGGGAGGTGAAGGTAAGACAGAGGCGAGAGAGGGTGGTCAGGGAGATCGTGGTTGGGTTGGAGAGGAGGTGAACAGGGGGGGTGGGAAATTGGGTAGAGAGGGGTCTGGAGTTGACCATAGAACTTTGGAGGCTACTATCGGATTGTTGAGGGGTCAGCTTGAGGAGAAAGATAGACAGATAGGCGAGCTTCACGTGCTATTGCGTGAGGCTCAGGGTCAGATACAGAAACTGTTGCCGATGCCGGCCAGGCGACATTGGTGGAACCCCGGGACGTGGTTTCGATAGGCCTTTAGCTTATTGATGCGGCCTTCAAATCGTTGTAGAGATAGGTAAGAATAGGGGATAGGGGGTGAGAGTGTTGGGCTCACTGAGAGCGGAATAGATGGGCATGGGGTAGACAAGTGTCTAGGCAATGATAGTGACTAGCAATTGCGTTGGGATTCCTGCTCAATGGCGTCCTCGATAATTTCAATACGTTTGGCCTTGCCTTTGTCGTCCAGTTCCAGAGCCACAACGTCTATGCGCCAGAGGGGTGGCAGGTTGGGGTGAGTGTTAATGTAGGTTAAGGCTGCGGCAGTCAGTCGCTGCTTCTTGTTGTGGGTTATCGATTCTTCGGGGCTGCCAAAGTCTACGGTGGTCTTCGTGCGAACCTCAACAAAAACGAGATAGTCTCGGTGGTGAGCAATTATGTCAATTTCGCCTCCACGGCAGTGAAAATTCTTCTCGAGAATGCGATAGCCCCTTTTCTTGAGAAATTTGGTGGCTAATTTCTCACCAATCTTACCGACTTCTTGACGGCGCGTGGTCATCTGCTTATTTGCTTGACTGGGGCGAATGATAAACGGTGTATTTGGCAGGGGCCGAGGCGGCGAAGACAGGAAATATGTTCGCTTGTTCCATAACCCTTATGCTTGGCCAGCGCGTAACCTGGATAAGTGGTGGCAAGCTCTTCCATGATACGGTCTCTGGTGACTTTAGCCACGATGGAGGCACAGGCGATAGACAGACAGAGCTTATCGCCTCCGGTTATTCCTAGTTGGGGGGTAGAGCAGCGGGGCAAAATGAGCCTATCGATAAGAAGGAATTGTGGTTGTCGTGGGAGTTTTTGGATAGCTTGCATCATGGCCAGCTTAGTTGCCTCGAGGATGTTGATGGAATCAATTACTTCTGGGGCAACGATACCCGTGGCCACGGCTAGAGCGTCCTTCTGAATCAGGCTGAAGATAAATTCGCGTTTCTTGGGGCTTAATTCTTTGCTATCTCGAACCAGTTTAAGCCAATCAGGATAGTTATAGGGAGCTAGCATGACGGCACCCGCAACTACCGGACCAGCAAGGGCTCCTCTTCCGGCCTCATCTATGCCAGCGATGAATTCATAGCCCTGTGATTTGAGTCTATCTTCGTGAGCCAGACTCGGCAGTTGTAACATTTTCCTATTCAAGCTCAAACGGCAAGGCCTTTACATTTTTGCTCTGTCAGTCTTGCTCCTCAGTTGTTATCCTCTATAATACCGCCACCCAGCACCTCGTCGCCTCTGTAGAAGACGATGGCTTGCCCCGGGGTTAGAGCGCGTTGTGGGTGTGTAAAGCAGACGCGATAAAGCGGAATACTGAGGCGGGCATCACCATGAGGGTGTGGATCAGGGGGGTATAGCGTCGCTTCTGCCGGGTTCGATCTGTAACGGATTTTGGCAGTGATGGTGATTGGCTCTATCGGTGGATTACCGCTTACCCAGCTAACTGTTTTTGCGGTAGCCCTGCGGCTATAGAGTTGCCTTCCCTCACCGATAACAACGCGGTCGTGCTCTGTCTCTATCCTTGTGACATAGACGGGTCTGTCTGATGCCAATCCCAAGCCGTGCCTTTGGCCAATGGTGTAGAAGGCGATTCCCTGGTGATTGCCCACGTGTTTTCCCCGGCTGTCCACGATGTTTCCTGGTCTGGGCAAGAAACGCTGGGCAAGAAATGCGCGGTAGTTCTTGGGCGAGATAAAGCAAATGTCCTGGCTGGATTTGGTGGTGACAGGCACGCCAGACTGTTTCGCCAGCTCCTGAATGTCAGCTTTGGTATATTCGCCGAGTGGGAAGAGAATGCGCCTCAGTCTCTCTTGGGTTAGGGTATACAGGAAGTAGGACTGGTCTCTGCTTATATCTTTGGCTTGAAGCAGATGATAGCCATCGCCCCGATGGTCAATTCTGGCATAATGACCTGTGGCTAGGTACTCAACACCTGAAACAAGCGCTTTATCCAGTAGGAGCCGGAACTTTATTTTCTGATTACATATGATACAGGGGTTGGGAGTATGTCCCGCATTGTATTCTTGGCAGAAGTAGTTCACTACGTAATGCTCGAACTCCTGTTGTAAGTCTATTATGTGAAACGGTATGTTCAGGACGTGGCAAAGATTCTCCGCGTGTTCTTGCTGCCGGTCTGATTCTTGGGAGTCCCAAAGATGTGCATAGATGCCCGTGACTTCGCAGCCAGATTGCTTAAGCAACGACGCAGCTACAGAGGAGTCCAGCCCTCCGCTGAGTGCCACGGCTACGCTAGCTGCAGTCATAGATGCCATGTAAGTATATCGCACAAAGTGGTGCTTAGCTAGATGTCATGCCCGTCAGTATAACGGCTGCTACACAGTTTGTGCCTGGCCAATGGGCTATTCTTGTTAGGTAAGGGAAATAGACTGGGTCTGCGATGGTGATTGAATAGATAACAGGTGGCTTACCTGTTCCCAAATAATCTGCGCGATTTTCTTTTTGGGTAGGGAGGCGTCTACCACGAGCCAGCTGTCGGGTTCTTCTGCTGCCATCTTGAGATAGCCCTGCCTTACCCGGCGATGGAAAGATAAGTCCTCTAGCTCGAAACGGTCTTTAAGGCTACGTTTTCGTGCCAATGCCAGCTCGGGAGGAAGGTCCAGAAGTATAGTGAAGTCTGGTTTTATATTCTCTGTGGCCAGATTATTGACGGTCTGTATGACGGTTAAATCGAGTCCACGTCCGTAGCCCTGGTAGGCTAGAGTGGAATGAGCAAAGCGGTCGCAGACGACCAACTTGCCTTGGGCTAAAGCCGGCTGGATTACGTCACCTAGCAATTGACTACGGCAAGCGGCAAAAAGGAACAACTCAGCTTGAGGCAGAATATGACTATCAAGCCTGTTCTTAAGCAGTTTTCTTATCTCATTGCTTAAAGCTGTACCTCCGGGTTCGTGGGTCAGTATGGCTGGGATGCTTTCTTGGTCTAGCTTTTTCCAGAGGGTCCTGGCCTGGGTGCTTTTGCCGCAACCCTCACCACCTTCGAATGTTATAAATAGCCTCAAGGATTACCTCAATTCCAGCTATTAGCTACCGTTTTTTGTCGGCAGGCTTCTTGTTCTGGTTATCCGGAGCCGAGACGTGATGCTGGGCTAGCAGATGCTGCAAGTGACGGACATAGGGCGGTTGCGTTTCGATAATTGGGTAGACAGTGTCCACGCATTGTCTCATTTGCGTGAGGTTGTTGCTCTTTAGAGCGAAGACCGGTATACCCAGCTCTTCGGCATCCCTTATCTTCTGCGGTTTGCGGCGGTAATAACTTCGCGTCGTAAGGAAAATGTCAGCTTGCCTGAGGCTTGTGACTATTCTCAAGTCCTTCTGCTTCTCCTTGGCAACTTGTTCTAACCGGGAGCGGTTAGTGCCAAAGAGGTAGAAGCGTAATGGTTCCGGCGGTGATTGCTCCTGGCTTGGTGCCGGTCTTTGATTATGTTGTGGAGAGGGCACGGACATCCTCTCTTCCCGTTTTACCTCACCACTATTGTCCATCCAGCGGACCTCCGTCTTGACAGGTCGCTGGTGCAAAGCAGCATCTACAGCGTCAATTACGTTGGGATGAATGGTCACCCTGTAATACTCCACGATTTCAACCACGACATCGAAGGTAGGTGGTGCCTTGCGCTCGAGGATGGATTTTTGTGTGTGGCGGCGTCTTGCTTCCTCATCACTCAAGGTAACCGACTGGACGCCACCAATAAGGTCAGCCAGGGTAGGATTCATTATCAAGTTTTCCAAACAGTTACCATGTGCTGTACCTACTAACTGTACTCCCCGCTCGCCTATAGTCCGAGCCGCTTGGGCTTCCAGTTCAGTGCCTATTTCGTCAATGATTATAACCTCCGGCATGTGGTTCTCCACTGCTTCAATCATTACAGCATGCTGTCTGGCAGGAGCACTTACTTGCATTCGCCGTGCGTGTCCGATAGCTGGATGGGGGATGTCGCCATCCCCTGCAATTTCATTGGAAGTGTCAATAACGATAACACGTTTTTTGCAATCATCGGCCAGCACTCGGGCCACTTCTCTCAACATGGTTGTTTTGCCTACTCCGGGGCGTCCTAGCAATAAAACATTCTTGCCTAATTCGATTAGGTCTTGAATCATCTTTACGGTGCCGAATACAGCTCTACCCACACGGCAAGTCAAGCCAATTATATTACCGTTTCTATTGCGTATGGCTGAAATACGGTGGAGGGTGCGTTCAATTCCAGCGCGGTTATCTCCTGAGAACTGGCCGACGCGCGACACAACATAGTCAATGTCAGCCTGATTTATCTCTTTAGAATTAAGTATGAGTTCCCGATTAGGGAAACGAGCTTCGGGCAGACGCCCTAAATCTAATACTACCTCCAGTAGCTCAGCACTGTCAGGATGGTCGCAAAGTGGTTCACGGATGTGTGGTGGCAAAACATCAAGTAACGCTTCTAGCTCGTCAGTAATTACTTGTCGCATTAGTCAAGCATGATGCCTACCATCCTCTGGGGGCTAGCAGTTCTTGTTGTGGTATAGCCTTTATGTCCAGGCCAGACATAGCAATCCCTAAGCCTTTGGACAGTTCGGCGATAATGGCAGGGTCTTGATAATGAGTGGTGGCTTTCACGATGGCTTGTGCCATAGCAGCAGGGTTGCTGGACTTGAAAATGCCCGAGCCAACAAAGACTCCATCAGCACCCAGTTGCATCATCAAAGCCGCGTCAGCGGGCGTAGCCACACCGCCAGCGGCAAAATTCACTACCGGTAGTCTTCCGGTGTTATGTATTTCCATTACCAGTTCTAGAGGAGCGCCGAGTAGTTTTGCCTCCGCTACTAACTCATCCTGGGGTAAGGCCTCGAGCCTGTGAATTCCGTCCTGCACAGCTCGCATATGCCTCACAGCTTCAACAATGTTGCCTGTGCCGGCTTCGCCTTTGGTTCGAATCATAGCTGCGCCCTCAGCAATACGACGCAGTGCTTCGCCTAGATCGCGACAGCCACAAACGAATGGTATCTTGAAGCTGTGCTTCCAAACATGATGGTTTTCATCAGCCGGGGTGAGCACTTCGGATTCATCGATGAAATCAATGCCGAGTGCCTCCAGCACTTGAGCTTCGACAAAGTGACCAATACGGCATTTTGCCATTACAGGTATGCTTACCGTTTCCATTATGGCCGTGATTATGCCCGGGTCGGCCATACGCGCCACACCGCCGGTGGCACGAATATCCGCAGGCACTCGCTCCAACGCCATAACGGCGCAGGCACCCGCATCCTGGGCAATCTTTGCCTGCTCCGGATTGACCACATCCATGATGACGCCACCCTTCAACATCTGAGCAAGGCCTGTCTTGACTTTCCAAGTACCTTCCTGTGCCATATTCCCCTCAAAGAATCAATTATAGAGTAAGTATCGCAGAAAATCAAAATTGGTGACTCAGCGAGCCTTATATTATGAACGGCAGACCGGTCATAAGCATGTGCCTTTCTGTCACAGGCCCTGTGCCGCTAACTTGAAGGTGAGTATGTAGAAGAAGGGGCTGCCATAGCTGGCCACCAATTCAAATCCGGCGTCTGTACACCAGACAATCTCCGTTTTGCGAAAACGGTAGTCAGGGTCAATAAGGCCCTCGGCCAGCGTCAATAAGCCATCCTTGTTCAGGACTCTGTGGATTTCGCCTAGTGCTTTTGTCTTGTCAGGTATCTCTGGGAGGACGTGTACCATAAGAGTCCTATCTACGCTGTTGCTTGTCAGCGGGATTTCATGGGCAGCGGCAATTGTCGTGGTGATATTCCTGAGTTGAGCTCTTCGGATCTTTCCTCCGAGTATAGCTATTACCTCCGGTTTGATATCCACGGCGTAAACGTGTCCCGATGGTCCAACTCGCCGGGCGGCTTCGAAGGTATAGAATCCTGTGCCAGGACCCAGTTCTAAAACCTTCATCCCTTCCTGAATATTCATGTGGTCTATGACTCCGTGAGGAGGCTGGATTTTGCGTCTGATCGGATTATTTATGAATGAGATGATGAATGTCGGGTCAGGGAGGCTTGTAGAACGCCGGACTAATTTAGTAATGGGGTGAACAACAAGCAACCATGCCGGTACCACCAGGGCAATACAGCCCAGGATCTTCAGTACCAGAAGCAAGATTGAAGTGGTCACAGCGGTTGGCTCACTTTACGACATCGCCGGAGCAACGGAGTGGGAGCTGCCATGACTACGACTCTCATCTGAACTGCCAAAGCACCAAAGCTTAACATTTTGGGCCGTTGTTAAGATAGAGTATCCTCCAAATTGTGATTAGACGGATGTATGTTATGTTTGAAAAGTGATTATTGACGCTGGAGGCGGACTGCGCCTTTGAAGTTAAGATAACAGTGCTCAGGTCTAGGATATTATCTCGACTCGTGTTGTGCTACTGAGGAAGGCCCCATTAGGAGCCTGCTGTTAAGAGATGTTTCCCCATATCCGGGAAAGGGGATGAAAGACAGGCTAAATTCTGATAAGATTCTAGGATTTTCCAACTTGTGCCAAGAGCCTTTGCTGCGAGGTCAAGTAGAGGGAATTGAGGGGAACAATGAAAATCACGCTGAAACCGGTGGGCGATGTAGCTAGAGAAATAATGGTTGGGCTCGAGGATAGGATCAGGGGGATTTTCAATTGCCCGGTAGAAATAGGAGCAGGCTTGAACAACTTGGACTATGCCTATGACCGGACAAGAAAGCAATATCGGTCTTCAAAGTTAATCGCTTCATTGAACTCTTCAGGTAGAGAAAGAGATGAGAAAATTGT
The DNA here is from genome assembly GCA_964394145.1 of uncultured Dehalococcoidales bacterium. Classification (GTDB taxonomy): domain Bacteria; phylum Chloroflexota; class Dehalococcoidia; order GIF9; family AB-539-J10; genus JAFGBN01. The sequence goes on along the minus strand of CAYMVL010000008.1, from coordinate 26,543 downwards.
GGGTGTAACAGGGGCTGATATTTTTGCTCCCGGGCTTAACTTCGTTTTTGGCGAGGCCGACGTTGCCTCTGGAACAGCAGTCGTATCGTTATGCCGGTTAAGGCAGGAATATTACGGTTTAGCGGCTGACGAAGAATTGTTTTTGGAGAGAGCAACGAAGGAGATAGTCCATGAATTAGGACACACTTTTGGTCTGGGGCATTGTCCTAATCCCGGATGCGTTATGCATTTCTCCAATAGTCTGGCTGATACCGACCGGAAGGGAGCGGGCTTTTGCGATAAATGTTGTCCGAGATTGGTCTGATGATATGGTGATATAATAAGAGGGTTTTGTATCTTGCTATACAGCTAAGTTATAAGGCAAATAAATCTTGTGCAGATAACAATTTAGGAGGTGAGCTATGGCTCAAAAGAAACGTAAATTGGGTCGAGGTGTGGCTGTTGTAGGGGCTGGGTTATCTAAATTCGGATGTTATCCCAGGGGGGTAAGGGCGACCGATTTGTTTGTAGAAGCTTTCAGCGAGTTGAAAACATCGGTAGATAAAGGATTTGACCCCAAGGATATCGATGCCCTCTACCTGGGGAACCTCAGCAGCGATCTCTTTGAACATCAACTTCACGTTGCCCCTGCTGCTGCCAACCGTCTTGGCCTTATCCCTATCCCCGCCATTAAATTCGAGGATGCCTGTGCTGCTAGCGGGGTTGCCTTTAGAGAAGGTGTTATAGCCATATCTTCCGGAATCTATGATGTGGTCCTGGTAGGTGGGATGGAGAAGATGACCAATCTGGATACTGCTCATGTGACCGATGTTCTAGGTATCAACCTTGACCCGGATACCGAATTTCCTGCAGGGGAGACATTTCCCGGGATTTATGCCACTATCGCTACGGCTCATATGGCAAAATATGGCACCACGCTCGACGACTTTGCCAGAATAGGAATAAAGGACCACTATAATGCCAGCCTTAATCCCAAAGCGCATTTCGACGTTTCGATTGCAGATTTCATGAAGAGGCGGGCAGCCTCAGCAATTAAGAAGGGGTTACCTGAACCCCACTGGGCGAACGAGATGGAGTTTATGAATGACCCGGCACAGAACCCTACCATAGCTTGGCCTATGAGGCTGTTTGATTGCTCTACTATTTGTGATGGAGCCTCAGCAGTCCTGTTAGTGGCGGAGGGTATAGCCAGGAATTTTACCGATAAACCCGTGTACGTTATAGGCACAGGGCAAGCTAGCGATTACTTTTTAGCTGAGAGAGAAGATATGACAACGATACAGGCAAGTAGACTGGCGGCCAGAGAGGCTTACGACATGGCAAATGTTGGGCCCAGTGACATAAAGATGGCCGAGGTTCATGATTGTTTTACTATAGCCGAGATACTTGCCATGGAGGACCTCGGGCTCTACAAACCAGGTGAGGCAGTCAAGGCGGTTCGGGAGGGTGAGAGCAGACTAGATGGGAAGCTGCCAATCAATATGGATGGGGGGCTGAAGGCTAAGGGCCATCCGATAGGAGCATCTGGCGTAGGAATGATAGTGGAAATCTTTAAACAGATGAGGGAAGAAGCCGGCCCACGACAGATTAAGCGCAAAGACATCGATCTGGGAGCAACACACAATGTCGGAGCGCATGGTGCCACCGTTGTGGTAAACATTTTCGAGAGGAGGTAAGTCTCAATGGCTTTAGAAAATAAATTCTCAGAAGTAGCTGAAAATGAGTTTTATAGTTCCGCTTATGCTAGATTCCTCAGTGAGAAGAAATTGAAGGGCTCAAAATGCAGAAGGTGCGGACATATCTCCGTTCCACCAAAACCTGTATGTCCTAAGTGTCAGGAGAGCGATATGGAGCTAGTGGACATAGAAGGCAAAGGGAAACTGGTTGCCTATACCGTTATAGCTGTTGGTGCGCCCTTAATGATTGAGGAAGGATTTGACAGGGAACATCATTATTGCAGCGGCGTTGTCGAGCTGAAGGAGGGTGCGAGAGTTACAGCTCGTATTCTGGGTGTAGATACAACAAAGCCTGAGCAGATAAAAATTGGCACGCCAGTTAATGTGGATTACGTTGAGGCGACACACGGAGGAGAAGCGAAGACTTTCTTAGCCTTCAGAGTTTCGCCATAGAGTGATCGCCATTCAGAGCTATCCCAATCTACTCAATAACTGGGTCACAGCGCTGACAGGATAGGTTACAAGCTAGTGTCGCTATCAGCATTTACAGCTAACGCTTTGCTTGAGCCTGATTGTTATCCGCAGACGCCGCGGGACGTAGAGCTAATTCAGACCCAGATGTCCTTTGTCTTCCTTACAGGTGATTACGCATACAAGGTCAAAAAGCCTGTCAACTTAGGATATTTGGATTACACTAGTCTGGAGAAGCGCTATTTCTTCTGCCTCCAGGAGATTAAACTAAATAGACGCCTTTGCCACAATGCTTACCTGTCCGTAGTACCAATTGTTGAGGATAAGAGCGGGTTCCGCATCGAAGGAGAGGGCAGGGCGGTAGAGTACGCCGTCAAGATGAAGCAGTTGCCACGGGACAGAATGATGGACATGCTTCTATCTCAGGGTCGAGTAACTCAGGAGATGATAGCCGCAGTAGCTGAAAAGCTGGTCGGCTTTCACCGCAAGGCCAAAAGTGACAGGAACATTGCCGAATTCGGGAAACTGGATGCTATCCGCCAGAATACCGATGAGAATTTCGCGCAGACTGAAAAATATATCGGGGTTTCTATATCCGCAGAGAACTATAAGCAGATTAAGTGCTACACTGATAGCTTCATCGGTAACAATAGCAGCCTGTTCGACAAGCGGTTGGAAGGCGAAAGAATCAGGGACTGCCACGGTGACCTTCATGCCGCCCATATCTGCTTTATGGACGATATATGTATTTACGACTGCATCGAATTCAACGACCGGTTCAGGTACTGCGATGTGGCTTCGGAAATTGCCTTCCTGGCTATGGATTTAGACCGATACAATCGGCCTGACCTGTCACAGCATCTGGTGGATATTTATGTGGGACTATCCGGCGATGAGGAGCTGTTAGCATTGCTGGGTTTCTACAAGTGCTACCGCGCTTACGTCAGGGGGAAGGTGGAAAGCTTCAAGCTGGACGACCCCTATATCCCCGAAGAGGAGAAGGGAAAAGCTCTGACTGCCGCGCGAAGGTATTTCGAGCTCGCGGAATCGTATATATAGTCAGCGGTACACAACGATGGCATCGCGTTTGATAGTTGTATCTCCAGGTTAGGGTAGTCTTTGCTTAGCGCACAGAGCTGTGTAATCCTGCCAAAGGAGGTCTTAGATTGAGAGAAGCATTCAGTAAATTCATAGAAAGCGAGTTAGGGTCTGGTGTTCTGCTTATTACCTGCGGCCTTCCGGGTACCTGGAAGACCGAGACCAGCGAGGAAATATCCAGGATGAAGGGCTATCCCATACTACGGTCTGATCTGATCAGGCTGGAAGTGTTGAAAGGTCAGGATATATTCGACGAAAAGGTTGCCTCGAGTATAGACAAACGGACGATGGTCTATGACGAGACCTTCCGCCAGGCAGATGAGGCGCTTGAGCAAGGCGATAGCGTGATACTTGATGCTACCTTCTTTTCTCAATCGTTAAGAAGGCGTGCTGCGGCAATAGCAGCCAAATACAATAAGACATTAGTTATCCTTCAGACCCAGTGCCCTCAGGAGGTGGCCATCTTACGCATACTGCGACGTACCAGGGAGGACTACCAATCTAACGCTCTCAGCGAGCAAGCCTACCTTAACAATAAGAAGACGTTTGAAAGGGTGGATGTGGATGACCTGAAGCGATTGAGCCCGGAGCTGTCTATAGTGCACCTTATAGTCGACACTCAATTCGACCCACCTGAAGACTGGTACGTAATTGGTATGGAAAAGAGGTAGGAATGAAAATAGATTTACACATCCATACCAAGACCTGCTCGGATGGTAATCTCTCCGTTGAGGAGGTTTTCCACGAGGCAAAAAGTAGAAATATCGATCTAATGTCGACCACTGACCACGATTGCATTGACTGCCAGGAAAGAGCTATCGCCCTGGCAAGAGAGCACGGCATATCCTACGTCACCGGGGTAGAGTTGAATGTGACGTTCCATTATCCTGATAAGGATAAAGATGTTTCCCTGGATTTCCTGGGATATCAATATGATACAGGTAACGAGGAGCTGAAGAAGAAGCTCCGATTGATAAAAGAACACAGGAGGAGAAGAGCAAGGCAGATTTTAGAGAAGTTGAATGTCGAGTTTGATAAAGAGGGCATTGAAAGGTTCACCGAGAAAGACCTCGAGAATATAGAGAACAGTGTAGATGGTGTATTCGGACGACCGCATATAGCGAACTACCTGATCGAAAAAGGTATCGTTAAGGGGAAGCAGGAAGCCTTTGACAGGTATCTGGTTAAATGCGATGTGCTTAAGTATCCGCTTTCACTTGCTGAAGCATCAAGCTTAATCAGGAATGCGGGTGGTCTGTTGGTACATGCGCATCCCAACGACCCCAACGGAACGTCGTTAGTAAACCTAACTCCCGATTTGCATGGGCAAACGGACATCATAGAGAAATATATGCTAGAATACATCGATGGCGTTGAGTGCTGGCATTCAAGGCAGGATGCAAAGACTACTGCGCATTATGTCGAGTTTGCCAGGAAACATGGTCTGGTCATGACCGGAGGTAGCGACTGCCACCAAAAACCGATTCTAATGGGCACACTGGATATACCTGACTGGGTTGCAGCCCAGTTCAAGCTTATAGAATGATGGAGCTAGCGTGTGACATTCTTGTTTAGCTCCTACCTGCCGCAGGATAAGATGATAAATCTCATATCTCGCTCCTCCGCTTTACTGAACGTCAGGTGCTGTATATCAACTTTGGAGTAAGTCATGAAAGTGAAGAACTACGATATTAAGGACCCCTCGCTGGCTGAGGGAGGCAAGCTTCGTATTGAGTGGGCTGGCAGAGAAATGCCAGTAATAAAGTTGATAAAACAAAGATTTGCCAAAGAGAAACCTCTCAAAGGAATCCGCATTTCTGCCTGTCTTCATATAACTACTGAAACAGCTAATTTGGCCTTGGCTCTAAAAGAAGGCGGGGCCGATATGGTTCTGTGTGCCTCCAATCCCTTGAGCACTCAGGATGATGTTACTGCCGCTTTGCTTGATTATGGCATTCCTGTCAATGCTATAAAGGGGGAGGATAATGAGACCTATTATCGGCATATCGCTACAGCCTTGGAGCATAAGCCGCAAATCACTATGGATGACGGCGCTGATTTGGTCTCAACCCTGCACAAGGAGTATGTTGAATCGTGCCACAAGATCATTGGAGGCACCGAGGAAACCACCACGGGAGTCATTAGACTAAGAAATATGGCCAGTAAGGGGAAACTGGCTTACCCTATCATCGCTGTGAACGATGCGCAAACCAAGCATCTCTTCGATAATCGCTACGGTACCGGACAGAGCACTATTGATGGCATCACCAGGGCCACCAATATATTATGGGCGGGGAGGAAGGTCGTTGTTTGTGGTTACGGCTGGTGTAGCAAAGGAATAGCAAAGAGGGCCCAAGGATTAGGAGCGCGTGTTATTGTCACCGAGGTCAATCCTACCCTAGCTCTGGAAGCTGCCATGGATGGTTATCAAGTCATGCCTCTGATGCAAGCTTGCCCAGAAGGAGACGTCTTTATCACTGCCACCGGAGACGCAAACGTTATTGATAAAGCTCATATGTTGGCGATGAAGGATGGAGCTATCATAGCCAATAGCGGTCATTTTAACGTAGAAATAAATATATCCGGCCTGCAAAGTATAGCGAAGTCGAAGAGGCGAATACGGCCCTTTGTTGACGAATACACCCTCGCCGATGGGCGGCATATTTATCTGTTAGGTGAGGGCAGGCTTATCAATCTGGCTGCTGCTGAAGGGCATCCAGCTAGCGTTATGGACATGAGCTTTGCGAACCAGGCTCTATGTGTGGAATACCTAGTCAGGATGGGGGAACAACTTAAGCCAGATGTGTACCCTGTGCCCGAGGATATTGACAACGAAGTGGGGCGATTAAAATTAGCTTCCATGAATATCACCATCGATTCTTTGACTGAGGAGCAAAAAGGATATCTCCAAAGCTGGGAATCAGGCACGTAGAGTAGAGAAGGAGTAATCAATGCCAAACAGTTTTAACCATTCGAATTCGTATTTGGCCACTGCAGAATGCGTGACCGAAGGACATCCGGATAAGCTTTGCGACCAGATATCGGATGCTATCCTTGATGCAATACTACGGGAGGACCCCTTTGCCAGGGTCGCCTGCGAAGTCTCTGTTGCCATGGGTGTGGTGATGGTCATGGGTGAGATTACTTGCGATTGCTTTGTAAAAATCCCCGACATTGTGCGCCAGGTAATCAAAGAGGCTGGTTATACCAGACCTGAATACGGGTTTGATTATCGAACCTGCGGAGTCCTTGTGTCTCTCAAGGAGCAATCAACCGATATTGCAGCAGGAGTCAGCCAATCTTTGGAAATTAGAATGGGAGAGTCTGCTGACGAAGTTCTGGACAGGACTGGCGCTGGTGATCAGGGAATGATGGTTGGCTTTGCTTGCAGAGAAACTCCTGAGCTTATGCCTTTGCCTGTTGCACTGGCGCACAGGATATGCCGCAGATTGGCTGAAGTAAGGAAGGATAAGACCATACCTTACCTCAGACCTGATGGAAAATCTCAGGTGACCATCGAGTATAGTCGTGGCGTACCCGTCAGGGTGGTCTGCGCTGTTCTTGGTGCTCATCATGACCCAGGAGTAGCGCGAGACGTCATTGAGCATGATCTTCTGGAGCAGGTGATTAAGAAGGTCATTCCTGCTGATTTGCTGGACAGCAGTACCAAGTTTTACGTCAACAGTGCGGGTCAGTTTGTCATCGGTGGGCCGGTCAGCGATACTGGCTTTACGGGGCGGAAGATCATTGCAGATACTTATGGCAGCGCTTGCAGTCACGGTGGAGGCGCATTCTCGGGCAAAGACCCGACCAAAGTAGACCGCTCCGCTGCTTACATGGCTAGATATGTCGCCAAGAACATAGTGGCTGCTGGCCTTGCTGATTATCTTGAGCTTCAGGTTGCCTATGCTATTGGAAAGGCTCACCCCTTGTCACTGACAATTGAGACATTTGCGACAGAAAAGGTCCCGGATGAGACCATATTAAGTCTGATAGACAAGCATTTTGACTTCCGGCCTGAAGCCATTATAAGGACTTTCGACTTACGCCGCCCGATTTATCGGCAAACTGCCACTTATGGACACTTCGGCAGAGAAGACCTCGACCTCCCCTGGGAGAAAACAGATAAAGCCATGATTTTAAGGTCAGAGGCGGGACTCTAGACAGTCCCGATCGTTATGTCATCCACCGTCTCCATCGGTCTTTCTAAATCAGCTACAGCTATAGTGCGGCTCTGGACATAATGCTTGTAAGCTGAAGACGTGAATATGGTAAGGCATCTTTTGTTATACATTACTGGTGTGGCATCGGGCTGGTGGGACCTTATCAGGACGTTCTTACCCAGGCGGGACATGATGTCTTTGAACCATGCTTGCCCGAATTGAGGTCTACCGGTATAAAGATCCGTGCCGAGGAAGCCACCTTCGGCCTCCTGCCAGTCTCCCCAGGTTACTTGATGCCACTCGGTGCTCCCCAGCTTTATATTATTGATATTTGCCAGCTCGGGCACATCAGGCAGCGCTCCATGCAAAGCAAGGATTCCATTTGACGTGGAAGCAGCCAGCGGCAGCTTGGAAAGGACCTCACTGTATCGCTGGAGAAGCTCGCCATCCAGTGTCTCCCAGAAGTCGGCAGGGTGAAAACTTGCCACAGCATAGCCTTCGTGATTTCCCATGAGCAGGAAAAGGCTTTCGGGGTGCTCAATTTTTTGTTGCAGCAGGAAGTTAATGTTTTCTCTTGAAGCCGGTCCACGGTCGACATAGTCCCCGAGGAAAACCAGCGTGTTGCCTGCCTTGAAGTATTCCTGGAAAATTCTCTCTGTGGCTTCGAAATCGCCATGCGTATCACCGACGAAAATGACTCTGCCTGATTGCAACTCTATTAGGTTTGCCTCCGCGGCAAATATCTTCTCTACCTTATCGAGCAATTCCTTTATCTCTTGCCTGACCATAAGCCGGAGCCTTCCCTGGCAAAACTACGTCCTGTAAAGCATAGATGCTTCTGGTGGCAGAAATCAACACTTGCTCCGGAAGGCATCAGCATGGTCCGAAGCTGCTTTTTGCGCTTTGTCTTGCTAGCCTTTATAATCTGAAGCTAAAGGGGGTTCATATGTCCAAGACTGCAATTAAATTTGGGACCGATGGCTGGAGAGGAATAATTGCCGAGGACTTCACCTTTGACAATGTACGTATTTGCGCTCAGGGAGTGGCTGATTATCTCCAGCAGAGCGGGCTAAACGAAAAGGGACTTGTCGTTGGTTACGATACCCGGTTTGCTTCCGAAGATTTCGCTGCCGCCGCTGCGGAGGTAATTGCCGGTAATGGTATCAAGGTTCACCTGTGCCTGAAGGCAGCCCCTACCCCGGTGGTAAGCTTTGTTGTTCCCGCTACTAGCTCCGCCGGTGCTATTATGATTACCGCGAGCCATAACCCCGGGTCGTGGAATGGATTCAAATACAAATCTGCTGAAGGGGCCAGCGCCTCTGAAGAGACAACCCGCCAAATAGAGAGGAACATCGCGTCATTTGCAGAAGGGGTTGGCGTTAGACCGGGAATAAAGGGGGTCGCACTCGATGAAGCTGTAAAGAAAGGGCTAATAGACTATTTAGATCCCTCCCTACCATACTTCAAGCACCTGGACAATCTTGTTGACCTGGAGATGTTGCGCTCCCAGAAACTGAAAATAGTGGTTGACCACATGTACGGCGCTGGAAGTGGCTACTTCAGGAAACCGCTTGAGGGCGGCAACGTAGAAATAACTGAAATCAACGCCGAAAGAAATCCATCTTTTCCTGGAATCCAACCGGAGCCAATCGCCAAGAACCTGGCTAAGCTCTCCCGGTTGCTAGTTGAGCAGAAAGCGCACGTCGGTTTAGCTACCGATGGAGATGCTGATCGCATAGGCATAATGGATGAGAAGGGAGAGTTCTTGAATCAGCATCAGGTCTTCGCCTTGTTATGCCTGTACCTTCTGGATGTTCGTGGCGAGCGGGGCGCGATGATAAAGACTCTAACTTCTACCAATATGATTTCCAGGCTGGGGCAGATTTTTGGTGTTCCGGTTTACGAAACACCTGTGGGATTCAAATATGTCGCCCCTTTGATGCTGCGCGAGAATGCTATCATCGGCGGCGAGGAAAGCGGTGGCTACGGGTTCCATAACCATATTCCCGAGAGGGACAGCATCGTCGCCGGGCTCTACTTCCTCGATTTCATGGCCAGAACGCATAAGACACCGTCCCAGCTTCTAGACTACCTCTACAGCAAAGTTGGGCCTCATTACTACGAACGTATTGACTCTCATATCACTGAAAGCAAGCGCCAGAAGATAACAGACCAGCTTAGCTCAGGCTCTATAGACAAGATAGCCGGCAACAAGGTTAGCAGGCTGGATAGCACCGACGGTTTTCGTTTCTTTCTTGCTGATGAATCCTGGCTCCTTATTCGCTTCTCTGGCACCGAGCCTCTTGTTCGCCTCTATGCTGAAAGCGAAACGATTGAGAAGGTCAGGCTTCTATTAAACGCGGGCAAGGAGTTAATAGGGGTTTAGACCGGCCCGCATTTGCGGTGTGTCTCGGGGTCTCAGCCCTTGTCCGGGAGCCGGTAGTTACTGGTGCTGTCTGTGGCGGAGGGAGTGGGATTCGAACCCACGACCCCGATTTCTCGGAGCAACCGCTTAGCAGGCGGCCGCACTAGACCACTATGCGATCCCTCCGCATCTATCCCGTGATTTATTATGGCATACAAAGATGCAGGCTCACAAATTCTGGCCCAGCGACCTCTACTCAGATAAGGTGGGGCAAGACATCGACTGTAACTGTGGTCCTCTTGGGAGCATCGACTCGCGCCAGCCTCCTTCTGAAGATTACTTTACTGCTTGGAGTAGAGCTCATGCGAGTTCTCGGGAATAAGAGCCTGGGCGGAAAGAAGGGAGGGTTCAGGCAGACTTGACAATTAACGGCCCAACTACTTAAAGTGTGCAATGCCTGCGGCTGAAAAAGGAACTTAAAATAGCCCGTGTTAAGGTGAGTCCTATCTACATCCATATTATTATGATAATCTGAGGAGGGAGAATATAAATGCGACTTAAGTTGACCTTTCTGGGGGCGGCAAAGAATGTGACTGGCTCCCGTTATTTACTGGATACTGGCAGCAAAAGGATACTGGTAGATTGTGGACTGTTTCAGGAAAGGGAATTCAGCTCCAGAAACTGGGAGCCGTTTCCGGTGCCGCCCGGTAGTATAGATGCGGTATTGCTGACCCATGCTCACCTGGACCACTGTGGTCTGGTGCCCAAGCTGGTGCGTGAAGGCTTCCGGGGCAGTATCTACTGCACTCATGCTACCGCGGAGATCGCTAAGATAATGCTTCTGGATGCAGGGAAATTGCAGGAAGAAGATGCCGAGTTTAAGAAGAAAAGGCACCAGAGAGAAGGAAGGAGGGGACGTTACCCTGAAATTCCGCTGTACACTGTTGAGGATGCCAAGGCTTCCTTCCCCTTCTTCTCGCGTCGCGTGAATTATGAGGAATCGGTCGCAATCGTTGATGGGCTGGAAGCGAGCTTCCATGATGCAGGCCATGTGCTCGGTTCATCGATGATTAAGGTTACAGCCAGGCAGGATGGAGAGCAAAGAACCATCCTTTTCTCCGGGGATATCGGTAGGTGGGACATCCCCATATTGCGGAACCCCCGTTTGTTCAGGGAGGCGGACTATGTGATAATGGAATCCACTTACGGGGATAGACTGCACGGTGACGCGGAAGATGTGGCCGGTAACCTGGCTCAAATCATAAACTCAACGTGTGAAGCTGGCGGGAATGTGGTAATTCCTTCATTTGCACTCGAGCGGGCCCAGGAGGTACTGTACCATGTCAATCAACTTCTGGTGAGTAAACGCATACCTCATTTGCTCGTATTTCTAGATAGCCCGATGGCGGTAAACATCACCGAGGTATTTGAGGCTCACCCGGAACTGTATGACCGTGAAATGACAGGGCTGGTGGAGCGTGACAAGTCCCCCTTTGATTTTCCCGGTCTCAAGATGGTGAGTAGGACAGAAGATTCTAAAGCGATTAATCGAATTGCGGGAACTGTCATAATAATAGCCGGATCAGGGATGTGCACCGGAGGTCGAATAAAGCACCATCTTGTGGCAAATATCTCCCGGGCGGGAAGCACTATTCTCTTTGTCGGGTATCAGGCGATGGGGACCCTGGGGAGGCAGATCGTTGATGGGGCCAGAGAAGTACGGATACTGGGCCAATTTCGCCCTGTTAACGCTAGAATAGCTCAGTTGACAGGTTTCTCAGGGCATGCTGACAGGGACGAGCTTATAAAATGGCTCTCTGCCTTTGAGAAGGCACCGAAGCAGCTTTTTCTTACTCATGGCGAACCTGAAGTAATTGATCATTTTTCCAATTACGTGAGGGATAAAATGCGCTGGCAGGCATCAATACCTGCGTATGGTGAGGAAGTCCTTCTTGATTAGTGGTTTCTTGTGGACATATTTTGGGCATTGTGCTGTACCGGGGGCCGATAGAGAGCCGGGGCTGACTGTTCCGGGGTGTTTGACTGTGTTTAACGCTATAGATGGAGGAACTGAGCGATGGCCTACGAGTATGAGATAAATGAACTGGCAAAAGAAGAGTCATGGCGGATGTTCCGGATAATTGGGGAACTGGTTGATGGTTTTGATGGACTCTCGGATGTAGAACCGGCAGTCAGTATATATGGGTCAGCGCGTATCGTGTCGGGCGATGAGCTCTACCTGCGGACGAGAGAGATAGCCTATAGGCTGGGAGCGATGGGTTTCACCATAATAACTGGCGGCGGTCCCGGCGTTATGGAGGCGGCTAACAGGGGTGCTATGGAAGCCGGGGTTAAATCAGTCGGGCTCAATATTCAGCTGCCTCAGGAACAGGTCACGAATATCTATGCTACGAAGTCAATAACTTTCAATCATTTCTTTGTCCGCAAAATCATGCTGGTCAAATACGCGTCTGCCTTTATCATAATGCCCGGAGGGCTGGGCACCCTCGACGAGATGACCGAGTTGTTAACACTTATGCAGACCCACAAGATAAAGCCTTTTCCTGTAGTGCTGTTTGACAGCGATTATTGGAAAGGGTTCCTGGACTGGCTTCGCGATTCTGCATTGTACAGGGGTTTTATTTCCGAAGATGACTTTGATTTGCTGAGGATTTGTGACCAGGTTGAGGAAGTTACTGATGCCGTCAGTAAGTGGCGTGAGAAGCACGAGGTTAGCGGCAAGAAGGCGGTAAGTGCCTGAGCTGCAATATTCGTGCCAGATTCACAGGCCAGCACTTGTAACACGGCTATTGGTGACGGCCTGGTGAGGTGACGGAATAGTGAAGCGTCTAAAGCCAGAAAAACTGTATGTACGTTATCCGCAAGGTGCCCGATATGACTTTCCGTTAATACCACGGCGCTATACTTTAACCCACTCTGATTCCAGTGGCGATTTATACCTCAGCATTGGTGCGGATTACGATTCCAAACAGCAGTCAGGCTGGTACACGCAGTTCATGAGAGATGAGGTTCTGGCCGAGTGGGTGACTGAGCAGGATGAATTTGTACTTAATGTCCATTGTCACGTGAGCGGGGGCCTTGTTTTCGGCTGGCCCGGGCTCCGGATGTCGATTTTCCGGCGTGAACTACCCCTTGTACTTGAAGCGTTGCGCTTCGGTGACAGGTCCTTATTCGATGCTCATCCTGAACTGGACAAATCTCCCATCCGGGTACACTTTCATGCCAAACAGGCACGCTACAATGTAGTTGAGCGATGGGGAAGCTTTGCCGACTATGCCGGCCAAAGCTCAGACAGCCCGGTTGAAGTAGAAACGTGAGTCCTGAACCAGAAAGGGCAATGCTTTGAGAACGCTCTCCTCCTTATCTTTTATCTCCAGCATGACGTCATAGTCAAAGGGCTCCGTTTGTTCTAAGAAGCGCCGGAAACGTTCCACATCAATGCTTTCGGCGTGCATGACATTCAATTTGGCGGCCCTCTGGTGGCTGTAATCCACCATAGGTATGCCATCACTCTGCTTCCAGGTTCCCGTGAACAGCTTGAAGGCATCTTTCAGACTCTCACCGTAATTATTTAGCTCATGGTGGAAAACATCAAAAAGTATAGGTATACCCGTCTCGGCATGTATCTTGAGACAATCGCTCAAGCCATAGTTACGGTCATCATTCTCTATTACGAGCCGTTTCTTTATCCTGTCGTCAAGGTCTTTGAAAGCCTCGACGAACCTCAGCATGCCTGCTGACTTGTCGCCATAGGCACCACCTACATGTACCTGTATCTTGGCGCTGCTATCGAGCCCGATGGCGTCGAGGAGCATTGTGTGATATAGGAGCTCCCTGATACTGTTTTGGAGTACTGCAGCGTGAGGGGAATTGAGGACGGTGAACTGGCCTGGATGCATGGATATCCTGAGGTTATGAGAGCTGACATAGTTCCCGATTTCCTCGAACTCTCTCCGGAAATAGCCAGTCCAGTCAAACTGGCATACGTCGTGAGAGGCGAAGGGAATAAGGTCAGAACTTATTCTGAAAAAAAGGATGTCATGCTCTACGTTAAATCTCAGCATCTGCCCCAGGCAATCAAGGTTATTAGCGGCTATAGCGATGAGGCGATTCTCCGAGTACGACTTAAGCCGAAACGTGCGGTTGCCTTTGCATCCGATTGTCCGGTTCACACAGGGGTATCCAATTTTCATTTCACCTTGTCAAAGTCGAATGTCTGCTTTCTTCAGCCATCTGTGGCAGCTGTTAGCTCCTGAATCTTGTGTGTGGGGGAATGAATCTTCCAGTCTGCCTCATATATGAGTGATAGTCGGCCCCGAATCTGTCCATCAGCATGGCCTCTTCTCTTTTGACTCTTAGAGCGACGATGATGGTCAAACCTGCTATCCAGGTGACGCCGATGAACCAATTTGATGTAAGGAAGAGTACGGCAATATGTAGTATGTAGAAGGCCGTGTACATAGGATGTCTTATCCACTGATAAGGGCCGTCGGTGACCAGAATATGCTGGTCCTTTATCTTGAGATTGTGGGAGAAGTTTTTGCCCAGACTGCGATGTACCCAGGCGAAAAGGGCCAGGGCCAGAATGGCTGTAGCGACTCCGATCCAGCGCAAACCTACTGACATCGGTATTGCTGCCTGCATTATCGGCTGGGGGTAGAAGAGGTACAGGAACAGAGTGAAGACCTCGTAGCAAATCAGTACGCTCAAGAGTATGGAATAGCGTCTGCTCTCCTCGATTACAGTAACATATCGCGCTTTCCTGGCCAGTCTGTAATATTCAATGCGAAGAATTGAGAAGATGCAGAACGTTGCTATCAGGACAACTCTGAAGACGGCTTCACTGTCCAAATTTTTTCCCCGCTTACTACTGGCGGCGTCCTGTGCTCACCGCAAAGAGATAATAGTCTGCACGGATGACATTGTACACTTCGCCTATAGTTTCGAACAATGGGGCAGGGCAAAAGAAGTCGGGGCTTACGAAGCGTAAAGCCTCAACAAGAGTTTTTGATCGCTGTTCACCCGAAGGAACTACGAATGGGGGTGGAGCTGAATGTACTCCCTTCTCAAATGAGAGTCCCGGAGTTTGATAGCTCAAGTGGAGCTGAGGGGATTCGAACCCCTGACCTCCTCCGTGCAAAGGAGGCGCTCTCCCAGCTGAGCTACAGCCCCAAGAATACCCGGGTATCCCGCCGCTATATTTTAAGATTCCGCTCCAATTATGGCAACAGGGGGTGCGGTAATCAGCTTCTATTATGCCCGAGAGGCTTACAGGGAGCTAGCCCTCGAATCTTCTGAAGACAAGCGTGGCATTAAAGCCACCGAAGCCGAAGGAATTGGAAATACCGATGTTCACATCCGATTTCCTGGCTACATTGGGAACAAAATCGAGGTCGCATTCAGGGTCTGGAGTATCGTAATTTGTTGTGGGTGGAATTACGCCGTCTCTTATAGTAAGGATGGTGAAAATAGCTTCCAGCGCACCTGCAGCCGCCAGCGTGTGCCCTATCATCGACTTATTGGAACTTACAGCCACCTTCCTGCTGTGTTCTCCCAGGGCTGCCTTTATAGCCTTGGCCTCAGCCAAATCGTTGAGAACAGTGGATGTGCCGTGGGCGTTGACATAGTCAACCTCGTCCGGACGGATACCGGCATCGTTCAAGGCCAGCTTGATACACAACGCCTGATTCTGCCAGTCAGGCTCTGTTACATGGGTGCCATCGATATTGGAACCATAGCCGACAAGTTCGGCATAGATTTTAGCCCCTCTCTTGATGGCTGAATTCATCTCCTCCAGGACAATAACTCCAGCACCCTCTCCAAGAACGAAGCCATCACGGTCTTTGTCAAAGGGCCGGCTGGCTTTTTCCGGCTGATTGTTCCTTCTGGATATGGCTCCAATTCTGCCAAGACCGACAACACCCAGCGCCAGGATGTAGGCATCGCTGCCTCCAGCAATCATGGCATCGGCCTTGTCATACTGAATAAATCTGAAAGCATCGCCAATAGAGTCGCTTCCGGTGGCACAGGCGGTGACTATGCAGCGGCTTGGCCCCCTGGCACCGGAAGCCATGGCGATCTCCGCTGCTGCCATGTTAGCTATGAACCCTGTAGTAAAGAAGGGCGAAACTGCTTCAGCGCCCCTCTCTTGGAAGCCAAAAAGGTTTCTTTCATAAGTGGCCATGCCGCCAGCACATGACCCAACCACTATGCCTACTCTAGCGGCGTTAGCCAAGTTAATAAGCAGTTGAGAGTCGTCCAGTGCCATTTGCCCGGCTGCCAGGGCATAATGGATAAATGCATCGGTTCTCCTTATCTTTTTCGTATTGATGAACTCCTCGGGGTGGAAATCCTTTAATTCAGCGGCAATCTGTATCTTAAAACCAGATGGATCGAATCTGGTAATTCTTGCCACACCTGATTTGCCCTGACATAATGCCTGCCAGGATTTTTCAGCACCGGTGGCTAAAGGACTAACAGCCCCGACTCCGGTAACTACGACCCTTCTTCTGCCCAGATCGCTCATTGGCGGGTAGCGGCGTCTTCCCTTTCCAGCTTTTCCTTGACCTGCTTGTCCATATCCTCAACTACGATGTCAAGGACCTTTCCTTTGCTGCGAGCATAGTCCAGGATGTCTTGAGGATTCGGGGTATGGACATGGACTCTTATGAGGCTTTCATCGCCGACCACCAGGGGGCATTCCCCGGAGGCTATGACTTTGTTTCGTATTTCTTCAAAAGGCAGGTTTTCTCCCTGCAGCATAAACTGGACGTCAAATCCCCAAACTCTTTCCTCTTCTTGAGGTTTAGCTGCCCTGGAATGGGACCGGCTGGCACGAGGCTGAGACGGCTTTGTCCTGCATATAGACTGCTTCATCCCCTCGAAGACATAATATAAGCCCTTGGCTCCTGAGTCTACCACCCCGGCCTCCTTCAATACGGCGAGCATCTCGGGAGTTTTCGCTACCGTCTTCTTTGCCCGCAATGCCACAGATACCATGGTGCGGGCAAAGCTGGAGCCTCTTTCGGCTGCAGCAGTCGCTGCTTGAGAGGCTTCCCTGATTACGGTAAGTATGGTCCCTTCCACGGGATTAGTGACAACTCTGTATGCCTGTTCCGAGGCGATGCGGAGGGCGTTAGCTAAATCATGGGAAGAGATGACGTTTTTCTCTTCTATTCCTTTGGCCATGCCTCTCAGTATTTGCGACAGAATGACGCCGGAGTTGCCTCTGGCTCCCAGAAGCGCCCCTTTGGCGGCAGCAGCGGAAACACCGGCTGCTGAGCTATCCTCTGATTTATCCAGCGCCTCAATTGCTGATTTCATCGTGAGGTACATATTGATGCCGGTGTCCCCATCCGGGACGGGGAAGACATTCAGTGCGTTGATTTCATCAATGTGTTCCTCTAACTGCGCTTTAGCTGCCTGTAGCGCTCTTCTCAGATCCTGACCGCTCAGCTCTCTTTCTGTTGTTGCTACTGCTGACATGGGATACCTCCTGATTTATTCATTATAGAAAGCGACTCCCAGAGAATCCGGGCTCACATGCAGTGCCAGCACCGGGGTGGCTTCCGCTACCCACAATTCAGCACAGTTGTATCGAGATGCAATTTCCTGCTTGAATTCCTCGGCCTCGTCTTTGGCCGCAGCGTGAAATACACAGACATGAAGAGGGGAATCCTTGCTGATATTCTCCTCCATTAATTCCCTGAGTCGGTGCCTCGTCTCCTGCCTGGTAGGATATTTCCCGACCGGCACCACATTCCCATCCTTAGAACTGAAGATATGGCTTTCTCCTTTTGGATCGGACTTCAGGTCCTTGACCTTGCCACCTTTTACGAAGTACTCAATTGAGCCCACGTTGAAAAAATACTTCACCTTGGGGATAACGTTCCTGGCGGCCTGTACCACGTCCTGCAGGCTGGCGCCGCTGAGAGCTGCCCTGGCGGCTGCTGTGGCCACCAGGCACTCACCTGACATGATGTGGTTGGAATCAATTATCTCTATGGGAATGCCCTCGGTGAGCTCTCTTGCTCCCATGGCTGAAGTATAGCATGCTGGCGAACTGGCAGGGCTTATCACCACCACTGCTATGCCATCAACCTTTCCCCGTAGCTCCTCAAACGCCCTGTAAAATTCCCCTTGCGCAGAGCCACTGCTTTTGGGCCAGGTCTTTGCCGTTTTCAATTGCTGGTAGAAGTCATCGGTGGTCCAGTCAACCCAGTCCGTATACTCTTTATCGTCCAGCAGCACGCTCAGCGGGATAATGCGAATGTCGTTGCTGGCTGCTACCTCCTGGGTCATTCCGGAACTACTATCAATAAGTACCTTAATTGCCATAACGCACCTCAAGAAATCTCATTCTGCTAAGCTGATGACGCAGATGCCAGTACATAATCTAGTCTATGTCTCTCTCCAGTGATGACACAGTCAGGCCACGCGGGCCAATGTGTCCGCCCACCACTGCGCCCAGTACAGATGTATATATTGGCACTCCGGGGAACATCTTTTCCAGACGAGCAGCGAGTAATTTGGCATCCTCGGCGTCGGTGGCATACTCCACTCCCAGGCTACGTGGGGTGGGAAAACTGGCCACATAATCACATAGCGCATCCATAGCCTTGGCCCGACCTCTGACCTTGCCGAAGGGAAGAATCTGGTCCTTAATCTCGATCAGCGGATTTATCTTCATGGCTGAGGCGAGCAGGATTTTGAGCGTCTTGTTAGCGTGCCCTCCCCTGACAAGGTATTTTACAGTGTCGCATGTTATCAGGAGATGCAGTTTCGGGATAAGCTTGTGCACCATATCGGTCAGCTGGTCCAGCGCCATACCTTGTCTGGCCGCTTTAGCTGCCTCTATGGCGAGCAGGCCCAGGCCCATAGCGGCGCTCTGACTATCAATCACTTCCACGTGGCAATCTGACTGGACTTCTTTGGCTGCTGTGGCCGACATATTATAGGTACCGCTCATCTTGGAGCCGATATGAAGAGATATGATTTCCCTCGTGTTCTTACACAGGTCAGTGTAGAGCGTGACGAAGTCATTGACGTTCGGCGCTGATGTCTTGGGGGGTGCTCCGTCGAGCACCAGCTTATTGTAGAACTCACCGCCGGTAAGGTCGACGCTATCGAGAAAGGTCTCCGCCCCAAAGTGCACATAAAGGGGCAGAACGGTGATGCCCAGCTCCTGAGCTACATCCTTGGGCATATCGGAAGTACTATCGGTAACTACTGCAACAGACACAGAACACCTCCATTATTTTTTGATGCTGTTTATAGTTCTCTCGAACTCGATTTCCATCCCTTCCTGGCAAATTCAATTTCAGCCTCTCTCTGGCCATAGAGCCTGTCTGCTGAATCAGTCATTGTAGAAAGCGACTCCCAGCGTATCCGGGCTAATGTGTATTGCCACCACCGGAGAGGCCTCGCCTATCCAGAGCTCGGCACAGTTATATTCAGACGCTATCTCGTTCTTGAATTCCTCAGCCTCTTCTCTGGCCGCGGCGTGGAAGAGTCCGGCATGGAGCGGGCTGTCTTTTCTTGCCTTATCCTTAACCAGTTCCTTGAGGCGGCGGCGCGCTTCTTTCTGGGTGGGATATTTCTCAAATGGTGTAATCTTGCCGTTCTCCAGGATAGTGATGATGTGACTGTCCTCCCTGCGGTCTACCTCTGATTTATCGATACGGCCAAGCCTCAGGAAATAGCTTATTGAGCCTACATTGAAAAAGACACTTACTCTGGGGATAACGCTACCGGCTGCCTTGACCACGTCGTCCAGGCCGGCACCCGCGGCAGCAGCCCGCGCAGCAGCGGTGGCTATGAGGCCCAGAGCTGTGACGGTAGTACGAGAGTCGATAACCTCGACGGGAAAGCCCTCGGTCATCTCTTTGGCCATGACCGCCGAGCGATAGCCTGCCGAGGGCGTATCCGGGCTGAGGGTAATAATAGCCACCCCATCGGCTTCATGGCGTAATGCTTCAATTGCATTCAGGAACTCTCCCTGAACTGAGCCACTGGTGGTGGGCCAGTTTTCCAACTTCTCCCTTTTCAGCCGGGCGTAAAATTCCTCCGTGGTCATGTCCACCCAGTCTGTATATTCCCTGCCACCCCACATCAGGTGCAGCGGGACAATACGAAGGTTATAAGCCTTTGCCAGTTCAGGTGTCATACAACAGCTACTGTCAACCAGTACTTTTATTGCCATAGCTCGGCTCCAAAACTCTTATTTTGCCAACCCGATAATAGATGTTTCCGCACGTATTAGTCAAGACCGCGCTTATTTCATTAGTATTTTTCTAGAGCTCGATGGTCATGCCCTCGTAGCCGAGCTCAATGCTGGTATCCAGTTCCCTGGCGAGCACAGCAGCCTCGTTTCTGATTTCAGTTTCGAAGAGCGGGATCATGTGGACCAGGACAATAGTGGGGATGTAGCCCTGCTCCCTGCGGAAGTCAAGCAGCTCCACTCTCAGCAATTCAGGGGTCATATGGCCCACTTTGATTGCCTCGGCGCTCCACTTGTTTGATGCTCCACAATCAAGGATAAGCAGCTGCGGATGGATGCGTTGCCAGACGGAGTTTAAGCCGGGTCCGGTATCGCCGCTGTAAAATATGCTCTTTCCATCTTCTGAAGTGACCTGGTATCCCACCGCAGGAACAGTATGGTGAACAGGGAGTGCCAGCACGGAGTAGCCTTCAATCTTCTGTATCCTGTCTGTCTCAATCACATGAAATCGAAGCAAAGGATTCTCACCCCGGTACATCCTGGTGAAATCGGGATGCATTACGCCGTTGAAAAGATGGGCCGCTATGGCATCGGCGGTATCCTTGATAGCATAGGCTTCCACCGTAGCACCGGTGAAAAACGCCTGCAGGCAGAGGCTGCCCAGTCCCGTGGTATGGTCCAGATGCGAATGGGTCAGCAGGATAGCGTTTACCTTCTGCTGCTCTGGCAATGACAGGCTGGTGGCGAGAGCACCGGTATCAAGTGCCAGCACTTCGTCAAGCAATATCGACATGAACCCTGTCCTATCTGATTCAATGGCATGGGCCCCGAGTATTCTAATCTTCAATTCTTACCTTCCTCAGTTCCGCTTTCAATTCCTCTACGATATTCGATTCAACCGCCGTTTTCGCTGCGTTTATGGCGTCGGCAATCTGAGCGCCTTTAGAACGACCGTGCCCTATTATCACCACGCCATTCAGTCCATATATAAGGCCGCCTGTCTCAGTAACGTGAGTCGTCGCGAATAGATTACCTGTGATGGCATCTATCTGTTCCTGAGGAAGCCGCTTTTGTAAAGCTGTGCCCACCTGTTGTATTACGGCCTGGACTACACCCTCAAAGAATTTCACCAGGACATTCCCGGTGAAGCCATCGCAAACGATGACATTTGCCCTGCCAAGGGGGATATCATTTCCCTCTACGTTGCCAATGAAATTGAGTCCACTCTCTTTGAGTAGCTGGTAGGCTTTCCTTACCAGGATGTTTCCTTTTCCTTCCTCGCTGCCATTGCTGAGCAGGGCCACCGCGGGATTGTCTATATGCATTAGTTTCCGGGCGGCAACAGACCCGATAATAGCAAAGTTCAGCAGGTCGCGGGGCCTGCAATCGGCGTTTGGTCCCAGGTCAAACAGCAGAGTATGCGGACTGAAGCCGCAAAAGGCTCCTCCGGCGCTGGGGCGTTTGATGCCTTCAAATGCGCCAAGGACTTCCATTGAGGCGACCATGACTGCCCCGGTGTGGCCCATGCTTACGATGGCGTCCGCCTGCCCTTCCTTCACCATCCTGGTAGCGACCAGGACGGAGGCATCAGGCTTCTGGCGTATAGCTTCAACGGGGGATTCGCCATCCTGTATCACCTGGCTGGCGTTCACCACGCGAATGGGGAGGCCCTGTACATCATAGTTCTGCAGCTCGCGCTGGATGAGGCTGTCGGGCCCTACGAGTATGACTTCAATACCACCTCTTGAGGATGCTTGAACCGCCCCTTTGACTAGTTCCTGAGGAGCGTAATCACCTCCCATAGCATCTACCGCCACCTTTACAGTCTTGCTGCCCATAGCTCGGCTCAAAAAACTTGGTGAATTATCTGCTTTTCTGGTGGCCTTGTCAATCTGAAGGCAGGAAATGGTGCTGCCTGAATATAGAATGCAGGAGGAAGCTCATGCCCGGCCCCTTACTTTTGTTTGAACAAAGCAAAGAATCTGTCCTGGTACTCTGGAAATAATCCCCATCGGGTCAGCTCAAGCACCAGTTCCGGAGCTCGAGAAAGGTCCCGGCCTGCCTGCTCAAAGAGCTCCTCGATATAGTTTCGAGCGCCCTCAGGCACTCCGCTGCTGTCGATGTCAAGAAAACCCCTGCGGTAGAATTCGCTTATGTTGCTATGAATTGACCGCTTGGTCAGCTCATAGACGAACATAAGTAAGGACAGGTCCCATAACTCCTCCGGCCCTCTGATTATAGTGCTCAGGGGATTATGTGCTTCTTCTACCCTGGCGACAAGCTTGTCTATCACTCCCCTGATGGGTTCGGAGACCACGTTCATTTCTTTGGGCTCATTCTTATATCTGTAGAAAACTCCGGACTCATCGGGGTGCTCTCTTGCCATGATAGCTATGTATCTCCTGGCTTGCTCGCTGAAGCCCTCGACGTTGATCAGGTACGCCGGGGTGATGATCTTTGGTTTTTCAGCCAGCACCTTTCCGTCTCTGACCACCGTTACATTTCGCGCCAGCTCGGTGACCACCCAGTAGTCAACGATGGAACTGCCAAAGGTAGCCAGCTCCTGCTGCGGTACCCGGACAAGCTCCGTATGTTCCATCGCGTATTTAATCTTGTCGTCCATCTCTATATGCCTGATACGCCTATACTCGCGAGATTCTGAGCGCAGCGAAAAATCTCATACGGCTCAGGATAGACTCCGTTAAGGGGAATAGTGCCATAGCGCTCAGGACGGCACCTAAGAGATTCTTCGGTCGCGGAGTTTACACTGAGCGAAATCAGAGTACTCCCTCAGAATGACATCAAAATCGGCTAGGCCTCCTTTGTTGGGCTCAAGGCAGATTCGGATGGGCACTGCCGAAGCCATTCGTCACTCAAATCTGCCCAGTTGGGATTCATCGATTCAACCAAGGCAATTTTCCTCCTTCGTAGCCATCCTTTAATCTGCTTCTCCCTCTCAATCGCACTTCGTACGTTATTCGTCTCCTCGTAATACACGAGTCTGGTAATATTGTACCTTTTGGTAAAGCCTTCAATTAACTTGTTCTTATGCTCCTAAACGCGGCGCTCTAAATCGCGAGTCAGACCAGTATATAGGGTTTTTGACCTGTTAGTCATTATGTAAACGTAATATTGCTTCACGTTCCCTCTGTCATTCTAGGCTATTCTGCTCTGTCATTCTGAGCTCTTCTACTCTGTCATTCTGAGCGCAGCGAAGAATCTCAAGGCGAGACCCTCCCCTATCGTTACCATTCAGGCTCAGGGTGACAATTACTCTTCTAAATAAGCATCTTGACCACGTAGAAATTGCGTTTCACCCTGTCAGCGCCGGCAATGATGCCGCCGTCTTCGGTAGTATGCCCGGGGACCAGGTATTCCACGTCAAGCTGGGATAACCTGTCTATGCTTTTCTGCAGTAGAGAGAGGCTGCCACCGGGGAAATCGGTCCTGCCCATGCTGCCGGAGAATATCACGTCGCCGGCGAGCAATATCTTTTCTTCTTTGAGGTAGAAGGACAGGGACCCCGGAGTGTGTCCCGGAGTGGAGATGACTGCCATGCTGAGACCATCCTTGCCCAGTCGTAAGTCGCCCTCTTTGAGGTAGAAGAAAGGTCTGATGGTCGGCGCACTGGCGCCGAAGCTCTGGAAGAATACCTTTCCCGTCTTTTTGTAGAACTCGTACTCCTCCTGAGATAGAGCGAAGAGGGCATCATTCTGCCTCACTATAGGTTCTGCAGCCTCAAAGTGGTCGGGGTGGCTATGCGTTGTGATTACCAGGCCAACATCCTCCATCCTGAAGCCATCTTTCTCCATAGCCTGGTTCAGAGAGTCCAGACAGGGCTCTCCCATCTCATTCTTGATGTACCCGGGGTCAATCAGCACATGAGGTCTTTCTCCCCTCAAGACATCGCACAGGAGGATGCTATTGCAGTTATTGGCTTTCCCTTCCCACATATAGCAGCAAAGTTTTTGCGTTAATCTCGCAGAGCTATGAAGAAGCATGACTTTGACCTCGGCCCATATTATAAAATAAAATAGGTAGTTAGTGCCAGCGTTCCAATTGCTCTCGCGTTATGGCGTGTTCCGAGCAGCAAAGAAGATGGCACGGAGTCCGTCGGGAAGAGAGGCGATAGATATGGGTGAACTGAAGAGCGCCTGGGAGATTGCCCAGGAGAAGGCTAACAAGCTGGGTAAGCTGTCGGACAAGGAAGCACAGCGCCAGAAGGAGGAAAAGTATCGCCAGATTGGACTGGCGGTGACACAGAGGTGGCTGGGCAGCCCCGACGCGGAGGACATGGCTGCGGAGCTGAATAAGTACTCCGGGGAGGAAAGGGGTCTGGTAGCACGGGCTGCCGTGGATTATCTGGCACAGGCCATCGACCTGCAAAATACAGAAGGGGGCTTGAGCGGTCTGGAGAGGGCTCTTCAGGGGATAGCCATCCTGCAGCCGGAATCACGGCGAATTACAGAGCAAATAAGCAAGCTGGCCCTGGAATATGAGGGGGCGGAAAAGAAAGCCAGGCGGGAACTCGACAGCAACTACAGGGAGACGCTGCATAAATTGAGAATCTCCGGAAGCGCTGTGGGTGATATCAACCTGGAGGGCAGGCCTGATTGGCAGTCGGCCCGGCAAGAGCTGGCTGAGACTTTCGCGCCCCGGTTCAATAGCCTGAAACAGGAGCTACTCTGGCTCCTCTAAGCTGTCTTGCTCCGTCAACTGACTCTAATAGCCCATCGGACTGGCCCCGGACCGAATAGTGACGGCCCCTGGTGCTGCGGTTTTAGTTGACATAAAATCAGTCAGGCTTTCAGCCAGCCGGGTAACTGTCGGGCTTGAACTCCGCCCATTTGCCGGGGCGAAAGAAGGAAGCCCCTTACGGGGCTCCTGCCGTTATGAGTTGGGCATAGGCGGCCTGTGGTCGTGTGGCATAGCGGGTTGATAGGGATAGGACGCGGTGCTTGACCGCTGAGAGTCCGACGCGGGCGTCCGTCAATCTGATTACATCGTATATTTCCTGGCCGCAGTTTGTCGGGACGGTGATGGCGGTGCTCCTGGCTTTTAGTGACGCCTGCCTTAGTATGGCGTCCGCTCTCTCCTGTGTGCGGGTTGCGTCGATAAGGCGCGGGTCATAGTCCTGCCGCAGGTTGTCGATGCCAAGGGCAAGGTTGGTCCAGTCAAAGGCTTCCTCTAGGATGCGTGCCAGTAGTGCGTCCCGTCCGATGGCCCTGGCCCTGGTCGTCGGCACAACGGTCTCATAGTTTCCCTGGAGTATGATGTGGTCTGCTGCCGTGGTCGTGTAGGAGTAAGAGCTTGCCTCCGTCGATAAGAGATTCTTGGCAAAGACGGTGTATCCCCTGACGACAAGGCCGTCCGGGACCATGTCCAGTAGTTGTCTTAGTGCGGTGTCGCCTGCGGTCCCTGGGCTGATGGTGAAGTCGGGATAGAGGTTAAGGATGGCTGAGCTACGGGTTACCGCCGGATTATTCCATAGCCTTATACCGAATCTTGCCAGGACCTGATATATGATCTGCCAAACGTTCTTGGGGCCAACGGCGTCCTTATTCCACCTCATCTGGTAACGTGCGCTCCATTTGCTTCCGAGGCCCCATGCGTCCAGGGCTGTGATTATGAAGGTTGATTCCTTCGGTGCGCTGCGGTACTCCCACCCGTCGATCCAGTATGTCCCTGCCTCCGATGTTTCGTTGCCTATGCTGGTCTTATAGCCGAGGTTCAAGACAATTTCGGCGCGAAAGCGAAGCGAAGCAAGGCTGCCGGCGCCAGGGCTGGCGTATTTGCCGGTGCTGTTGTCCAATTCGATGATGAGATTGCCACGCGGCGAGGCGCCGCTCGCAATGACATTTTGTTCAAGCGATACAATATCGGCTGACAGGTCCAGGGCTGTGCCTGCCGCCCTGGGTGATCTCCATACTCCTGACGGTATCTCCATCCACCAGTAGTCGGTTGTGCTGGCAAGTCTGAAGCCACAGCCTGGGTTGACTTCTATAAACGGCTTCGGCTCGGTGTATGTGGTGTCGGTCCAGTAAGTCCCTTTTACCATGTGACAGGCCAGGGCTAGTTGATAGGCTGTCGTGCCTGCGTAGTCCTCGATAGCCGTTATGCGGGGCGTCTCGTATGCCGCCGGCGAAGCGGGAAGATGGCAGTCGGGATTCATATAGGTAATATCCTCCCCGTCGGGGGCCATAAGGAAGCTCTCCAGCTCCAGGAAGCTGTAACCTGAGCTTAGATAGGTGCGGTACAGGTTGAAGTGGTCATAATCTACATCTGACTCCTTGCCTGCCAGTACGATAAGGATGGCGGGCCAAAAGTCGTCATAGGTAGCGCCTATGCCATAGGTGTATATGAGCGGGTGGACGGCGCTGGCCCATGTGTGCTGGGTGGCTACACCGGTTGCGGTATTGACACTGATGCCGTTTATCTGGTTGGACTTTAGCGCCAGGCATACCACTGTGTCTCCCGTTCCCATCCATGCGGCTGCCATAGACAGGACGTCCGCATAGCTTACCAGGGCG
>CAYMVL010000007.1:0-8940 GCA_964394145.1 uncultured Dehalococcoidales bacterium | reverse complement strand
ATGTGGCCGTTGGCGTCGTACATGAGCATACCAGATGCATTCCTCCCCATCGGATAGGTCACTTCACCATTTGAGCGTCGGAATTCGGACGAGACGAGTTTCCAAGTACCTATGAACTGTTCCTTGCCCATTGTGAACCACCTTTCACCGAATCAATGCGAAGCCACTTCGTCAGCAATTTCATATTAGAGCCCTTGGCCGAGTGCATTGTGAGACTCTAGCATCCTGCGCTGCACTTTTCAAATTCGCCGCGGCATACTTCAGGCATAACGAGAGTCAAAGTGAGTGGCAGCTGCAATCACCCGTTTGGACTATTGAACATTGCGCTAAACGGTGCAATCAGGTCACATTCCATAAGATTGTTTAAGAAAAGGCAGGCCCCTGTATCGGAAGCCTGCCTTTAGATGCAAGTAATCAGCTTGTATATGCTGGACTATTTAGAACTTAAGGCTCTGCACCTGACCACATAAATACTGCCGGCTATTGCTGCTGTAGCAAGAACAATCCAGGGTACGATCAAGCCTGTCTTATCCACAGGAAACACATCGCCACCCACAGTCGTCCTGTCCCCGGGGCAAGTATACTTTATCGTCAGTTTCGGCCGTTCAGACGCTGTTGTCCAATCTGAGGTATTCGCATGAAACATTGAAACCGTTGTTTCATCAACCTGCTTCAGAACCATACCGTAATTGGTCTCTATGCCATCATACCACTTGCGCACGAGGTAGGTTATGTCGAAGTCCAGCCACTGTTCCTTATATGGGTCGTTTGGATCCAGAGAGACACTCCTCTGCCCATAGGCAGTTGAGTCAAATAATGGTTGAGTAGTCCAATATATTTCACCCAGGTCACCAACCGTCCCCGTCTTGTTGCCTTCATTCCAAGCTGAAAGCACCCTATAGATAGCATAGTCTTCTGTAACACACTCATGACCCGTCTCAGACTCGTAACACGAATATTCGTATATACTGAAGACTGCGCTATCAATTTCGACACCAGCCGGTAGCGATGACAGGTCAAACTCTATGTAAGTCCGCGCCGCGTAGTTATCCTCCTTACCCTCGTCAAAGGCAAGGCCCGTCCTTGTATAAACCCCTGCCCCAAAGTTCCAAGTGGGCATTAGCGCATAAACCCAAGTGTCTTTACCTTCAGCCGGACCAGGCTGCAATGTGGTCTCAAGAGTCTCACCCGGTGGACAGTCAGCTGAAACAATACCCGCCGGAATGGCTGTGAGAGACAACACCAACATGATGCACAGAATAAGTAGACCGCCTTTCATTGCTGTTTTCCTCTTAGCCTACTTTTGTTTATTCTGCTGCAAGTCTTGGAGTAGCAGTATCTGCCATCCTTCCCTTATCCCTTCGCCTTCGGAGGAGAAGGGTAATGCAATCATTGCCGTTTGTCAAGACCTTGAACTCGTTCATATGATTGGTGAAACCTCCTACTTTCTTTCGTTTTGTTAATGGAGCTTAAAGAATTCCTCTGGAGTAAGATATCCCAGTGCTTAGTGAGGTCGTATAGTTCCCAGTTGGATGTAGAACTCGAGCCAGCCTAACTACGAATAGCAATTAGTAGGTGATACTTTCTCTGTGCTGCATATTCCCCTATATTGCCTAAGAGCTAACACTCTGAGTGGAAGTGGCTTCGTCACTTCTTCAGGTCTGCTATGATCCTGCCGTCCTTTATCTCAATAATTCTGTCAGCTTCCTGAGCTATCCTGCGGTCATGAGTTACGATCAAGAACGTCGTCCCGAACTGTTTATTAATCTCCCGGAATATCTTGTAAATCGTTGCGGTATTCTGAGAATCTAAATTGCCTGTCGGTTCATCAGCCACAATAAGTTTGGGACTATTTATTAACGCCCTGGCTATCGCTGTTCGTTGTTGCTGGCCACCGGACATTTTGTTCGCCATGTTATTCTTAATTTTGGCTATCCCCAGCAAATCAAACAGTTCATCAGCCCTCCTGGATATAGACTTAGTGCCATGCTTTCTACCGATGTTATATGGCATGAGGACATTCTCTATGGCAGTGAACTCCGGAAGAAGATAATGGAATTGAAAGACAAAGCCGATAGTCCTGTTTCTTATTTCTGCCAGTTTGCTTCTACTCAGATTGTTGATTCTATTACCGTCTATAAGGACTTCCCCATTTGTGGGTTTGTCCAGGGTACCAATGATATTAAGCAGGGTTGATTTACCGCTTCCAGACTCGCCTACCAGTGAGTTGAAAGAGCCCTCCTCAAAGCTGAGGTTAATGTCAAAAAGCACCTGCGTGTCAACAACCCCACTGTATATCTTGTCCACATTCTTCAGCTCGACAACATTAGCCACTTTAACCTTCCCTTATTACCTGTATTGGATCCAGTTGCAGAGATTTTCTAGCAGGAATTACACCTGCCAGGGTTGAGGCCACCACTGCTATAATCCACGACCTGATGATAAAATCGTACTGGATATATAGATCAATCAGAGCAGTCCCGTCCGGATTTGCCGTAAATGTATTGAAGGCATAGAGCAAGCCCAGCCCCAATGCTATGCCTATAATAGAACCAATGAGACCGATCAAGAACCCCTGATATATGAATATAAAACTGGCTGTCAGATTCTTGATCCCCATTGCCTTCAGGATACCTATCTGACGGGATTTCTGAAGAACGCTAATTGCCAGCACACTGGCGATGGCAATCACCACCGAGAGGATTATTACCGCCTGTATTATGTTACTCGAAATCCTCTGGCCATCGAGCCCGCTCAGGAGGTCTTCGTTCAGCTCCTTCCAGTTCTCAACCTTAATATCGTCATTAGCCAGAGAGCTTTCTACTTGAGCCGCGATGACATCAGCCTGGAATACGTCGTCAACCGTAATTTCTATCGAAGTCACCCGATCATTAAAGCCAAAAGCCTTCTGGACTGTTCGGAGATTGCTGATAACCCATGTCTTGTTGATGCTGGCTACTCCCAGATCATAGAAACCGGATATGGTTAATATGCTCTCAGACCCATTGGGCAGTGTAACAGCGAGCTTATCGCCCACGTTGACTTCGAGCTCCTCCTGCAGATCTCTGCCTATCATAACCTCACGGGGTGATTGGTATGGCCTACCCTCATAGATAGAGCTGGTTATTTTGTATATTTGGTCTGCATTATCGAAATCGAAACCCCTGACCAAAACTGGCAGGTTAGAATATCCGTCGCGTACAAAAGCATTGCCGCTCGCTGAAGGCGATATTGCCTGTGTAACACCAAGCTCTTCAATCTGCTTCTGAAGCGCTCCCCAGTTACGTATTGTGGAAACATCAGTTGCTGAAGAAATGGTGATGTGTGGAGAACTGCCAATGGTACTCTCAACCAGGCTCTGCTGCAAGCTACTTATCAAGAGCCCAACGAAGACCTGGATGGATATAGCTATGGCAATCCCAATTATAATGAGAACAGTCTGTGTTCTGGCAGACTTGAGGAAACGTATGGCTATTTTGAGAGACAGCATCTCTAGTCGCCCTGCGTTAGTCTGTGTATGTCATCAAACGTAGCAAGCAGTAGATCGGACCCAATCTCCCCACCCATCTCCGGGTTTTGCTCAAAGGCGGACCCACCCACTATAATCTTGAACTTAGCCCCGCTATTCTCTCTTACCTCACGGACCTTCTGAACCATCCTGTGAGCCGCCAGCAGGTTGTAATGATTGCTAACACTGACGGCTACATACATAGGCTTCACGTATTCTATCGCTTCAAGAACGCTGGACTCAGGGGTGTTGGCACCAACAAAGACGGAATCAAAGCCACATAGCGTGAAGAAATCTGCTACCATCCGGGCACCTATCTCGTGAAGTTCCTCTGCAGGGCACGCTACGATGACTTTGCCCCTGGGTGTAGACATGTATTTCTCGTCTCTCTCCTTTACGACATATGCATAACAGCATTCAACTAATGTCCTTATGATTGAAGTCCGGACGTGCTCTTCCCAAATGCATATCTGCCTCTGCTTCTCCCGACAGAAGTTCTCCCTTAAGGAGCGAGCAAGGATTTCATCATAGAGCGTTACGATATCTACCTCATTGTTTGCTAGCTTCTTAAGAACAAAAGCTACGCAACTGTATCTATCCTCTTTGTCCAGATACGAAAGAAACTGCTTGTATAGAGAATTTATTCCTGCCATTTCCATTGTTTCATAAGGCCTTTGTCAACATAAGCAGGACGCCGCCTGTTGCCCAAAACGGACAGCAGCAACACTTCTTCGGATTGATGTAACCTCCCTTACTGATGGGCATGAAACATGGTACCACGTCTGTCTACAGCACTTCCACTGTCAACGACGGCTGCAAAGCCTCAACGAATCGCCCCTGCAAGTCACGGCCATCAGCCCGTATAGCGGCTTAACATTCCTGAGACAAGTGCAGCGAGCGGCGGCCTTAATAGCTGCATGAAGATGGAAATAGTGCTTTCCAGGAATTCATCATGATACAATCGCTATAAAGGGGCTGTCTGCAGTTTCACTAAAGTTGCTGGCTCAATGGTGTTCGGCATGGAAAAAGAGCTTGTGGAACAGCCATCGGCAACGGGGGCACAAAAGTCAAGCCACCAGACATAATGCAGATGTTGGTGCGGGCAATGAATGAGCCATCATATTTGTGTTTGGTTAGACAATCCGCTATATCGTGTGATGAGGCGTATGCTACACATTCCACTTGTCACCTACTGCCTGAGGGGTTAGTTCAATACCGGTAGATAGCAGCCAGTCCCGTTCGCCCCGGCATCCGTTCGGCTGGAATGACCATGACCCGACCACCCATCTTTTCGACCAGTTCTCCCAAATCGTCCAGTAAGTCATCAATTTGCGGGTGGCTCAGGTCAGCAAGTTCGATCTGACCCGTCGCAACGTTCAACCGGCCGGCAATGTGACGATCCGCCTCGATCAGCAGGGTGGCGACCCGCCCGGCGGCTGCTGCCCGGGCTATCTGCGCCAGATCGTCACTGCCAAGCCCCTTGGAATTCGCGACTGCAAACTCGTCAGCAACTGTAGCCAATTGCGCCTGATACTGCGGCTCGACAACTCGCCAGGCACGTTCGCGAAGTTCATCGATCGGCAGAACATCCGGATTTATCGTGAGTCCCTCCATTATCAAAAAAGGGTTACGGCTGACGCGGCGGAAGAGATTATGGTGCTCCGGTAACGCCGCAAGCATCAACGGCAGACCAGATGGTCGGGAATGATGTTCCAGCACCGCGCGGTCGACAGCGCGGAAGAAGCGGTCCGCGTCGATATCTACCTCGTCCTTTTTCGCACCATGGCCGTGGTGTATAGACATTCTCGCCTGACCGGCGCTATCATAGGAGCGGATGGTTGAATGGGGTTCTGTCAACTTATCGCCCAGCGCCTCGTTGATCGTCCGCGGAACGCCCGGAGCGAGATCGATTTCGTCAATCGCGTCGCGGTTCCCCTCGAAGAGCTGGACCTTGCCCAGGCTCAATCCCAGAACCTGATAGCGATCGACCGATTGCAGAAAGCGTCGTAAGGGCTTGGTGTGAAAACTATCGGCCACTACGGCCAATTCGGCGACCGGCCGCTGAAGCCGGAACACTTGAAAGAAGCCCGGCCCTCCCAGCGCGGCCAGTCCATCGAGTGTATGGTCCCAGAATTCATAGTCGTGGGCTAGAGCTTCGAAACGTTCCAGAAGGATACTGGTCTCGAAGGCTGGATACTTCTGCCGGAGCGATCTGTCCAACTCCTTCACAAGATTGCGAAACCGGATCGGGTCCTGCTCATTATCGGGATGGAATCGATGGGTCGGCTGGTAAAGCGACAGACACGGCGGCTCGTGATACGCTAGCAAGTCGGCTAGTAATTCGTTCGTTAGCAAAGTGCTCTTCTGTGTCATCTCTGCCTCCTGTTTCGTGAGTCATTCACTTAAAGAACTCAAAATAGCTCAACAACAACGCTATAGCTGCTGTTATCTATTCACTAAAGTGTCCTTATAGATTTTCAAGCAACGTGTAAACTCGATTCTCTAGCCCCTTCAATGGTCTTAGTAATAGGGTAGTGGAGACTCAATAGATTGAGTTTATCTATCGCCCTACACATTATAGCATTCTGCATTTCATAAGCCGATAACCCCGGTATTCAGGCTGATGATAGGACGCAACTAAATGAGTTAATGGTCGAGGACGCCATGGATTCACACAATCAGTCTCGCCTGACAGGTTTCGTTATCCAGTCTTCAGCGCCACCAACGTAGTCATGCCCAACTACTTCGTGACCATAACTCCCCGCGGCTTCATGAAGCGCCTCAGCAAGAGTTGCAGGCTTCAGCTTGGACAACTGTGTCCATGCCTCTTCGTGCCTGGTAGCGCAAAATCCTTCAAGGCTCTCCGCCCGCGCCTTGTTCCCGTATCTCCTGTCCTTAGCAGGTAGGGGCAAACGATAGCAGCTTCTGTCTTTGAGAGCCTGCACTGTGGCATGTTGTTGATAGACAGCCGATGGTAAGATCCAGATCTCTGGTTGTCGGTATTGGTCCAACTTTGCATTACTCATGTCTACGCAAATAATGAAAAGGTTGGGGCTAGGTTCAAGGTCATAGACGTTGAAATAGCCTGCCTGGTTTTCGGCCTCTGTAGATTTCACCTGCAGTTCGACATATGCACCACCATCCTTGCCACGTATGATTCCATCAACCCCAATATCTATGACGGGCAAGTAAAGATCAACCCCCCCCCTGATCAGCTCACCAAAAACATAGTACTCTCCTCTCTTACCCTTGTAGCTTGAACGAGTCTCCATGACAACCTCCTCCAGTACTTCTTTACGCAAAGTATGGCCACGCGTGCATTGTCATGTCAAAAGCATCTGTAGCAAAAGATTCCTTGTTGTTTAATTGAGGCCCCGCAGACATTTGGAGACAGAGCTGTGCGTGAGTCTTATCTCACGTATTCTATTGCGACCAGGGAAACTTGGTTGAACAATCCCGAGGAAAGTGCAACTCTAACTGGGACTATGCCCCCGTATGATCAGTCCGCACGGAACCCAAATGGCTCAGACCAAGATATTCATTGATTACATGACCAACCTAGGGCAGTAACAATTTCAGACTACAGGCATTAGCTTTTCAGCATGCCACAACAGAACTCCCCTTTTTTACAGTGACATCTAGTAGAAAAATGACTGTTCCCAAGGAGGCCATAAGAGCTATAATGGGGAAGCCTTGTGATACAAACGCCAACTGTCAGTTGAAGAACCCGAGCTACTGATATGAGGCCTGACAAAACGAGACATTACGCCTACTGAACGAATGAGGAGGGATTCCCCATGAGAAATTTGCCACCGGCTATTTACGAGCACTATTTCGACGACCTTGACAAGCCGCAACACCAAATCGAAGCCATCTTCACTCCTGTCATTAACGATCTAATAGACTATCTCAATCAGCTGCCCTGTTTGTCGGGTCTTCAATCAACTAGGCTACGACAGGAGAGAATATCGAGAGCATCGGGGTGGGGGAAAGCATTCCGTTCCGTAAATCATCTCCACACAGGTCACTGGTACATCTTCAATTGGGGTGGTCGCAATGAGATGCAGTTTAACATCGGTATGTATTCAAGTAAAACTAAAGAGGTGTTGTCGTCAGCACCATATGTTCGAATAGGCGTGGGCTTCAATTTCCAGCGCAACAAATGGGGTGACCCAGATAAGGTCCAACTTGGTCTTAAATCATTCTACAGCAAGGTGGAGAGAAATCCATCACTCTTTAGAGATTTAGTCAAACATAATCGATTTGATGTCGAATCTCCTCCTTCCGTCAATGTTAATAACATTGTTACGTGGCTAGAGACAGAGTCTCAGAAGCGACCCGATGCGCACGCCGGTGACTGGATCTTCATCGGACGACGGCTACAGCGCGGCATTGACACAAACGTGCTTGAAAGCCCAGCCCTGCTTGACCAAGTTATAGTTTCAATATATTCAAGCTTGATTTCATACTACTAGCCTCAAGTTTCCGGTATTACATAGCAGCCGTATTGCTCTCTTGGAGGGTTACATGCCTTCGCAAGTAAGAGAGTTTTCCTTTCCAGCTTTTTCATTGGTTCACGACCATGGGGCCACAACAACAGAGGCGGTTCAAAGAATCTTATCTTATAGTTGTTAGTGTCGCATAGCATGATTGCACAATAGTCAGAATTGTTCCTGACGACACAGCTGCACAGAACAGGCTATTGTAAAGCGGCAAACAATCAGCCCTATTATTAAGTCGACACTAGGAGTTTGTTGAACAATACTAGCAGGCCGATGCTTCTTCTGTAGCTGTTGTTTGCATAGCTCCGGCAAACCAAGGTCTTGGTCAAGCATACTATCATAATTTGACACGGAAAGGATCAAGCAGGCTAGGTTAAGATCGCACAGTCTCTCAACAACAAACTCACTAAACAGTCGCTAGTCTTACAGAGTAGGGCTCTGGCCCGTACCTCGAACCAGACTGATTACGTTTGTATCTTGTCTTACTTGGGTGGCCCGTCGACGGCCTGCCTTAAGCCTTTTATGAAACTACCGACCAGAGGCATGAAGCTATTCTCCTTATCCATAAGCTGAATTATCTGGCTGCCAACAATCACGCCGTCAGCTATCCGGCCGACTCGCCTTGCCTGCTCCGGAGTAGATATGCCAAAGCCAACGCAAAGCGGCTGGGCAGCCACTTTCCTCACCCTAGCAACAAATGAGTCCAGGTTGGCCGGCAGCCCGGCCCTGGCCCCCGTAACCCCTGTGAGCGAAACCAGATAAATGAACCCTCGAGACCTTTCGGCTACCAGCCTGATACGCTCGTCAGTGCTGGTCGGAGCCAGCAGGTAAATGAGGTCGAGTCCGTGTCTTCGGGTAATAGCTTCCAGTTCCAGCCCCTCCTCTACGGGCAAGTCAGGGATGATTAGGCCACTGATGCCGGAGCTAGCA
>CAYMVL010000006.1:0-2560 GCA_964394145.1 uncultured Dehalococcoidales bacterium | reverse complement strand
GCCGCATCCTCATCCATATCCACCACTGCCTTGTGCAGCGCCTGCAATATCTCCTGTTCTCTCTCTTTGCTAGCCATTTATAACCTCCTTACCTTTAATGTAAATATTTTTAATACCAACCATAATCCTGCACTGCTTTGGTCACTGCCATTACATTTTCTACCGGTGCCCTGGGGGGCGTTTCACAGCCAGGGGAGAATACATAGCCGTTAGCCAGTTTCTTGCCCCTCAAGACCATTTCCTTTGTGGCCTCATAAACCTGGTCAGGTGTTTTGTTCTGGATAATGACCGGATCCAAATTGCCCAAAATAATATCATTGGGGAAATAACTGGCTGCCTTTTCTAGCTCAACCTCCTGTGAGACGCTGATGATGCCGGGGTCACCCATGGGTATCTTTGCCCAATGGGGATAGTTTTCATTCTGCTCACCACAAATATGTGCGTAGATATGCCTGTAACCCATTGCCAGGAGCTTCTCATTAATCTCCTTGAGATAAGGCAGCGCAAATTCTTCAAAGTTCCTGGGTGAAATCAACTGGTTAGCTGATGTCGGCTCACCACCAAGCGCCAGTACATCTTCCACCCCATACAATTCCTTCCAGTACTCGGCGAGCTGCTCAAGATGCTCATTCATCAATCGTAACACATGGTGGGCAGCATCAGGCGCCTTGCGTAACCATTTACAGAGGTTATCCGGGCCGACAACGTTAGCGGCAAAAGTGAAGCTACTAGGGCCACTGAAAAGCATCACATTGAATGGCTCATTATCAAGCTTTTCCTGCGATGACAGGTCGCAGAACGTCTTCGCCAGGGGTATAATACCTGCCGTTTTTACGTCAGGGACTTTCAAGTTCATGGCAGCTTCGGGAGTATCTGCCGGTAGCTTGATAACCGAAGGCGATTGAGCCCACTCCCCGCTGGGCCACTTGATTTCTCCACCAAACTCCCAACCACCATACGACGCATAACCTAGCCAGGGGACAAACACATAGTCGAAATCCCGGGCGGTCTTGCGCTGTGCAGCCAGAGAGACTTCCGGGTTGTTGTAGGCATCGGCAATAGTAGTCCCGGTATACACAGTGGCAAATCCCTGATAAGCGAATGGCCAATTGGGAACCCTGTCCGGCTTCTCACGCCGTAAGAGCGCTTCCATTCTCTCCCTGTTGGTCATACTAGCTTTTTTTCTGCCATGATAGTAATCTCCTTCCTTATTCTATATTCCAGGCATTACTACTCGCCCTCTCACGAAAACCACTCTATGGCATAGTTACCACCTCCTTACCAAATGGCAAATAGCCTGGGCGATTACACTTAGACTCAGGTACAGGCTACCAGCACGTCTCAATTAATTATTAGTCAATTGCTAATCATACCAGCCATAATCCTGCACTGCCTTGGTCATTGCCTTGACATTTTCTATGGGGGACATTGGAGGCAGATCACAGCCAGGGGAAAACACGTAGCCGTTAGGCAGTCTTTTGCCTCTTTCGACTATCTCTCTGGTGGCTTCGTAGACTTCATCCGCCGTTTTCATTTGGATAATAGCCGGCTCCAAGTTACCCAGAATGATGTCATTAGGGAAATAGCTAGCAGCTTTCTCCAAAGGGACCTCCTGTGAGACACTGATAATACCAGGGTCCCCCATAGGTATTTTTGCCCAATGGGGGTAGTTTTCATTCTGCTCACCGCAGATATGTGCATAGAGATGCTTGTAACCCATACTCAGGAGCCTCGTATTTAGCTCCTTTATATAGGGCATAACAAACTCCTCGAAGTTCTTGGGTGAGATTAACTGGTTAGCCGCTGTTGGCTCACCCCCCAGCGGCAAAACGCCCTCGACTCCGTAGAGTTGCTTCCAGTACTCAGCCAACTCCATAATGTGGTCGTTCATCAACTGTAAGACATGACGAGCAGCCTCAGGCTTCTTGCGTAACCATTTGCACAAATTATCCGGACCGACAACATTACCGGCAAAAGTGAAAGTACAGTTCCCACCAAGAAACATCACATTGAAGGGCTCATTATCAAGCTTTTCCTCCGACGATAGGTCGCAAAACTCCTTGGTCAAGGGGAGAATGCCTGCCGTTTTGACATCAGGCAGTCTTAAGTTGAACACGTCTTCCATCGTCTCTATCGGAAGCTTAAGAACCGTTGGTGCCTGAGCAAATTGCCCGCTGGGCCACTTAATTTCTCCACCAAACTCCCAGCCCCCATAGGAAGCATAACCAAACATTGGGAAGAATACCCAGTCGAAATCTTGAGCAGTCTTGCGCTGTGCAGCTAGCGATATCTTCGGATTGTTGTAGGCATCAGCGATAGTAGTCCCGGTATACACAGTGGCAAATCCCATAGGAGCAAATGGCCAGATGGGTACCCGGTCAGGCTTCTCACGCCGCAAGAGCGCTTCCATTCTCTCCCTGTTGGTCATACTAGCTTTTTTTTCTGCCATGATAGCAATCCTCCTCCCTGAAATCTCTGAAACCATTTTGCCTAATATCCAAGAATGCCCGTTAAGAAAATCTTGATAGGTGGGGCTGGACCATAAATTGATTTGTCCGAT
>CAYMVL010000005.1:0-6353 GCA_964394145.1 uncultured Dehalococcoidales bacterium | reverse complement strand
GGCTTATGACTGAAGCCGCTTTGCTCCGCAAAGAAAGCCGCGGCGCTCACTTCCGCACAGATTTCCCACGCAGGTCGGCCGAATGGCAAAGACATATCGTCTTTAGGAAAAATGCCATCAAGTAAGCCCCAGATTGAACAGATCATTGACCTCGCCTTAGAGGAGGACCTTGATAAAGGCGATGTCACTACTGAGGCGTTAATACCCGCCGACCAGCGAGGAACAGGCTTTATTGTGGCCAAGAAGGAAGGCATTCTGGCTGGCACAGAGGTGGCCAAGCAGGTCTTTCATCGGATTGACCCACAGCTAAAAGTTGAGATTTTTCTAGAAGACGGGGCTAGAATCAAGCCAAACAGCAAAGTAGCCAAAGTATCGGGCAGCACCAGCAGCATTCTGAAAGCTGAGAGAGTGGCCTTGAATTTCCTTCAGCGCCTGAGCGGAATAGCCTCGGAGACCAATCGCTATGTCGAAGCAGTCAACGGATTACCGGTGCGTATTGTGGATACCAGAAAAACCACCCCCGGTTTACGGTCACTGGAGAAATATGCTGTGACGGTTGGTGGCGGTAAGAATCACCGCATGCATCTGGGTGATGGCATTCTCATTAAGGACAACCATCTGGCAGCACTCCGCGGACAGGGATTGACTATGAAGGAAATCATAGCCAAAGCAAGGCAAAATGCGCCACAGGGGCTGCCGGTTGAGGTGGAAGTCAGCAACATGGCAGAAGCTCTAGAAGCTGCTGAAGCTGGCGCCGATATCACGATGTTTGATAATATGAATCTCAGTGATATGCGTAAGGCGGCCAAATCCATTCATGGTCGTGCTTTAATTGAAGCCTCGGGCGGAATCACGCTGGATAACGTGCGGGCTGTAGCTGAAACTGGCGTCGACTTCATTTCCGTCGGTGCCCTTACCCACTCCGTGAGAGCTTTGGATATCAGCCTGGACCTAGAGACAAGCAACAAATGAGCTTAAGTCTCTCGATCCCTGGAAGACAAATTCAAAGCCGCTTGCGACAATTTTAAGCTGTAGGGATGTGCCGGTGAAGTGAGAATTTGTCTTGCCGATCCTTGTTCTACAATCCTGCCATTTTTCATCACCGCTATTCTATCGCTAATTTTTCTTGCCACGGCAATGTCATGGGTGATGAAGAGCAAACTTAACCCCCGCTTCTCCTGCAAATCAAGGAACAACCTCAAAATCTTGGCTTGCAGGCTGGAATCCAAAAAGGCCACAGGCTCATCGGCAATAAGCAGCCTTGGGTCCAAAACCAGTGCCCGGGCAATGCTCACTCTCTGCATTTCCCCGCCACTGAGGTGGTGGGGATACTCATTCAAGAAGGACCCGGTATCAGGTAATTCCACTTCTCTCAAGACTTGCCTGACCTGGCCATCTCGCTCCCCCATTGTGCCAATCCCCTGCACATCTAACGGCTCCCTCACCAGCTCTAACACAGAGAGGCGATGGCTCAATGATTCTCCCGGGTTTTGGAAAACCATCTGCGCCTGTTGGTAAAAATCCTTTCCTCTATTACTGACCAGGCTGTCTTCTAAATACACCTCGCCTTGGCTGGGCTCGATGAGCCCCATAATGAGCTTTGCCAGGGTAGTTTTGCCCGACCCGCTCTCCCCTACTAGAGCCAGCGTTTCACCTCCTTCAATGGTTATATTGACCGAATCCACGGCCAAAAAAGAGCCGAAACGTTTGCTCAAATTCTTGGTTGACAGCAAAGAAGTGACGCCTCCTCTATGACAGGCAATATATCTCCCCTGAGTCAGCTTGAGGGGCGGTACTTCCCTGCGGCAGATTTCTATGGCTTGAGTACAGCGAGGATGAAAGGCACATCCGCTTACGGCGCGGTCCATAATGCCCTTTATCCCCTGCAGATCTTTTCCTGTGTTCATGTCGGGATAAGACCGAATTAGCCCGCGCGTGTACGGGTGCCGAGGCTGCGAAAGAACCTCATCTGCCAGACCAAGTTCTACTATTCTGCCTGCATATAGAATGGCGACCTTATCGGCAAGCTTAGCGGCAGTGGAAATATCGTGGGTCATTACAACGATGCTACGCCCTTCGTTGACATCCTTAAGCAATTCAATTACCTCGGCCCGGGCCGGTGCATCCAAGGAAGATATCGGTTCATCGAGAATTAGAAGCTCAGGCCGATTGGCCAAAGCTATGGCAAGTAATACTCTTTGCTGCTCTCCGCCACTCAATTCGTGAGGGTAGGCGGAAAAGCGATTTTCTGAAACACCAAATTCAGTTAGTAATAGTGATGCCTGCCTTGCGGCTGCTCGCCTATCTTTCAGTCTGTGCGCTGTTATAGGCTCAGCTACCTGATCAATGATGGTATGAACCGGGTTTAGCGCGTTATTGGCGTTTTGAGGTGCCCAGGCCATTCGATTCCCTCTTAGCTCGTTGATCTCTTGCTCAGGTAGGGAAAGCAAATCCAGCCCGTCAAACGAAATTTTGCCCTTGACATTGCCATCCACTAGACGCATCAGGGTCAAGGCTAGGGTGGTCTTCCCAGCGCCAGACTCACCAATGACAGCCAGAGACTCGCCATCCTGCAGCTCAAGGTCAATTCCATTGAGGATCTTCTTCTCTGCGTAACTCACTTCCAGGGCTTCTAGCTTAAGCATTTGCGTCTCTCCTCAGTCTTGGGTCCAGAGCTCCCTCCAGAGTATAGCCAATGCCAGTAACCGCGAGGATGGTCAGGCACAAAGCCACCCCGGGAGGAATCAACCACCATTGCCATACGTCAAGGTAACTAAAGTCAAGTGCCTCGTGCATCATCATCCCCCAACTGACTACCGCCGGGTCAGCTATGCCGAGAAAAGCCAGACCAGCTTCCATGAAAACAGCTCTCCTCACACCATAAATAAACCCCATCACCAGGATAGGAACAAGGTCAGGCAAAATGTGTCGCCATATTAGGTATAGATTGTCTGCCCCAAAGGACCGGGCCGCTGAAATATGTCCCAGTTCTTTCAGGGAGAGAGCTTGAGCCCGAATTGTTCTCGCTGCACCCTGCCAGCCCAACAAGGCAAGGAGCAAAATCAGCACCAACAGATTCGGCTTGAGATACGCTGCTATCAAAATGATGACGATAATGGCGGGGGGGGCAAAAAAAGCATCCACAAACCTCATGACTATCTTGTCGTATAAGCCACCTACTAGGGCTGCTGAGCTACCGATAATAGCACCCAAGACGATAGCCAGAAAGGCTGCCAAGAAAGCAACCAGCAAGGAAGTGCGGGCGCCATGCACGAGTTGGCTTAGGATGTCCTCCCCAACGTGATTTGTGCCTAGCCAATGGGTGGAAGAAGGAGGCTCAAAGGCAGATGGAGTCTGGTCATGCGGCTGGTACGGTATGAGGAAAGGCCCAAATACGGCTATGATTAGCAATAGCAACAGCATGCCTATCCCGAACATGGCAAACTTGCTGCGCCTTATTTCCTGTTTAGGATTAATGTGCATAACGAATCCTCGGGTCGAGCTTGGAATAACTCAAGTCCACCAGAAAATTAACTACAAGGACAGAAACAGCCACAATCAGAAGCACACCCTGAAGAACAGGGTAATCGCGCGCCAGCAGTGCATTGTAGCTCAGGTATCCCAATCCTGGGTAGGCAAAGACGGTCTCGATAAAAATGACACCTGTAACCAGGCGACCCAGTTGTATCCCTGTTTGAGTAATCACCGGAAGCAAAGCATTTCTGCCAGCGTGGTGGTATCTTACTATTGAGTCAGGTAATCCTTTAGCTTTCGCCAAAAGTATGTAGGGGTTTTTCAGCACAGTGACCATGGTATTCCTGGTTAGCAGATAGCTCGCTCCGATGTGCGACAAAACCAAGGCAGTTACTGGCAAAAAGAGATGCCGAAGAACGTCCGCGACCAGAGCAATTCCGGATAGCCCTGAATAAGCAGTAATTGCCCCTGATAACGGGAAAATCCCCCAAGTGACTCCAAACCCGATGAGAAGCAAAATTCCCAGGAAGAAATCGGGAAAGCCGCTGACCGTCATAAGGCTGGTGAGCAGAGATTTATCTCGCCGGCCACCCCGCCTCCAGCCTGATTCGATGCCCAGAACAATGCCCAAAAGGCTGGAAATGATAAGCGCTGTGCCGACCAGAAGCAATGTCCATGGCAGCCTCCCCAGGACTACTGACGACACCGAGGCATTGTAATAGTAAGAATAGCCCAACTCTCCTTGAGCGAGCGCCAGCAGGTAAGCACCAAACTGGTGCCCCAGGGGTTGGTCCAGAGCGAAGCGCTCTATGAGATGAGCTTCGAGCTCCGGCGTCATAGCAATCAGTGCGTCGTTACCGTAGATCGCCATCAGCGGGTCTCCCGGCATCATTCTCGGCAGTAAAAAGGTCAACGCTAGAATGAACAAGAAAGCTATGACGTAGGTAATAACATTCCGCATATTAGATATATCCCAGCGCTATATGTATAAGCTCCTCCAGTCACTTTACAAAAGCAAGCCTATTCAAAGGAATGGGTATGCCCATGCCAATACCATCCCAGGTGTAGAACAGAGCTACAGTGCCATCGTGCGCCCAGTACCAGTTGGGATAGTATAGGGTAAGGGCAGGCACCTCCTCGGCATAGATCTCCTGAATTTGCCACACCAATTCCTTTCTCTTTTCGAAATCCATCTCACCCAGTTGCGCGTTGATCAGCTCATTCAGCGTGGAGTTTGAAGTGTAGCGGGCGCTGATGAAACCCTGTCCCAGAATAACTTTTTTAAGGATGGACGGGTCATAGAGACCGCCATGCCCGTAGAGAGCGATGTCGAAGTCCCACGCCGCTACCCTGGAGTCCACAGTCTTCGCTTCAAGCGTGCTGAAGTCTATCTTTATGCCCGCTGCCTCCAACTGCTTTTTAATAAGCTGCCCAACCTCCTCCAAATCCTCCTGAAAATCGGCCGGAGCTATGAGGTTCAAGCTGAGCTGCTGGCCGTCCTTGGTGAAATAATCGTTCTCGCGCGTATAATTCAGCCCCTCGAGAAGCTGTCTTGTTTTGGCTGGGTTATATTCAAACTGTGGCGTCTTAGGGTTGTACCAAATACTGGTCGGCGGTATCATGCCCGGACTACCCACCAGAGCCTGACCACGCCTGGCGATTTCCACCAACTCCGTCCTATTTATGGCGTAAGCCAAAGCTTGCCGGAACTGCTTCGAGTCTAGAGGTTCTTCTTGGTGGTTTATCATCAGCTTGGCGTTCCAGCCATAGGGCTCTCCGATGATAATAAGCCCTCGCTGCTCTACCGCTGAGACGATTTCAGGCG
The DNA here is from genome assembly GCA_964394145.1 of uncultured Dehalococcoidales bacterium. GTDB lineage: Bacteria > Chloroflexota > Dehalococcoidia > GIF9 > AB-539-J10 > JAFGBN01. The sequence goes on along the minus strand of CAYMVL010000005.1, from coordinate 1,054 downwards.
GCACGTCACCAGCGTTAACTGAGGCATCCATCAGCGCCGCTGGAATCATCTCGGCAGCTATCTTAATGAACTTAATTTCGTCCACAGAAGGTCGGCCAAGATAGTAGTCATCATAGGCTCTGTAGAGATAGCTGCCGTGCTCCTGGCTATAGTCGGCTAGAGTATAAGGCCCTGTCCCAATAACTGCCTGTGCGTCAGTGAACTTCTCGGGGTCAGTGACATTTTGCCAGATATGTTTGGGAGTTATGGGTTGGGTTCCAACCACATCCTGCAGGAACGGTGCATAAAGCTGACTAAGGTATAGCTTCACCGTGTATTCATCGATTGCCTCAGCCGATTCGACAAGGCTAGAGTCAACCCACTGATATGGATGCTGTTTGGTGTAGTTAAAGGTAAAGACCACATCCTCGGCTGTGAAACTGGTACCATCATGCCACGTAACATCATCACGGAGCTGGAAAATATAGGCATTTTCCTCCTCAAGATATTCCCAATCCGTAGCTAATGCTGGTACAAAACCAGAATCATCTTTCCAGACGAGAGTTTCAAAGATAAAGCTCATCCTTACATATCCCGGGCCTCTGGAATAGTGGGCATATGGCGAGGGATAGCCCCAGGCTCCTGTGGAATCCGCTATAGTATAAGAAATAGACTCTGACGGCTGACCTAGTCCGCCATAGACGACCACCACTAAGACGGACACCAAAGCTACGACCAGCACGACGAGGAGTACTTTCCGAACAGGTATTCGCCTTCTTACCTGCGACATATCACTTCTCCTTTCTAGCTACAGATATACCGTCTCCAGCAAGTTGATTGTATTCTTGCCCGGAACAGGGTAGACACACAATTTGGCCGCTCTGTACCCTGGCCTTCGGTTCCATAACATTCTCCCCACATATGCTGCACTTCACACTGGCAAAGATGCGAGAATAAGCCGGGATCTGCATTGTCATTCGTTCGACATTGAAAAGCTCTTCGTCAGGAATATTCAGCATGCCAAAACCAATGCGACGCCAATTCTCTCTGAGTCTTCGCTGGTCTTCGCTTGTCC
>CAYMVL010000004.1:0-23859 GCA_964394145.1 uncultured Dehalococcoidales bacterium | reverse complement strand
ACGCCTATGCTAGCCCCCCCTTGCCCCTGGTGCGGCGCTCCACTCACCACCATCGACTACCGCCTGCGCGCCCGCTACCACTGGAACCCCTTTGCATGGACCGGCGACGAGGCCGACGAAAGGGAGTACTACTGCCACCAATGCCAAACCACCCTGGACCCCGACTTCGTCGAAAGTCTAGGCGTGCCCATCGACTAACCCCAACCCCAAGGCGCTCGAGGCCATCGAACCGCCAAATAAAATCAAAGGAGGTTTGTAATGCAAACAACAGACCCAGCAACCCAAACCATAATCCAGGCCCTAGAGCGCAACCAGTCGTCCCTTCTTTCCCATATCGCCGCCACCCGAACCGTATCATCAAAGGACGAGCAGAAGGACGCAGAGGACCTTCTAATCCACGCCCGCCACGCCCTTAAAGATTGCGAGGCCGCCCGCAAGGGCATGCTCGCACCCCTGGAGGAGGCTAAGCACCGCATCAATGCCCTATTCCACCCCCTGGAAAACAGGCTAACAATGGGCATCTTCATCCTTAACACCGCCCTCCAGAACTACCACGCCGAAGAAGCCAAGCGAGCCGAAGAAGCACGCCTGGCAGCTATGGCGGAACAGGCCGCCGCCATGGCCCAGGCCCGCGACATGGGCGAAATAGTCGAAATCGCCCCAGCCGCATCACTACCCGAGGCCCCAGCCAAAACAAGCCGCACCCACCTGGGCACGGTAACTTACAGGGAGGACTTCGAGGTCACCATCGTAAACCCCCTTCTGGTCCCCCGTGACCTCTGCGACCCCAACCTCACCCGCATCCGGGCCAGGGTAAAATCGGGAGTAATCGAGATCCCAGGCGTGCTGATCACAAAAAAATACATTACACAAACAAGGAGAGGTGAATAATGAACGGAGACAAAAGGTACCACGGAGAAATCCAAGTAACCATCGGAGGCAACGCCGCACGCATAAACGTCTTTAGCGACAACCTCCAGGAGGTATTCCAAGACCTCGCCACCATCCAGGCCCAGCTCGGCTTTGCCGACCCAGCAACCAACCCCGCCAGAAGGGAGATCGCCAACGCCGAGCTCATCGCCGCCCGCCAAAAGGGCGATAAGCCCCTGGTCCCCCAGGTCCCCTTCTGCCCGAACTGCGAGACCAACGAGTTCATGGAGCTGGTAACATTCACAGACAAGGCAACGGGACAGCCAAAGCAAGCCTGGAAATGCCAGAAGTGCGGTAAGTGGTGGTGGCCCGACAAGAACGGGAAGGGGCGCTAAACCCCTTCCCCGAGGTCAACATGGCATATCACCCCGTAGGCCAAACCCGGGTCCATTGCAGCTTCGCCAAAGCCAAGCTCATCCACACTTGCCCATACTACAAGCCAAGTCACTACGGCATCGAGTGCCGAGCCTTCAAGCCGGCGTCAACCACATTCGGTAACTTGACCATCTTCCACTGCATACACGACCCGCCCAAAGGCGAGCAAACATGGCTACCGCTAACCGACTAATCAAAGAAAGGAGGTTCACCATGACCAAATGGCAACACGCCAACCGTATCCACGTCATACACGACCCCACCACCGGCAAGACCACCCACCCACGCCAAACGACGGGACGCTGCCACCGCTGCCGCATCCGCTTCGTATGGGAAGGCAAACCCTTGCTCCGCGACGCCTACTGTCCATACTGCGGAAGCCCCCTCCAGCTCACAACCCGCCAATGGATGGGCAAGACGGAATACCGCACCCCAAGCCGCATCCCCCGCTAGACCCCAGGCCGAGTCCGAAAGGGCCCGGCCTTTTTTTTAGCACGCTCCCCCGCCCCTACCGCTACCCCACCAGGCTACGGCCGAACGCACCCACCCACCCCAATTAGTTGCCCCGCCGGCCCGCAAGTCCGCATTGTAATCGAGATCGCCGACCCAGCCACTGTCGGAGGTTTCCCTTCACCACCACCGTCCTCCCCCTCTATCACCCCGTCGGAGGTTACAAAAAACAAAATCGCGGCGATAAGCGAAGCGAAGAATAAAACACGAAGCAATTTCATATTATGACAGTCTGGTGCCTTCTTAGCTGGGACCTTCTAATTTCGCATTTTATCACCAAATATGCTCAATGGGAATATTCTTGCATGGCATATTTTCTACAATCCACTCTATGCAGCGAAATGTGATAGGAGCTCGTGTGCGACAGGCACGGAAGCAGGCAAAACCACCTATAACCCAAAAAGACTTGGTAGCCAGACTTCAAGTATTAGGGCTCAAAGTTGACCAATCAACCATCTCTAAAATTGAGCAAGGAACCCGCCCAGTTTTAGATTTTGAGGTAGTTGCATTAGCAAAAGCCCTGAAGGTAGCCGTTGCCTGGCTGCTTGAGCAGTCAGGCAGGTAAGTTCCCCTCATAACCCATTCTGACCACAAACACCCATTGACAACTACACATTGCTATGATTGAATGCTCTCAATGGTCCCGAAGCCAGAGTATTAGCAAACTCATTGCTCGCATGCTACGGCACGAGCTGACTGGAATCGGGCATATATAGCAAGATTATTTCCAGAATTCCTTACTGCTGTACCTATGTTCAATAGCGGGGGGTGATTACCATGGCGAAGGGGAAAAAACCTATCGAGCAATATGATCACAAGGGAAAGACGCGAGTCAATAATCCGCCCGTCGGCCTGGTTACCCCGCAAACGGATAGAGAGACCGGCAAGAAGACTTATTCTTATGACCCCCACCTTGACCCACAGCTAGTCTGGGCCGGCAAGGCGGAGCACACCTCCTTTGAAGTCCCAACCGTTTCCCTACACGTCCACGAGCGTATTGACCCACGCACCATCATCGAAGCAGTGCGCAAGCGTAACGGTAAAGACTATGAACAGGCATCATTCTTTCACCTCGTGGAAGAAAATCCGCCTCTCCGTGAAGCAATCGAGTTCTACAAGCACAACCATGGCTGGTCAAATCGCTTGATTGCCGGCGATTCCCTGCTGGTGATGAACTCCCTCATCGAAAAAGAAGGCCTGGCGGGGCAGGTTCAGATGATTTACATCGACCCGCCTTACGGCATCAAGTACGGCTCCAATTTCCAACCCTTTGTCAACAATCGGGATGTAAAGGATGGTAACGATGAGGACTTAACTGCCGAGCCAGAGATGATAAAAGCCTTTCGCGATACCTGGGAGCTGGGGATTCATTCCTACCTGACTTACTTGAGAGATAGGCTATTGCTGGCGAGGGAACTGCTGGCGGGAAGTGGAAGTGTATTTGTGCAGATAAGCGATGAAAATGTGCATCTGGTACGAAACTTGATGGATGAAGTATTTGGCGTAAAGAATTTCGTAGTGACAATCAGCTTTCAGAAAACTGGCAGTATTGAAGGCGGTCTTATTGAGCCGATAAACAACTACATTCTCTGGTTCGCGAAGAATAAGAGCGAAGTAAAATTCCGACCAATTTACGAAGAGCGAAGTCTCCCTGATGCAACGGAAGACGGATTCAGATTTGTTGAAACCAATGGGGAACAACGGGCTTTAGGCGAAGCGGAATTTGCGAATACCAATCTATTCCCAAAAGAAGCAAAACTATTTCGCCCAGACCCAATTACGTCAGAGGGTTATCGCGAGACCACGACAGTCCCTTTCGAGTTTGCAGGAACCATGTTTTATCCGGGCAATAAAACCAATTGGCAAAAAAACCATTGGAAAACCAGCGTAGAAGGGATGAAAAAACTTGGTCTGGTAGGTAGGCTTCTCATCAGAGGGCAAAATATTGCCTACAAAAGATATTTTGAAGATTTCCCAGTGAAGGTCATTTCAAACCACTGGACAGATACAGGCGGAGCACGCGACATGGTATATGTTGTCCAAACAAATACCAAAGTAATAGCTCGATCCCTTCTCATGAGTACGGACCCTGGTGACCTTGTTCTCGACACTACCTGCGGAAGCGGGACGACCGCGTACGTCGCAGAGAAATGGGGCCGCCGCTGGATTACGTGCGACACTTCACGCGTCGCCATCACGCTCGCCAAGCAACGCTTGATGACCGCTTTATATGACTACTACGAGCTTGCCCATCCTGAAGAAGGCGTTGACAGCGGCTTCAGGTACAAGACTGTTCCTCATATAACGCTTGGTTCTATTGCCAATAATGAGCCACCGGCTCAGGAGACTCTCTATGACCAGCCTTTTGTTGATAGTTCTAAAGCCAGAGTGAGTGGGCCGTTCACTGTTGAAGCAGTGCCCGCGCCTGTAGTCAAGCCGCTCGCTGAAATAGAAGAGGAAGCACTCCCGGCTGACGAATCCATTGCCCGCTCCGGCGAGACCCTGCGCCAGGCCGAATGGCGGGATGAACTGCTCAAAACTGGCATAAGAGGAAAGCGTGGCCAATACATCCTGTTTTCACGGGTGGAACCGCTACCGGGAACACCCTGGCTGCATGCCGAAGCTGAAACCAAGCCCAATGATAGAGGTGCCGATTCCGTAAGAGAAGACCAGGCAGTATTCGGTCAGCCGCAAAGAGTGGTCATTTCTTTTGGCCCTGAGCATGCTCCCTTGGAACAGAGGCAGGTTGCGCTTGCCATTGAGGAGGCACAGACGCTGGTTCCAAAGCCCAGGATTATCGTCTTTGCCGCCTTTCAATTCGACCCTGAAGCAGCCAAAGATATTGATGAAACAGATTGGCCCGGCGTTACTCTGCTTAAGGCACAGATGAGTGCTGACCTGCAGACAGAAGACCTGAAAAAGAAACGAGCCAGCAATGAAAGTTTCTGGCTTGTCGGTCAGCCGGATGTAACTCTGGAAAAGATTACCGCAGGCACAGATAAGGGTAAATACCTTGTGAAGGTCCTCGGCTTCGATTACTACAACATTAAGACTGGATCCCTGGAATCCGGAGGCACTGCAAATATCGCCATGTGGCTGCTGGACACTGACTACGACGGCAGAAGCCTGTTTCCCAGGCAGGTTTTCTTTCCCATGGCTGGCGACAACGAGGGCTGGTCACGGCTCGCCAGAAATCTCAAGGCTGAGATTGCCGAAGACCTCATTGAGGCTTACCGCGGCACCGTCTCGCTGCCTTTCAAGCCAGGCGATAACAGGCGCATCGCCGTTAAGATAGTGGATGACCGAGGCATTGAAAGCCTCAAAATCATTGAGGTGGGGGCGTGAAAGACAAGCTGCCGATCAATCCCGACGTGCTGAAATGGGCAAGGACTTCCTTGCGCTTGTCCTTGGAAGAAGTAGCTCAACGACTCGGCGCGAAGTTCAAAGTGGAAGTGCTGCAAGCGTGGGAAAATGACAAAGGGTCACCGACTTACCCCCAGCTTGAGAAATTGGCACACCAGATATACAAACGACCCGTGGCGGTTTTCTTTTTCCCAAGCGTTCCGAAGGAAGAAACTCCAACGACAGAGTTCAGAACATTACCTCATAATGTAGCTGATGAGCTACCGCCTGAAATCGTAAAGCTCTATCGAAAGGCAAAGTTGTTCCAACTCTATATTGAGGAGCTTTACGAAGGAGAGAAATCAGTTACGACCTCACTACTCGATGAATTCGAGCTTAATGAGAAATCTGAGTTTCCGTTGATCACCAAAGCAATTCGCAAAACACTTGGCGTTTCAATTGAAGAACAATCCGAATGGCGGTCCGCTGAGACGGCATTCAAGAAGTGGCGAGACGCATTAGAGGCGAATGGAGTATTCATATTCAAAGATGGCTTTAGGAATGACGACTATTCGGGCTTCTGCTTATACCACCAGAAGTATCCGATTATATTTGTCAACAACAGCATGCCCGATTCGCGTCAGGTGTTCACGCTCTTTCACGAGTTGGGGCATCTACTTTATGATTCAGGAGGAATTGATTTCAGAAGCCGGGAAGCTGTGCGATCCTTCCAGGGACACTATCTCAATATCGAAGTTAGTTGCAACCGGTTTGCCAATGAGTTTCTGGTTCCTCAGGAGGTGTTTGATTCGTTCGAGCCGATGATTTCAGAAGCGGACTTTGAGAAACTTGCGGATTACTTTTCTGTCAGCCGTGAAGTTATTCTGCGCAGATATCTTGACCGTGGTTTGGTTGATGCCCGTTACTACGAGAATATGGCCTCGCAATGGGCTGCTCGGGCCAAGAGGAGGGGCGAACCCGGGGGGAATTACTATTACAATCAGAGGACATATCTGGGTGAGCGCTACATCAATCTTGTCTATGCGAGGTATTATCAGAATAGGATATCGGTTGATAGCGTTGCCGAGTACCTGAATATCAAAGTGAAGAAATTGCCTACCTTTGAACATGTAGTCATGGAGGGAGGCAGACTTTGATCTACGTGTTCGATACGAACTCCCTGTCAAACGTTCTCAACAACTACTATCGCGATAGTTTTCCGTCCTTTTGGGAAAAGTTCGATGAGATGATACATAACAGGAACGCGATTTCGGTGCGGGAGGCAAGGTTCGAACTCAAAGGCAAGTTTGATGACAGCGAGATTGAACTGCTGAAAAGGAGCAACGCTGATTTTTTTGAAGATCCGACTGTGGAAGAGTTAGCCTTTTTTGCTCAGATTTACTCCGTCGCTCACTTCCAGCAGAACCTGGACAAGAAAAAACTTCTTCAGGGTGGGTATTTTGCTGATCCCTTCATCATTGCAAAGGCCAAGTTAAAAAAAGCCGTTGTAGTCACGGAGGAAAGTCGCCCGAAGAATGGTGCACGGATACCAAACATCTGCGACCACTTTGTGATCGAATACGACAATCTGCAAGGTTTTTTGGTTAGGGAAAACTGGAGGTTCTAGGAAATCGCCATCAATATGATGAAGCAAATCGATAAACTCATCATAAATTCTCCATACGAAGAACCCACGCGGTATTGGAGTTATGACCGAGAAACCCGCTCTTTCACCCTGGAAGAGGGAAGGCGCCCCGCCGGATATGTAGTCGCCTCCGAGGGTTCAAAGACATTCGATGACCCGGGTAGGTTCATTGAAACACCCCTGGTCAACCAGATTCGCCCTCGGGTTAAAGCCTGGCGTGAGCATCCGACCAATCCCTATGCCGGGGTTACTGGTATTACCAAGAGGCTCTTGGAACACTGGTACAACCTTGATGAACGCCAGGACCCTCGCTTCTTTTTCTGCCAGCTTGAGGCAATAGAGACACTTATCTGGCTAACTGAAGCGCCACAGGCAGAAAAGGTTGGTATTGATATCCCATCGGATGGCGGCTCATTTCGACGCCTGTGCTCTAAGATGGCAACTGGCTCTGGTAAGACCATCGTCATGGCGATGCTCATTGCCTGGCAGGTGCTGAATAAGGTCACCTATCCGCAGGACACCCGCTTCTCCAAACATATCTTCGTCGTGGCGCCGGGCCTTACGGTGAAGAGCCGCCTGCAGGTGCTGATTCCCTCCTCAATCGGGAATTATTATGATGAATTCAATATCATTCCTCCGGGCCTTGTCGAAAAGTTGCGCCAGGGCAAAGTGTTGATTCACAACTGGCATACCTTGAACTGGGAAACGCAGGAACAGCTTGCCAAGAAGAGAAGCGTGGACAAGCGCGGTGCAAAAAGCGATGAGGCCTATATCCGCGAGGTCTTGGGAGACATGGCGAGTGCCCGGAATATAGTCGTCATTAATGACGAAGCACATCATGCCTGGCGTATACCGGCAGAATCAAAGACCAAGGGTCTGACAAAAGAAGAAGAGGAAGCCACCAAGTGGATAGGCGGTCTGGACAGAATCCATCAAGCGCGTGGCATCGTGAGCTGTTACGATTTCTCGGCTACACCCTTTGCCCCATCCGGCAAGCAGGTCTATGAAGAAGCGTTATTTGGCTGGATAGTCAGCGATTTCAGCTTGAACGATGCTATAGAATCTGGGCTGGTCAAGACTCCTCGCGTGGTGATACGAGACGACGGCAGGTTGACCAAGGATTACAAGTCACGGCTTTATCATATTTATAACGACCCTGAGGTTAAAGATGACTTAAGCAGGAAAGCTGAGGAGCATGAACCACTCCCTGATTTGGTGACTAACGGTTACTACCTTTTAGGAAAGGACTGGCTGGAAACGGCTAAAAAATGGGACGAGTCCTGCCACAAGACTCCTCCGGTGATGATTACTGTGGCTAACCGGGTCGAAACGGCAGCGCGAATTGAATACGCTCTTAAGCATAAGAAAATCCATATCGATGAATTATGTGTCCCCGACCGTATACTCCATATTGATTCCAAAGTCCTGGAAGAGGCTGAATCTCAGGAGGAAGAAACCCCGATTGAGAAGCCAGCCGAGGAGGCTGAGGAGAATAATGAACCTGTTCACAGGCTCTCTAAGAGGGAGCTTGCCGAACAACTTCGTACCCAGGTTGATACCATTGGACAGGTGGCAAAGCCCGGTGCGCAGATTCAGAAGGTTATTTCCGTAGGCATGCTTTCTGAAGGCTGGGATGCTAAGACGGTCACTCACATCATGGGACTTCGGGCCTTCTCCAGCCAGTTGCTATGCGAGCAGGTCGTTGGCCGAGGGCTACGCAGGACATCTTATGAGCTTAATCCAACCACAGGCTTATTCGATGCCGAATATGTAAACATCTTTGGCGTTCCTTTTACTTTCTTGCCACATGAGTCCCACGATGGCCCGCCGCCACCCCCACCGTCTCCGAAAACACGGATAGAACCGGTCGCAGAAAAACAGCAATATGAAATAAGCTGGCCGAATGTCATTCGTATCGAACACAGTTATCGTCCTGAACTAACTCTTGATATGGGCCAGGTAAAGCCGCTAAGACTGGATGCTCATGACACAGCAATGCTGGCTGAGTTGGCTCCCATCATTGCGGGTAAACCGGATGTCACTAGAATCTCTCAGATTGACCTTGAAAACCTGGGCGACAAATATCGCTGGCAAAAGGTTATCTTCACCGCAGCTATCGACGTCTACGACCAGATGAAGCCAAGTTGGCCCGGCAACAAGGAAATCTTACTGGCACAGTTGATTAGACTGGTAGACGCTTTTCTCTCTTCAGGCAAGATCCAGATAATCCCACCATTGTTCAATCAGGCTGACCTCAAGCGGCGCATCTTGCTTATGCTTAACATGAACAAAGTAGTACAGCACATCTGGGAGGCAATCCGTTTCGAAAATACTGAAGCGATTGCCCCGGTTTTTGATGTAGATAATCCCATTCGTTCCACCGGAGATATGAGGACCTGGTGGACGGGAAAACCATGTGAGTATACAAAGAAGTCCCACATCAATTTCTGTGTTTTCGATAGCACCTGGGAAGCTAGCGAGGCTTTTGAACTTGACCGAAATCCCAGTGTTGAGGCATGGGTCAAGAATGACCATCTGGGCTTTGAGATTCTCTACGTATTCAAAGGCGTGGTTCAGAAATATAGACCTGATTTCATCATTCGCCTGAAAGATGGGAGTCACCTGGTTCTAGAGGTGAAGGGGCAGGATACCCAGCAGGACAGGACAAAGCGCGAGTTTTTGGACGAATGGGTGAGGGCGGTGAATGAACATGGCGGGTTTGGCAAGTGGCAGTGGGTTGTATCAACACACCCCTCAGATGTTGCGGGCCTTCTGCAAAAGGTGGCGGCGGACCACATTGGCAATTAGCTGCGTTCGGGTTTCTGCTCTGCTATTTCCATGAGGGTGGACGTCGGAGGATATATCCGTCCGCCTTCTCTATCTCTTCAGGCAGAAGACTCTTAGCAATCCTAGCACGGCCGATAACCGAACTTCCGTTAGCGGAATTTGCTAAGGCAACGGAGTAACGCCCGGGAGGAGCCGCAACTATTACTCGTTTGTCAGGGAATAGCTCTCTCACTGTTTTCACCGGTGGCACCAGGTCGCTATCCGCCGAGATAAGCAAAGCGACATCGAAATTATCTTGGAAGGCGTCCTTGAGCATTTCCACGGCAATGTTCACGTCTGTCATCTTCTCATTCGGCACTTCGTCTTCAAAGCCACAGTGCGGACATTGACGAGGATTGGGTTGGTACTTCCCATAGAAAATCTGAAATTCACTGAGTGTTTCCAGAGCTTCGATATAAGTGGATTGTCGTTTCTCTTTGTCTGGTGGTCCCGATATTCTTGCCGTGAAGTATTTTGTAAGAAGTAGCCGTTGATTTGGTTTCATAAGGTTCTGAGCTAAGAGACGAATGTTCAGCCAATAGCATCTCTTCCAGCCTTTGGACCTCAGGCCAAAGTAAAGATTGAAGCCATCAACATAGGCGATTACACGTTCCATATAAGGGACCGCCAAATAACTTGACAAATCCTAACCGCTCTACTAGTATATAACCAACAGCGCTAGGGTGAGTAGCCCTAGCCCGACAGCCTCTCTTAACGAGAGGCTGTTTCTTTTTGCAGTGGTCCCACCATAATATTATATCTCTGATTAACATTAGGTAGAAGGATTAGGGATGGCGATCCCTCCCCCGCCTCCCACCATCACCCTCTTTGTACACAGACCTACTTCAGGCTTTTGCTAACATTTTGCTAACAAACTCATTGACATGCCCCATCACCCCATGTCTCCCCAAATACAAAATGGAGTTAATTCCCAAACCATAAAATACCGTTTTGTATTTGAAAACATCCCTTAGCACTCTCCGCCTCTAGCTTCGGAACCGGGGGTCGTGGGTTCGAATCCCTCTAGGCGCGCCAGAATGCGCGAGAAGCTATGAAGACTAGCAAGTTCATAGGGCTGACTCCCGCTGTGGTGCCGGCGAGGGCAGATGCATAGATAGCATCCGGCGGGTATGACGTTGACATAGCATGATAATTCAGGCCTGTGCGAAAGCCGGCCAGCAAATTATTGACAATTATGGCTGTTTAATGGATAATAGTCGGGTCAAATGGTCAAGATAAGATTAAGAAGAGTAGGTAGGAGACACAAATCTTCCTACAGGGTAGTAGTGGCTGACAGCCGCTCACCTCGCGATGGTGGTTTTATCGAAGTCATCGGGCATTATGATCCTTTAACTGACCCTGCCACGGTTGATATTAATGAAGCGAAAGCACTGAAATGGCTTAACTCCGGTGCCCAACCTACAGATACCGTACTTAGTTTGCTTCGCAAATTGGGCATTGTAGAGAAGTCTGGGCGACCGGGCTCGGAGCAAAGTTAACTGTTAGGGAGGCAGAATGAAAGACCTGGTAGAATACATCGCTAAATCCTTGGTGGCGGAACCTGACAAAGTGAACATAACGGAGGAGAACAGTGATACGGGTGTGCTGCTTAAGCTTGAGGTTGCCCCTGAAGATAAAGGAAGAATTATCGGCAGGCAGGGCAGAGTAGCTGAAGCAATGCGAACCTTGCTTCGGGTAAAAGCAGCTAGAAATGAAGTCAGAGTTAGACTAGAGATAGTCTAGTCGAAGCAGTTCACCCTTCCGCGCACTTTTGCGTCGTTTTTGCAGCAGTAACGAAGTCAGACAACCCTGTTCTGCGGTGTTGATTCTGTCTTCATAAGCAGTTTGCGGGCTCTCCTGGGTCACCCTATATATATGAGCGCCAGGGCAAGACTAACGGCGATGCGTGGTGCACGGCTGGAAGCAGCGTTAAGAGCAAGCTACAAGGCTGAAGCGGTGAATGGTCGTCTCTTCGATCAGGTTGGCACTGATAGATTTCTAGGATTTACGTTTCTTAAAATCTTCTAAATCAAGCGTATTTATGAAATCCTTATATGCTGACAGGCCCTTCAACTCTTGCTCATCGACTTTGTCTTTGGAAACGGCCTTCTCTGCCTCCTCCTCAAGCACGATGCCAGCCTTTTCCAGGACCGATTCCTCGCTATATATTGGTACCTTGGCTCTTACAGCCAAAGCCAGGGCATCACTGGGCCTAGAATCAACCTCAACTTTATCGCCGTCAACATTCAGGGAAAGCTTGGCATAGAAGGTGTCGTTTTGAAGTTCGTTGACTACAATGAAATTGAGCGTAGCTCCCAGGGTAGTGATTACAGAATGCAATAAATCATGTGTTAGGGGACGGGTTAGCTCGACATTTTGCAGCTTCACTGCGATAGCATCTGCTTCAGCAGGGCCAATCCAAATGGGCAAATACCGGTTGGCTTCCTTCTCTTTCAAAATCACGACCCTCTGATAATTCATCAGACTTACGCGTATACTGTCAATTACCATCTCTATCATGGTGCTACCTCCCTTTAACCCGGGGCTCCATAACAGTTAAATCCTAATCAATCGATGAGCTGAAGTCAAGCATTCGATCCCGAGCTACACGCTTGCAGTTGTTGACTGCTGATTGTAGATTTGTAACGCCCCTGGAAAGACTTTCAGCCGCAGGATCGAAGCTACAACCTGACACCCTGCACCGCCGGTCTACACTTGAAACGGAGACACGAACATTATAATGTAAATCCCCGTCACTTTCAATTCTAGCTATTTCTGCCAGCAATATCCCGTCCGGGGGGTGTCAGACGGGTTAGCGCTGGCAGGCGGCTAATCGCCCCGGGACAGGATTGTCTTCAGTCTTCTCTCGAATACGCTTCTTTCCAGGAGGACCGTTCGCTGGCATTTCAGGCATTTAAGCCCGATATCAGCACCGATTCTAACTACCTCCCATTCATAACTGCCACAGGGGTGTGGCTTGCGCAGTCTAACCACATCGCCGGGCTTGACGTCTGAGGTCATAGTCTTTGTCCATCTGGCCCTGCCATTATTGCCGGGCCGGGCGAAGAGATTCCTGACACAATTCTATCGGCAGGCAAGATAAGAATTAATCTCGTTGCGTATTTTATCGGCGACATTCCTGGCCGCCCGGGCAAAATCCCCTCCCCTTGAAGCATATAGAATCTGCCTGGATACATTGATAATCGCGTTCTGTCCCCTGGCATCCACCCCGTACCTGACGGCTGAAGCGAGGTCGCCTCCCTGAGCCCCAATCCCGGGAATAAGCAAAGGCATTTCCGGGCAAATTGAGCGTACCTTCTTCAATTCGTCAGGATATGTAGCTCCCACTACCAGGCCGATATTGCCGTAGATGTTCCACTCCCCGGCTTTCTGAGCTACTACTTCATATAGCGGTACCCCCCCGGTGCGAAGGTCCTGAAAATCCAGCGCTCCCTTGTTTGACGTCCGGCACAAGATGAATATTCCTTTGTCCCGATAGTCTATGAAAGGCTCGATGGAGTCAAGGCCGAGGTACGGGCTAACCGTAGTAGCATCAAAGCCAAAACCCGAAAAAAGAGTTTTAGCATAGGCCCTGGCAGTATTGCCTATATCGCCGCGCTTGGCATCGCCAATTATGGGAATATCGGGACCTATGTGCTCGATCGTCTTATGTAAAATACTGATTCCTTCAATTCCGAGAGCTTCATAGAAGGCCAGATTGGGCTTATAGGCACACACCAGGTCATGTGTGGCGTCTATGATAGCTTTATTGAACTGTAGAATGTCTCCCCCGGCTATGAGGTCTCTGTCCGGGTCAAGCCCGATGCACAGCAGGCTCTCATTTTTCTTGGTAGCGCTAAGTAATTTGCTGATAAAGGACATGCCCTGTACCTGATCTCCAATAATTAGCCAGCATACCGTAGCTTCCGGACACCATTTCGCATCGTCGTGAAGTCTGTGCCCTGCCGCTTGCCCGGTGCCTTTGTTTCCGGACAATCAATCAAATTGTAAGCGTCCTGTGCCATCTTTTCAATATAGTGGAGCCGGCATACTCAGCAATATCTTCCTGTCATGTAAGCCTTTTCACACCCGGCGGTTCCTATATTAACCGAGGACCTCATGTCGCTGAAGGCTGGCAGCGAAGATTTCGCATATTTTCCGCCTCGTTCAAGAGCGGTGGCATGATGAGTACTCTCTGAGATATAGTGCAGATGGTATAATTAGCAACTATCAAAAAGAAATGAATTACCAGCAGGCTGAAGAATATCTCAGTACGTTTGTAGATTACGAGAGAATCCCCGCGGTCTCCTCCGCGCCACCCGATTACGGTTTGAAGCATGTAAGGCAGCTTCTGCAGTTGATGGGTGACCCCCACCTGGCAGTCAAAACGGTACATATTGCCGGCACTAAGGGAAAAGGAAGCGTAGCGGCTATGATTGCGCAGGTCTTGACCGTCGCGGGCTATAAGACGGGGCTATATACCTCTCCTCACCTTCATAGCTTGAGGGAGCGCATCAGAATCGATGGCCGTCTGATTTCAGAGGAGGAATTGGCTGCCCTGACAGCGACAGCGCAGCCTTATTTCGAAGCAATAAATGCCGCTACAGCGGGCCAGAGTTCCGGGATTAGCGAAGGCGAGGCAGGGCAAGCCGGCCAGCGATTGACTTTTTATGAAGCCCTGACCGCGCTGGCTTTCTCCTATTTCGAGAGTAACGGCGCAGATTTTCAGGTGCTGGAAGTGGGCCTGGGAGGCAGGCTTGATGCTACCAACGTGGCCAATCCCGAGGTATCCATCATAACTCCTATCAGCCTGGACCACACTCAGATTCTGGGTAATAGCCTGACGGAGATAGCTCTTGAGAAGGCAGGCATTATTAAGCCCGGCAGCCTGGTTGTGCTATCTCCCCAGCCGGAAGAAGCAGCTTCAGCCATCAATGATGTCTGTCGTAAGCAGGGAGCGAAGGTAGTCCGCGTGGGCAGGGATATTACCTGGCAGGCAACAGGCGGCGACCTGAAGCATCAATCGCTTGTGGTTCATGGCAGGTCAGGTGACCACAATCTCAGCATCCCCCTGCTGGGCGATTACCAGCTTGAGAACGCTGCCGTAGCTGTAGCCGCTCTGGAGACACTGGCATCCCTGGGTTATCGAATCTCTGCTGCAGACATTGCTCGAGGGGTAGCCCGGGTTAAGTGGCCCGGGAGGTTCCAGATTCTAAATTACCGGCCTGTGGTGTTAGTAGACGGAGCCCATAATGTGGCCTCAATGATGAGGCTGGTGGAGAATATTAAGGCATATTTCAATTACGGCCAAATCTTCCTGATTATAGGATCATCCTGCGATAAAGACATACCGGGAATGGTGAAGGAGCTGGTCTCTCTATCTCCCCGGGTTATAGCTACACACTCTTCGCATCCCCGCGCCGCCTCTCCTTCAATTGTAGCCGCTGAGTTTCTCAACCGGGGCATTAAGGCGGGTGTCTCTGATACCGTAGCCCAGGCTATATCTCAAGCCCTATCTCTGACCGGACCCACAGACCTCATCTGTGTTACCGGCTCCTTATTTATGGTAGCCGAAACCCTGGATTATTTCTCTGTTAGCTGAGTAGTTGCAGGGGAGCCCAGGGCTTCATTGGGTAGCATGTTGCCAAGAATCTGTTGCAGTGCCATAACGTGGCTGCATGTACCCCACTGAGAGAAGAAAGAACAGGAGCAGTGCCATTTCCCGCTGGAGTAGCTCACCTTATGGCTGTCGTTTTCTCCCTGGAAAACTACCGTGAAACCCGAAAAGCTGACGCGTTCTGGTTCCTGAGCATACCTCTTGGCTTTTTCAATCTTCCCGATAAGACTCGACCTCATCCACAGGCCCTCCTTTTTAAGCCGCTCTAATGCGAAGTATATAATAGCCTCTGGCAAAAGTCCATTTGATTTACTCTGCGGCGGTGAAAAGTGTTAGAATTAATTCATTTAGGGAGGATAATGAAGAAATGGGTGATGTAATAGATAAAGCCGCAGCACTTATTAAATGCAAGGAATGTCCCTGGTACAAGAATTGCGTGACTCCAATGCAGATCAGCGGCGAGGAGATTGACCAGTTCAGACTGCTGATGCAGCAATCAAACCTTCCTGAACAGGCCAGAAGTGAGATGGAGAGAATTGCGGAAAGCATAGCGTCCAGCAGTCAAAACATGATTCTTCAAAGCTGCCCGGTCTTCACCCAGCGCCTCAAGGACGATCCCAGGCTGGCGCAGCGGATAAAGGAGATGATGCAGAACTGGGGAAAGGAAGAACTGGATAAATAGCAATGTCAGAACAAGTCGGCAAAATAGAGAAACCAGATGCAGAGCCTTTCAAGGCTAAAAAGAAGATTTACCTCGTGCCGCTAGTATATCCGGGTGCAGACGGGCCGGATGAGTATAAGGAGAAATGCCGCCTCTACTGGCAACAGGTGGCGGAGCAGCTGAGCAATCTGGAGACAAAGATCGGGAAGGTAAATCGCGTTTACCACGAAGCAATCTCACTATCGGGCGAAGTTGGCATGAAGTTTCTGGAAAAACTGAATCAGGATAGCTATGAACTGGTTAAAAGCGCCTGTGGTAATGGGGCCATTTTTGAAGCGGTTGAGGATAACGTACTTTTTCAGGAATCTCTGGACTGGGAGAGATGCTTCATGGTCGGGTTCATGACTGAAATAGTGATGAACAAGGTCTATGAATTCTATACCGACGCTGCGAAGAGGCGCCATGATTTTATGGTCAAGAAGATAAGTGATACTCTAAAGGACAGCGAAGCCGGCCTGCTATTAGTCAGAGAGGAGCACAGGCTGCAATTTCCCGATGACATAGAGGTTATCAGCGTCTTTCCACCGGCGCTGGATGAGATTCACCGCTGGCTCCGTGACCAGGCTGAGAAAGGGCAGCACAAGCCTGAAGAGGAGCCTGAAGAGAAGTCAGGAGATAAGCCTGAAGGTGAGCCCGGACAAGAATCTGAGACCTGAAATCAACCTGTGAGGCCCATTTCGTGCGTGTAAGGAAAGCAGCTGTTTCGGGTATGTTTTATGCCGGCACGGCTGAAGAGCTAAGGCAGCAAATCCAGTTGTGTTATACACATGAACTCGGCCCTGGAGTTGTGCCTCAGGTGAACAAGGAAGGTCCAAGGAAAATCATAGCCCTCGTTGTCCCGCACGCCGGGTATGCCTATTCAGGACCGGTGGCAGCCCATGCCTATAATGAGCTGGCCGGGGACGGACTGTTCGATACAGCCGTCATAATCAGTCCCAATCATACCGGTTATGGCCCTCTGGTTTCCGTGTGGATGGGCAGTCCCTGGGAGACACCCCTGGGCCAGGCGGAAATAGATAATGAGCTTGCCGGCAAGCTCATAGACGGGGTCATTAAAGCAGATGAGATGGCCCACATACGTGAACATAGCGTGGAGGTACAGCTACCCTGGCTTCAGTATCTTTACGGAGAACTAAAAATTGTGCCTGTAACCATGCTGGCGCAGGATATGGAGATAGCCACGCAGCTGGGTAACGCTATCTATAAGGCCGGTGGCAACATCATAGTCATTGCCAGCAGCGATTTCACGCACTATGAGCCTCATCTTGCTGCCGCGGAGAAAGACCGCTCCATGATAGAGGCCATAATCAGCCTGGATGAGGAAGAATTGTACAGAAGGCGTGAAATTCTTGATTGTACCATGTGTGGCTATGGTCCGGTAGCTTCAGCGATTGTAGCGGCCCGGGGATTCGGAGCGAAAAACGCAAGGCTGCTGAAATACGCCAGCAGCGGAGATGTAACCGGCGACTTCTCAGCAGTAGTTGGTTATGGCTCCATTGTGATAAGTCGCTAGGACCTTCTATCCTCGAGAACTTATTATCTGTCCCGTGACCTTTTCCCCGACCGTAAGCATGCCGAAAGAATCCTCTGCTTTTCCCGGGTTGAAGAAGAGGATGCCATCGATAACCCTGTTCTGGGATTTGTGGGAATGGCCATAGACAATGGCATCCACCCGGTCCCCGGCGAAGATTTTCCTTACTCTGTCCTCTATGCCCCAGGGACTGCCTGACCCATGGGTAATTCCAATTCTCTTGTTCCCTACTTCAAGTATCTCCCTGATAGCCAGGATGCTTTTTAGCTCGCCTGAGTCCATATTGCCCTGCACCGCTATCAGCTTTCCCAGCTTCCTCAACCCGGCGAGTACCTCTATGTCGGTGAAGTCACCGGCGTGTATTATCATGTCCCCTGATGCAAGGGCATCGATTACCTTTCGGGGAATATCATCCAGCGAACGCGCATGGGTATCGGAAAGCACGACTATCTCCAAATAATACCCCCGTGACTTGCCATCGTCATAGCCGATTTTGGGCCTACTGCTTGCCAGATGTCACCCTGACACTTTGCTTCGAGCCGGGGTGCGGCCCCGAAGTGGCAGGAAAGCCCTGCAGGGAGTCCGCTGCTTGTCGGTCATCCCCAGAAGTAACCTGCTTTACCAGCTGGATGGTCTTGTCCATACCCGATAATGAGAGAGAGAGCCCCATTTGTCTCAGCTCGCTGTAGCCCAGTCCCCGGAAGAGTCTTTGCCCTGCTACTCTGGCCATCTCATCATATATCATTGGCCATTCAGCACTTCTTCTCTGAGCACAGAACAGAATAAAATCACGGAGCTCAGATGACGGGGTATCCATGAATGACAGTTTAGGCTCAAAACAACATCCACACAAACCCGCTGATGGCGGTTGAGGTCCCGTCCCCGCCCTTGTCTTTGCCTTGTACAGTCCCCTGACTAAGGGTCGGGTCTTATCCATGTGCTTGGTCAAATAGAGGCCCCCCGGGGAAATTTTTCTCTCAGCTATTACGATTGGGGAAGAGGAGTCCGATCGTAATTTACGACGCTTACAAGTTAGCAGTCTATAGATATGATATCTGATGTCCGTTCGGGTGGCATAATCACGATTCAGCAGGAAGACTATCAAGGAAGCTGATTATGCTATCGACTACTGGTCTGGCACTAACCGTGGTGAGCTGGATTATCCAGCTATACAGGACGGTTGCTAAGAAGGACCCGAAGCTAAGCCCGGCATTTCTGGTAGTATATGCAGTTGGCTGCTTCCTACTGGCTGTTGATAATTTCACGGGGAATGATTCAACGGCTGGCATACTGAACGCATTGGACGTGATACTGCCGGTAATCATTCTGGCAACCCTGATAATCGGCAGAAGGACTGCATAGACAACAGGCCGTCCGTGGACTGCGGCTTCTGACGGAACATGCCGTCAGGGTTTCGCGGATGCCTTTTTCTACCTGAACACAACTGTTCCCCATCAAAGCAGAAATAGCCGTCATTAGTCTTGGAAAAGGGCTCCTTCTAAGCAGCAGAATCTGCCTGGCCTAGGATTACAGGGCGCAGAACTCTGTTTGCGGATGTCTGGCCCATGGGGAGCCTCAGCATATTTAACAATCATACATTGCGTGACGGTACAAGAAGCGGGTAATGAGGCATGACCACAAGCTAAACCTATGATCTGGTGAAACGTCGTCTTATCGGGCGTAACCATCGGGCGGAGTCAATTCCATAACTCAATTTGATGAAGTATGGGGTGGTAAAAGCCGTTATTGCAGCCGCAATGCCGATGATCGGGAAAACTAAGGGGTTTATCAGGCCTAGATCCTGTCCTGCCTTGACAACTACGAAGGCGAATTCCCCCACCTGTCCCATTCCGAGCCCTACCTTCAAAGCAGTAGGAGTATTGTACCCAAAGAGTCTTGCGCCCAGTCCGCAACCAAGCATTTTCCCTACCACCATTACCACGGTTACTATCAAGGCGGGGATTATGAAGACCCGAAACTGCGTGATATCTATGAGAGCTCCCATGGACACAAAGAACATCGCGGCAAACATGTCCTTAATAGGAGAGACAAGTGACGCGACCTTCCCGGAGGACTGTGAATTGGCCACCAAAACGCCAATTAGAAATGCCCCTACTGCCATGGATACCCCCAGATGGTGTGCTGCTACAGACAGGCCGAAGCATAGCCCCAGGGCGACTAATATCAAAACTTCGTTATGCTTGAATTTGGCAATTCTATCGATGATTCTTGGGACAATCCAGTTGCCGATTATCAAAGTACCAATCACAAACAGTAAGACCTTGCTTACCGTCCAGGCAAGACCGGGAAAGCTCGGAAAGCCTGTGCCTGCTATTGAAGTAATCAGTGCAAGTATAAGGATGACGAAAAGGTCCTCAGCAATAAGTATACCCATCATTAGCAAAGCAGACGTATGCTGTAGCTTCCCCATCTCAGTCAGAACCTTGGCTATGATTACCGTACTGCTGCTGGCCAGAGCTGCCCCTAAGAAAAGAGAATCCATGAATGACCAACCCAGCGTCCAGCCAATCCCGTAGCTGATAAGAAACATAATGGCTATCTCGATGGCCGATATCCCTACGGGGACTTTAATACCCAAGTTCCTGAGCTTGGCCAGCGGGAACTCCAGCCCAACACAGAAGAGCAAGAGAACCACACCCAGATCCGCTGCTACCCCAAGGACGTCGAGCCTCGCTATGAGACTAAAAGGAGGAGTATAAGGGCCTATGATAACGCCCGCGATCAGGTATCCGAGTATCAACGGTTGGTTCAGCTTATAGAAGAGGAAAGTGACCACTCCCGCAATAGTCATTATCACTGCGAAGTCTGTAATGATTTCTGATGAAAACGTCATCTTCCCCCCGGAACTAGGATTTGGAACTCCCTGCTACGATGAAGCAGAGAACAACAGGTTCAAATGTGATATATCTTAAGCGGATGAATTGAACCAACACTGCATTTTAGCACGTTGGGCTGATGAGAGGCAAACTAGACCATTGATCTTGCGTGTGGCCTGGTGCAGTATCTCTTCCGCGTGTCTGCCTGGAGACGAGCCAGGCCCTGCCATCCACCAGGTTAGAGAACTGGACGGGGTCAGGACCCTGAAGTCGAGCCGGGAGAAAATGAGACCGGGCGCTGCGTCTATTTTGCAGTGCGATGTGGTAGCAAAGAGGGTGAGTAGGCCTGTAAGCCGAGTTCTGTACTCCTGAAAGGAGTGGTGACCATCCATCTAGCCCTGATGTTACCATCAGGGTCATGCGACCAACCCGAGGGCTTCGGCCGGGCACCTCAAACGCCCTTCTATTCGGTCTTGCTCCAGGTGGGGTTTGCACAGCCAGCCAGTCACCTGGCTGCTGGTGAGCTCTTGCCTCGCCATTTCAACCTTACTCCCCAAAGGGGAGCGGTATGTTTCTGTTGCACTTTCCGTAGAGTCACCTCCCCTGGGTGTTACCCAGCGCCTTGCCCGGAGGAGCTCGGACTTTCCTCCCTGCAAACCAAATGCAGAGCGGTCACCCGGTCTGCTCACCCGATTCTAGTTTATAGTTGATGGGGTCGGAAGTCAACCTGTCGGACTGTCCAAATCGGCGAGAGTATTGACCAGAGCTGGCTCTGCAACAGGGGTAAATCTCACCGGCCGGAGCGGTCAAAGCACAGAAGAGCCAGACGTGAAAGAGCGACGGGGGACCAGCCATGGAGGCAGCTATGTGGAAGGGGGAATGACCAGCAGAGACATCTTTTGCTAAACGGTGTCTGGAGCAGGGTCTATTTGACACTGTAGACACCCTATTGTATAATTACAAATGCCCTGAAAATGGGCCTTGTTAGGTACATTAAAAATTGAATAGGTTTTGTGTTCTGTCTGGTGTAGGTTAGAGATAAAGGGCGTAGGGTGGATGCCTTGGCATCAGCAGCCGAAGAAGGGCGTGGCAAGACTGCGAAAAGCCTCAGTGAGCTGTCTAGCTAGCTTAGCTGGGGATTCCCGAATGGGGCAACTTGCTTGGGTAAAACCCAAGCACTCGCGTAAAGCGAGGGGGAACTGGGTGAACTGAAACATCTAAGTAACCCGAGGAAAAGAAATCAACCGAGATTCTCTAAGTAGTGGCGAACGAAAGGGGAAGAGCCCAAACCAGGATAGCTAAGTGGGCCTGGAACCTAAGCTGTTCTGGGGTTGTAAGGCACGAGAGGTAGATTCCAAGGTCTGCCGCAGAGTTACAAAACTTCCTCCTAGCCGAATGTTTCTGGAAAGGGCGACTGTAAAGGGTGAGAGTCCCGTAGGCGAAAAGAGTGAAGTCTCTGCTTGTGTTCTTGAGTACCACGGGGCACGGGGAACCCCGTGGGAATCTGGGGGGACCACCCTCCAAGGCTAAATACTGCTGATGACCGATAGTGAACCAGTACCGTGAGGGAAAGGTGAAAAGCACCCCGGGAGGGGGGTGAAATAGAATCTGAAACCCTATGCCTACAAGCAGTCAGAGGTCCATTTCGATGGACTGATGGCGTGCCTATTGAAGAATGAGCCGACGAGTTGATCTATGTGGCAAGGTTAAGCAACTTGAGTTGCAGAGCCGGAGCGAAAACGAATCTAAATAGGGCGATTGAGTCGCATGGATCAAACCCGAAACCAAGTGATCTACCCATGGCCAGAGTGAAGCTCAAGTAAAATTGAGTGGAGGCTCGAACTTGTGAGTGCGGCAAAACTCTAGGATGAGCTGTGGGTAGTGCAGGTGAAATGCCAATCGAACTCGGAAATAGCTGGTTCTCCCCGAAATGCATTTAGGTGCAGCCTCAGGTAGTAATTTGCGGAGGTAGAGCTCTGGATGAGTCAGGGGCTGTGAGGTTACCGAACTCAACCAAACTGCAAATGCCGTGAATGTAATCCTGGGAGTGAGACTGTGGTGGCTAAGCTCCATAGTCTAAAGGGAAACAGCCCAGACCATCAGCTAAGGTCCCTAAGCGCAGGCTAAGTGGTAAAGGAAGTGGTGTTGCTTAAACAACCAGGAGGTTGGCTCAGAAGCAGCCATCCTTTAAAGAGTGCGTAACAGCTCACTGGTCGAGTGATACCGCACCGACAATTTAGCGGGGCTAAAGTCTGCTACCGAAGCTATGGCATTGCCATATATAAGCCTTCCGAAGAAGTCGCAAGACTTTCAGGGTGGCTTGGAGGCAATGGGTAGGGGAGCGTTGTCATGGCTGTGAAGCTGTGGCGTAAGCCATGGTGGAGCAATGACAAGTGAGAATGTCGGCATGAGTAGCGTAAAGGCATGTGAAAATCATGCCCACCGTAAACCTAAGGTTTCCTATGCAACGTTTATCGGCGTAGGGTTAGTCAGGCCTAAGCCGAACCCTCATGGGGTAGGCGATGGACAATGGGTTAATATTCCCATACCGTCTGGTCTTTGTTTTAAGGCAAAGGGGGGACACAGGAAGGTAGGTTGAGCATGCCTAATGGACATGGTGTGTTCCCAACCCAAGGTATGTCAGAGCAGGCAAATCCACTCTGATATTAAGCTGAGGGGAGGGAGAATTTGAGGGGCAACCCGAGATGACTCAGCCGAGCCTAAACTGTCAAGAAAAGCCTCGTTGCTAAAAGGCTAAGCGTCTGTACCGCAAACCGCCACTGGTAGGTGGGGGTAAGAGTCCCAAGGTGTTCGAGAGAACCCTCGCTAAGGAACTCGGCAATCTAACCCCGTAACTTCGGGAGAAGGGGGCCCGTCCGAGAGGACGGGGGCACAAAATTGGCCCAAGCGACTGTTTAACAAAAACACAGGTCTCTGCTAAAGCGAAAAAGCTGAAATATAGAGGCCGATACCTGCCCGGTGCCAGAAGGTTAAGGGGAGAGGTCAGGATGTAATAATTCAAAGCTTTGAACTGAAGCCCTGGTGAACGGCGGCCGTAACTATAACGGTCCTAAGGTAGCGAAGTCCCTTGTCGGGTAAGTTCCGACCCGCACGAATGGTGTAACGACTTGGGCGCTGTCTCAGCGAGGGACTCGGTGAAATTGAAATGAGGGTGAAGATGCCCTCTACCCGCGACAGGACAAAAAGACCCTGGCAGCTTTACTATAGCTTGGCACTGAGCTTAGGCTGGGCATGTGTAGGATAGGTGGGAGGCTGAGAAGCTGGGGCGTTAGCCTCGGTGGAGCCAACGGTGAAATACCACTCTTGTTCAGTTTTGGTTCTAACCCGCCTTATGGTGGGGACAGTGTCTGGTAGGTAGTTTGACTGGGGCGGTTGCCTCCTAAAAGGTAACGGAGGCGTCCAAAGGTTCCCTCAGCACGAATGGAAACCGTGTAGCGAGTGCATTGGCATAAGGGAGCTTAACTGTGAGACTCACAAGTCGAGCAGAGACGAAAGTCGGGCAAA
>CAYMVL010000003.1:0-5473 GCA_964394145.1 uncultured Dehalococcoidales bacterium | reverse complement strand
AAAGATCAGGTGCTAAACACCGGAGCCGAACAATAGCAAATCTGAAACCACAAAGGACTAAACGCTTTTTAATCCGGCATTTAGACATTAGGATTTGTTGAGGATTTGGTACCTAGGATTAACGATTCTAGGACAGCCTGGTCAAAAAAGGAGGTAAAGTATGGCACGAGGTTATATGGGAAAAATTCTGTTTGGTGACCTGTCCAGACATGAGCTGACAGATGAGGCGCTTGATGAAAAGCTTTGCCGCGAGTTTATCGGAGGCTATGGCGTCGGCGCCAGAATCATCTTCAGCCGACAAAGAGCCGGTATCGACCCGATGGGGCCAGAGAATACACTGGGCTTCCTGACTGGCCCATTTACCGGTACTCCGGCAGTTTCGGGCACAAGATACACGGTGGTGGGAAAATCACCGTTGACCGGGGGCTGGGGTGATGCTAATTCCGGCGGCTACTTCGGTGCTTTCCTGAAGTACGCCGGCTACGATGCCCTGTTCTTTAACGGCATATCAGAAAAACCGGCCTACCTCTTCATCAATGGTGGAAAGGCCGAACTCAGGGATGCCGCCTACTTGTGGGGAAAGGACACGTATCAAACCGAAGAGATACTTAAATCGGAATTGGGCAAGGATGTGGAGGTAGCTTGCATTGGACCAGCAGGTGAGAATCTCTCTCTCATCTCGGGAATCGTAAACAAGACGAGAAGCGCGGCCCGTTCCGGCCTGGGTGCCGTGATGGGTTCCAAGAAGCTCAAGGCAGTGGCTGTGAAGGGTAACATGAAGGTGCCGCTGGCCGATGAAAAAGGAACTAAGGAGATGAGGAAGAAATATCAGGCTCAACTGGGAGGGCATACTGTCTGGTTAAGGCCGTTCGGCACGACTTTCCTGGTTGACATTGGCGTTCAGAGCGGTGATTCACCGGTTAAGAACTGGGGAGGAGCCGGGGTCACTGATTTTCCCGATTTTCAGCCCATAGCGAAAGAGGCTATGAGCGAGCGTACGACGAAGAAGTTTGCTTGTTATCAATGTCCTATCGGCTGTGGAGGGTATACGAAGGAAGGGACGGGAGAGTATAAGTATGCAGCCAATTCTCGCAGGCCGGAATATGAAACGATTGCCATGTTCGGCACCAATTGTCTGAACAACAACCTGGAGTCAATAATCAAGGTTGGCGATATGTGCGATCGTGCGGGGATCGACACTATCTCGACCGCGGCTGCTATCGCTTTGGCCATTGAATGCTACGAGAGGGGGCTTATTACTAAGTCGGACACCGACGGTATCGAGATGACCTGGGGCAACCACAAAGCCATCGTGGCCATGACCGAGAAATTGATTAAAAGACAAGGTTTTGGTGATGTGTTGGCCGACGGAGTGAAATTGGCAGCGCAGAGAATCGGCAAAGGTGCCGAGGAATACGCGATACATATTGGAGGGCAGGACCTGCCGGCGCATGACCCGAAGCATTCCTTCAATTATGCTACCAGCTATCGGCTGGACCCTACGCCCGGTCGTCATTTTGTAGGCTCAGAGTTGTCAGATGCCCCCAGCCACCCTGCGGGGCTGCTGCCTGAATTTGACCTGAAGTCCTTCTCCGGTCGGGGAGAAGCACGCAGAATAGGCAGCAATTTTCACCAAGCAGTGGTTTGTGCCGGCATGTGTATATTCGTGTACTGGGCCTTCCCCAATGTTGATCCTATCGTTGATTTCATGAGGGTGATTACCGGCTGGGATGTGACTAAGGAGGAATTGCTTGAGACCGGGGAGAGAATTTCCAATTTGCGGCAGGCTTTCAATATTCGCGAGGGAGCGAACTCGCTAGCGTTCAAAGTCCCCGGCAGGGTACTGGGTAAACCACCACTGAAAGAGGGTCCCGTGGCCGGTGTAACCGTTGACGAGGACACCATGATCAAAGAGTATCTGGCGGCCATGGACTGGGACCTTAAGACAGCCAAGCCGAGCAAGAAGAAGCTGCTGGAGTTGGGGCTGGTGGACGTAGCTGAAGAACTTTGGCGCTAACCCTGACAATTTGTGGCATACAACTGGCCACAAACATGAATGCCTGACTGGAACATAGCGGGGCTTTTGTTGGCTATATCATGACGGTTCCGCCGTCAACGTAGATAATCTGCCCCGAGATCATATCCGAGGCATCTGAGGCCAGAAAAAGAACGGCTCCTGCCGGGTCAGCGGGTTGCAAACGTTGGTGAATTGACTGTTCGCCGGTGGCAATCTGGAATACTTTGTCGCTATCCGTCTGGGCTAAACTGGCTTCGGTAGCCACATATCCAGGGGCAACGGCGTTTACACTAATGCCGGCAGGTCCCAAAGCTCTAGCCAGGGCGTGAGTCAGTATGTAGACCGCCCCTTTGCCACAGGCGTAGGGCAGGAAAAGCTGAGCCGCAGGGACTCTAGCAACATTAGATGCAATATTGATAATCTTGCCCTTTTTCTGCTTTGACATCAAGGGAGCTATAGCCTTACAGACTACCCATGTTCCCCTTACATTGACCACAAACATTTGGTCCCATTCCTTCACCGTCCACGCATCCCAGGGCTGCGCATTGACTCCGTACCATATAGCAGCATTATTGACCAGGATATCGACTCTGCCATACTGGTTCATGACCTTTTCGGCTATCTTCTGTCCAGCATCTTCGTGTGAGATATCTGCCTCCATGAGTGTTACTTCGCCGCCTTTAGCCTTTACCTCATTGGCTGTGCCCTGAGCCCTTTCCATACTGGTAGTGGTTAATAGCAATTTGGCTCCTTCCTCAGCAAACTTCAAGGCGAAAGTCTTACCCATGCCACGACTGGCACCGGTTATAATAGCTACTTTGTCCTTTAGTATTCCTGACATTTCTCCCCCCTTCTATTGTCTCAATAGGAACTTTGGCAATTGAAGATATTCTATAGCCTGAGGGCCGGAAAACTCAAGCCTTGACTTCTGGACCGCCCACATAACCTCTTGCATTCCCTTTCTCAAATTCATCCAGGATAACCTCCGTGGCCCACATAGCGGTTTCCATAATAGCGCAACCCTTTGTGATTCGCAGGAATTCTGCGCCCATGTCATCCCGCGTCAAGTCCCATGCCTTGCCGAAGAGCTTCCGCTGGATATCTTTACAGAGCAGCGAATTATATTTCTGGTAATACTTGTTCAGAAAAGCATTCCGAACCGTAGCGCAACTACCGCGGAACAGGCTCTCGTCCATGCTCTCTCGTTGGAGCCCCAGAGCCAGGCCGATTGCCAGAGTACCACTGGCTACTGCACCACAGGTACCATCTCCGCTCAAGCCAACACCCCCGGTCAGAAGGCAAATCCCTGAAAAAAGCTTATCTTCCACATCGCTGGGAATGATTTCCAGGCCACCCCATCTCAGGGCGTCAATTATCGCCAAAAATGTACACTGGCCGCAGCCTTTGTATTTTGCCTCATATTGTATAGCCAGTTCATTCGACTTCTTGATAATCTCTTCTCTGGTCTTGGTGAGCTTCATCATAATGGTCCCTTTTCTGTTTCCACTTT
This sequence comes from uncultured Dehalococcoidales bacterium, assembly GCA_964394145.1. Classification (GTDB taxonomy): domain Bacteria; phylum Chloroflexota; class Dehalococcoidia; order GIF9; family AB-539-J10; genus JAFGBN01. Next base: position 1,946 of record CAYMVL010000003.1, on the reverse strand, counting down.
AGCATTCACCGTATTGTATCATAAATGAAGGACCTCCTGTCAACGTATAGAAAATTCGGTATCTCCGTGTTATAATGCGTTGTCGTATAATACCAATGCCAGCAGATTATAGGATGGCATTATGTAATAAAGGAGGTGAAGAAACATGGCCAAAGACCTGGTTAAGCTGTTAGCCGATTTGAAGGAGGAAGAGACTCTCAAGGTTGTGAAAGACAGGCTGGCCGCGGGCGAAGACCCACTCAAAATTCTGGAGGATGCCAGAAAAGCCATGGGAATTGTGGGAGACCGCTTTGCCAGCAGCGAGTACTTCATACCTGACCTGGTCTACTCAGGCGAGATACTGAAGGAAGTAACCGAGTTGGTCAAGCCCAAGCTGACTAAGACCGCGGAGACCAAGAAGCTGGGCGGGGTCATTATAGGCACCGTTGCAGGGGATATACATGATATCGGTAAGGACATTGTGGCTTTTATGCTTGATGTCAATGGCTTCGAGGTCTATGACCTGGGCGTGGATGTCTCGCCACAGAAGTTTATCGACAAGATAAAGGAAAGTAGCGTCCCCGTTGTTGGCCTAAGTGGGTTCTTGACCTTGTCTTTTGATTCTATGAAAGCAATTGTGGAGGCGATAAAATCTGCTGGTCTAAGAGACAAGGTAAAAATTATGATCGGAGGTGGCCAGATGAGCGATGAGATAAAGAATTATACCGGTGCCGATGCCTATGGCAAGGATGCCATGGCTGGAGTTGCCCTGGCCAAGAAATGGGTCGATGCTAAATAACAGCCATCAGCAAAATGGACAGGAGGGAATAAGATGGAAAAAGCATGGGAAGACATGACATCAGATGAGAAGCAGGAGACGTTCTTCGAGAAGTGGATATCGCCTAAAGATTCGCAGGGAAACGACCTCAAATTCCAGAGCTCTGAGGCTGCGAAAGCTTATAAGTATAGGGTGACCCTCATAAAGGACGCCATTCAGATGAAGAAATTGCCGGACAGGGTACCGATTTTTGTCGCTCCTAGCTTCTTCCCGGTTTATTATGCCGGAATAACTCCGCAGGAAGCGATGTATGACTACGGCAAATGCTGTATGGCACATAAGAAATTTGTCATGGACTTTGAACCGGATGGGAATCTGGGCGCATATGTAGCCGGCTCAGGCAAGGCTCTCGAGGTTCTTGACTACAAGCTGTATTCCTGGCCGGGGCACGGCGTCTCCCCTGATTCGTCGTACCAGGCTAACGAGGCCGAATATATGAAGGCGAATGAATATGACGCCTTGATTGATGACCCATCTAATTTCTTCAGCAATATCTATCTGCCACGAGTGTTCGGTGCGTTAGAAGGTTTTACGACGCTACCTGCGCTCACCGGCATATTAGAAATGTACGGGGTGGCCGTCAACTTCATACCATTTGCTTTACCGCCCGTTCAGGCTGGCTATAAGGCTTTATTTGAGGCCGGTGCCGAAGCACTAAAATGGATGGGCGCTATGGGTGCCTGGAACGAGGAGATAATGGGAGCGGGTTTTCCAATTATAGCCACCGGATTTAGCAAGGCGCCTTTTGATGTAATTGGCGATACTCTCAGGGGCACCAGGGGGATAATGCTGGATATGTATCGCCAGCCCGATAAGCTGCTCGAAGCCATGGACAGATTGACCCCGTTGATGATTAAGATGGGGGTAAACACAGCTAAGATGGCTGCACACCCACTGATGTTTATGCCCTTGCATAAGGGAGCTGATGGCTTTCTGTCTGACGCGCAGTTTCAGAAGTTCTACTGGCCGACTTTCAGGAAGGTCATGATGGGCCTGATTGCTGAGGGAGTCGTACCTATGCCAGCACTTGAGGGACATTGGACAACTCGTCTCGAGGTTCTTCAGGATTTACCGAAGGGTAAGACGCTGTGGATGGTAGACCAGAGCGATATAGCTAAAGCCAAGAAAA
>CAYMVL010000002.1:0-27715 GCA_964394145.1 uncultured Dehalococcoidales bacterium | reverse complement strand
ATATTGCCTCCTTTCTTTGCGTGGCCTCCTCTGGTTTGTTGGGGGAAGGGGGGGATGGCCTCCGTTGCCTTCCTGTCTCCCTCCCCCTATGTGATAAGGGGGTGTCCCTCCTCCATCCCGCCCTTTATTTGGCAAGGTGGACAAGGTGGCCCTCCTCCATCCCACCCTTTATTTGGCAAGGTGGAGGAGGTCCTTCTTACCAGGGGCCCCTCCCTGGCAAGCTAAGGGTTACGTGCCGGCCAGGTCAAGCTCGACGATCATGCCACATACCAGGATCTGGCTATGAAGCTCGTCGCTATCGACTCCCACGATGTAGCCAATATCCTGAAGTCCTGCGCCGTCGGGGGCATAGATTCCCGTGTCGTCCACGGCGATCTGCTCTCCCATGACGGGCTTGTTGGCTGCGGTGTGGGCACACTCGACGATAGCCATGCCATAGGCGGTGATTACGTCGTCTATGGCTCCGTCCTCGCCGGCGATAAGCACGGCGGGTGCGCCTGCCGTGTTGTCTGCCTTCTTCCACCCTGTGCTATACATGATGGGGTCTCCGGCCACTACTGCGCCGGCCAGGGTGATTTTCATGGGCATTGCGCCCTCCAGGATCTTGCGGCTTGTTCCTGCATCTACAAATGCCATAGTGTTTTTCTCCTTTCGAGATTCTTTTTAGATTGCTTCGTCACTTCGTTCCTCGCAATGACAGTGGGAGACTTCGCTGCTCGCAATGAGAGGGGAGACCTCGTTGCTCGCAATGGCAAGCCAGTGTCATTGCCGGGCGTTGTCTCTCTGTCATTCCCATCCGTTGTCCCCTTGTCATTGCGAGCCGAAGGCGTGGCAATCCCTGTCGCGGCTCATTTGTTCAGATTGCTTCGTCACTTCGTTCCTCGCAATGACATAGGGGACTTCGTTGCTCCTTTTGCACCTTCGGTGCAAATTCAATATGTACTGTCTCTTATGCCCCCGTACTCCTTTTTTGCCCTTCGGGCAATCTAGTCCTGGACTCCGATTAGGGCCGCTGCGGTGACGCTGGAGAACAGCGCCAGTGATACATACCACTTTACCCTGGTGCGGGTGGCGTCTTTGGTCTCCAGTGAACCGATGCGCTCGACCTGTATCATTTCGGGGCTTGACAGTCCTGCCAGCGCGCCCTCTCCGAAGCGCAGGGCGTAGATGGTGGAGTTGGCGGCGCCGGTGTAAGCCGTCTCCACGCTGCCGGCTACGGTGTGTGTGTCAAGCTGCCAGTCGGTGATGGCGATGGGTATGCCGTTGTAGAGCTGCACGAAGTCTCCTAGCTTTCCCTGGCCGATTTCCAGGTTTGTGCCGGCTGCCCTGGCCAGGGCGTTTATCTTCCTGCGGCTTCTGCGGCTCATAAGTAGCATATCGGGCTTGCCGCCCTTGACGGCGTCGATTAGTGCGTCAATCTTCTCCAGGCTTAGCGTGGCGCCGGCTGCGGCCATAGCGATAAGCTGGTCCGATGCCGTGGCGGTGTCGATGAGCTTGATTATGCCGTCGAACTGCTTGGGGCTGGTGGTGCTATTGCCGTATAGAAACTGCTTCTCAAACTCATGCTGGAGCGCCTTCGACTTCTGCTCGATAACGGCCGCTTCAAGGTCCTGGATATTCGACCTGGTGGACTTCAAGAAGTTGTCCACGTCGGCGTCGCCTCCCAGGATCTTCAAGGTGGCCGTCAACTTCTCAAAGGCGGGGGTGGACTCTACCCATGTGTCTCCTACATCGTAAAAGTCCACGGTGGGCAAGGTCTTTTCCTGTGTATAGGATAGGCCGTTGCCAACGATTTGAATGAAGGGCAGGCCCTGCAAGATGGGGCTGTCCTTGATTACGGTCTCAATGATGCCCTGCAAGAGGACGTCATTGGACAGTTTTTCTGCTTCTGTAAGTGTCATTGCCATAGTTTAGCTTTCTCCTTTCGGTTTTATTCCCAGGGCAATCTTTTCCCTGGCTGATAGGCCCTCGGTGCTGATGCCAGCGCGGGTTGGTGCGCCTGCCGGGACTCTGGTTGCTGCGGCCTCGCTTTCGAGGGACTTCCTGACGGACTCGACGATGCCCCTGGCCTTTTCGATGGAGGCGTCTATTTCAGCGATGGTCTCGCCGCTGATAAGCGTCTGCGGAATAGCGGGGTTAATGGCCCTGGCCATGTCGCGGTAGTGCGCCAGGGCGTCGTCACGGCTGGCTTTTAGGGCTGCCAGCTCGGCCGAGATTGCCGCGCCTTCGGCTCGCAATGACTCTGTGGCCTTTTGGGCTTCGATTAGCTGGGCCTGAAGTTGGGCTGCGGCTGTGTCTCTGGCGGCCATGGCGGCCTGGCTTGCCTGTGCGGCTGCCTCGGCCTCTGCCCTGGCCTTCTTCTCCTCGTCGAGCTCGGCCCTGATGCTGTCCAGGTCGTCGGCTGCAGGTGCGTTGTCCTGGGTTTCTTGGATTTTTTGTGTTTCACGGGTTTTGTCTACTGCATTTTCTGCCATAAATTACTCCTTTGTATTCGTCTTGAGATTGCTTCGTCGCTGCGCTCCTCGCAATGACAATGGGGGCGCGCCTGGCAGTGACATGCCAGTGTCATTGCCGGTCTTTGTCTCTCTGTCATTGCGAGCCGAAGGCGTGGCAATCTCATCCAGAGGCGTGGCAATCCCTGTCGCGGCGCATTGTTGAGATTGCTTCGTCGCTGCGCTCCTCGCAATGACAATGGGGGCGCATTGTTGAGATTGCTTCGTCGCTGTGCTCCTCGCAATGACAATAGGGGTGCTCCTCGCAATGACAATAGGGCGCCCCTCGCAATGACATTATTCGGGCACTTCCATTTCTGGGACTGTCGCTCTCTCTCTCGCTCCTGCAGATGTGGAGGAGTGTCTAAACTCCTGATTCATATCAAGGATCCGCGACCTCTCCTCCAGCCACCTGTCAAATTCCCCATCCGGGTCCTGGACTCCCATTTCGTCCATGGCGGTCCTCCGTGAATGGATTCCCGCCTGGACCAGTAATTGTTCGTTCTGCGCCTGCCTCTGGGCGTCCTGCGGCAGTATCGGGCCCCATATTACGCGGGTTGTGACGCCCTCGAAGCTCTGGCCCATGTACTTCTCTGCCAGCTTCAAGATCATGGCGGCCCGCTGGTGGTAGGCGTTTGTCCGGATCGTCCTTTTCCTGGTGACTTTCTGGATAAGGCTGCCAAGCTCTATCTGCAGGGCTGTGCCTGAAAGCTCTTTCTCGATGCCGCCATAGGCCGCCCTGGGGCACTCCGACAGGTCGTGCAGGGTGCGGTAGATGGTATCGATATAGTCTATGTGCAACCTGATGCCTCCGCCCTGGAGCAGGTCCAGCAGGTATGCTTTTGCGTCCTCGGGTATGGTCCACACAGCGCCCGGCTGGACCTTGATCTCCTCGGCCGAACCGATGTTCTCCAGGACGGCGATGGGGTTGCCTGATAGCTCCAGGATGCGGGATAGCTGCGACAGGGCGCGGTTAAGCTCCCGCTGCGGCTGCACAAGCGCCGGAACGTCCGATGTGCCCCAGAACTTCTTGGGCTCTCGCAGGTTGGGGAATATGACGAAGGGTATGAAGCCGTAGGGGTTTGGCTTTGACTCCATGATGTCGCTGTCCAGGTAGATTACGAAGTCCTTATCCGTCCATAGCTCGGTTATTACGGCCTTCCTGCCACTGCGGGGAGCCGCGGCCGAAGTGGCAGCCCCCTGAGATTGCTTCGCTCCGCTCGCAATGACATCACCGTAAAGGACCTCAAGCTCGTCGGCGGTTAGGGTGTACCTGGACGCTACTCTCCAGACTGTGGCTATGTCGTCTCCAAGCCACCAGGCGAAGATGCCCGAAACATCGGGGGCCGTGACCCTGATGCGCTTCTGGTCCCCGTCCCAGGTGACCTTGTAGCAGCCGTCGCCCAGGACGGCGGCGTCTATCTCCGTCTCCCAGTCGAGCTGCTGGAGCTTGTTGTCCTCGTAGACGTGGTGCAGGAGCCTCTCGGCCTGCCGGACTCTGTCACCGGCCGGCAGATTGCTTCGTCGCTGCGCTCCTCGCAATGACAATAAGGGGGCGCCTCGCGATGACAGAAGGGGTGCGCCTCGCGATGACAGCCCAGTGTCATTGCGGGCCGTTGTCTCTCCGTCATTGCGAGCCGGAGGCGTGGCAATCCCATCCAAAGGCGTGGCAATCTCATCCAAACGCGAAGCAATCTCATCGGGAGGCGAAGCAATGTCATCCAGGGGGTAGCAGGCGAAATGGAGGCCCTGCATGAGATAGCTGGTTATCTTATCGATGGACACTCTGGCATAGTTAAATACCAGCTGGCGCTGGCGTGAACTGGTCTGCCAGTGGTTGCCGTTGTAGAAGTCGAGGTTTGAGCGGTAGGCGCTCAGCCTGTCCGTGTCGTGTCGTGCCAGTTGCGATGGGTTAAAGTCGGTCATCTGTTGTGCCTCCTGTTGTCAGTGGGGGCGGGATTGCTTCGTCGCTGCGCTCCTCGCAATGACAGAAGGGGCGCGCCTGGCAATGACAGGCCGGTGTCATTGCAAGCCGAAGGCGTGGCAATCTCATGCAATATCTCATCGAATATCATTCTTTGCCCTCCTCCACCAGCTTCAGCGCCCGCTGCACGGTCCTGGCGCTGACCCCGAATATGCGGGCGATGTCCCCGGTGCTCTTGCCTTCGCGGTGCAACTCCTGCATGCGGCGCGCCCTGCCGGCCTTGAGCCATTTCTCCTTGCCCCAGGGCTCCTCCTTGATGCAGTAGGGGAAGGGACAGGTGAGGCAGTGGGGCCAGAGCTCGCAGCCGTCATTTTCCAGGGGGAACTCCTCGGGCAGCAGGTCTTTCAGCGCGTCTTCCATTTCATTCACGGTCATAATCTAGCACGTCTGTTCTAATACGGCAAGGCGATTTTGTCGCAAATAGCAAATTTCCCCCTACATAGTTATAAAAGGTATTGACAGAGATAGGCTCGAGGGTGTAAGCTGGTATCAACATAAGAAGGGGACGGCTGTGCCTTCCTTGAGAGAGGGGGTACGTATGCCTGATACTTTTTTTGTAATGAATATGAAGGAAAGGGGGTGATGCGAATGGAGAATTCCCGAGGGGTGGTCATTGCCGTGAGGGGTGGCGACCTGAGGGGAATGAGGGAAGCCCCGGCCCGGGGCGTGGCGCGATCAAGAGGGTAGCCTGAAGCGAACAGGGCTCTAAACTGGTTCGCTGAAAAAAAGAAGATGACAAGTCAATTAATTGTATGGAACTCAGACCTGGAGAGGTCGACTCCGGGCGAGAGGAAAGAGATTAGCCGCCGGTAATTGGAAAATTATGTATTTAATGCCGGTGGCTGAAAGGTAAAACATAAGGAGGAATAAATGAGTAAAAGTAAATGGTATACCAGGGCATTGTACGCAGTTGTGGCCCTGGCTATGACCCTGGGGCTGATGCTGGCGCCAGCGGTGATTGTGGCTGATGAGCCTGTGGCAGACGACCCCGTGGCGTTTGATCAGGCGTCCGGAAACTATTCCTACATATATCCGGATATCGCCAAGGACGTGAAAGGCTCCCCGCAGAAATTCACGGTCTACAATTCTTCGAATCACGAGGAAGAAGAGGGTGCCTTCAACTGGACCGTGACCCAGAAACTGGGGGACGGTGTGGTGGATATAATTGATGGCGGTAACGGCTTCAATTTCATCGTTATCCGTTCGCTGGAGCCGGGCGACGCCACAGTTGAGGCTATGAATGTTACTACCAACATCACTGCTACCCCGGGAGAGAAGAAGTGGGGCTGGATTGACCACACTATCCTGGACCTTGATATCAGCTCCGATGAAAAGAATACGGACGGCGCTGACGTAGATATCGAGGACGCGCAAACAGATGTGGAAAACCCTGTCGGGGACAACCCGGAATTCAGCGATTATGTTTACGCCCGCTTCTATCAGGAGCCTTATCCTGGCACCTTTGTGGACGAGGCGGGGCATGCGGTAGTCCACTGGTGGTTGATTACGGACGATAAGGACGGCTACAATGAGGCGCTTATCGACGAAATCATGGCAGACCTGGGACCCTGCCCGTCCGGGGGCACCACGCCCTGTGGCTGCGGCAACTATGCCGACTGGCCTGACGATGATAACCCGTTTGACAGGATTCAGGCAGTATACGAGTCTGACCCGGCGGACTTCACCTCATTCACGGGCATGACGCAGGGCATTGAGGATGCTGACGCCGATCCGGCTATTGACCAAGCCGAGACTGCCTTGAGCTTCGCAGCTAAAGGAATCCCCGCATTCAATGTGCCCTTCGATGACAACAACACGCGCATAGTTACCATGACCGAAGACGACATGGAAGGCCAGGTCAGGGGACTGACGCAGGTGCAGGCGAGCAACAGCGGTAAAGAAGATATCCTGGTGGTTACTCTTGTTGAGTACCCCTGGAACTACTTTGGTGAGAACCCTGTCTGCATAGAGAAAGGTGAAAAGCAGTTCACCGAGGTCGGAGCAGAAGGGCTCGGGGGGTTCACAGGGTGGTTGGACTGGTGGACAGACTGAGATAAGGTTGAGATAAATGACCTGCGATATATTTGAGGGTAAAGGGATTGAACTAAGGGTGGCCTCGCCCGCCCGCCCCTTTATCTGGCGAGGTACAGGAGGTGATGCCTATGGCGAAGTCCCGAGGAGGAGGTCGCTGCGCGCGGGTGGAGCTCCGGAAGGAGCGGATGGACCGGGGAGCGCAGGAGTGACAGTATCCGAGGGGGTGCTAGGGCCCTGGCCCGGGGCAGGAAATGGTGGTATGAGATGGAAATCTCGTGCCGGCAGAACGGGTAGCCTGCAAAGGAGCGGGCAAAGAATACTGAAGTTAAGAAGAAATAGACTTTATGAACCTGAATGCTGGGGAGGTCGACCTCGGGTTAAGGTTTAGAGTGAAATTCTAAAAAGGAGAAAAATATGAGTAAAACAATGAGTTTGCCGAGCAGGGCGATATATATTGTCATTGCTCTGGCGCTGGTTCTCAGCCTGGGGCTCTTCGGGCTGGTGGCACAAACGAGTGCCGACCCGGGAGTTAGCAAGTGGACCAAGGTGACCACGCCGAGCGAAGTGAACAAGACACTGCTCCCTGGCTCCAATCTCTATGACTTCGCTGTGGGTCCTGATGGGGACACCGTGTATGTGATTGGCACGAAATGGGATGACGATGGCGATGAGGTCATCGAGTCCGGCGAGATGGTACCTGCGTTATGGAAGTCCGCCGATGGCGGGGCGAGCTGGAAGGACATCAGCGCCAAGCTGTCGGATGATAACGTTAAGAATGGACTTCCCGGTGACAACGACTTTGAGGTGCTTACGCAGGTGGCCCTGGCCCCTGATGACGCTGACTTCCTGGCTGTTGCCGGGACCCTTGAAAGCAGCGGGCTGCCGGCGGTAGTCGGTTCTAACGACGGTGGCAGCAGCTTCTACTACACGGGGAGCCTGCCTACAGGAGCTACAGCCAAAATTCTATCTATGGATGTATCCCGTAAGGTAGACGGGATTTACAACCTGGCTCTGGGGAGCGACGATGGTAAAGTCTGCCGCTATCAGGCGGGGACTTTCTGGGGTGGTTCATGGAGCGACGCAAGCGGGTCAGGATATCCGGGATGGGAAACGTCTACCGCAGTTACCTCTGTGGCTTTCTCTCCCAGTTGGTCCGCCGACAGGACGGTGCTGGCTATCAGCACCGATGGAAGCGGTTCCTGGCTACAGTCAGGTATGTGGGGGACGCACATGGGTTGGGGTGGAGTGGTGGAACGCGCTCCGAAGGTGCAGTTCAAGGTAGGGACTGCGGCCATTAATCCGGTGGATATCTTTCCGGGTGTGACCGGCATAGCGCTTCCTTCGGATTACAATGGCTATGACGGCGCGATGCGCGTTGTCTACGTATATATGAACACGGATGATGTGGCGACGGATGGCGGTTACGTGTTCATTATAAACAATACGAACCTGAGCGCTCCATTCGGGCCTGGAGGCAACCCCTGGCTGGCGAGCATGGCTTACTATGGCACTATCGATGAAGGCGATGCCATGCTGGGTGAGATGGTGACCGGTGCGGGAAATGCCGCGCCTAGCTGGCCGCCTACCAGTGCTTTCGATTGCTGCACGGGCGTTAGGGTCTGGCGCAGCGACAACTTCGATGTTTGCTGTCCTGACTGGCATAGTTCGAGAAAGGCGCCTTCGGGACAGTCTTACGCCATAGTGGCTTTCACGCCCGATGGCATGAAAGCTTATGCAACCACTCAGGACGAGGGGATGGCCCGTGAGAGCGCCTTCTCCGTGAGTCTGGACAAGGGGAACTGCTGGAACCAGATAGGCCTGATAGATACCATTATAGAGAGCCTGTCCGATTTTGCCAGCTCACCTGACTGCAGCGTGGATTACCTGTCCACGAAGAACAAGGAACAAAAGCAAAAAAAGATGCGGTGTGACAGCGTCTGGATGATGGACGACAACGCCGACCACTATGACGGCGTTTGGCAGAGGGTCTATCATAAGGCGCTTGAGGGCGACGACGAGATGGGTCTTCTCCGTCTGGCGCCGGAACATGACGACGGTGATGTGGTCTACTGGGGTGACCAGGATACGGAGAACCTGTTCTGGGCCAGCGGCAAGGGAATTTGCGGCTGGAACTCCCGCAAGTCTAACCTGGACATCCAGGACTTCGCCCTGGCTGATGAGGACACCGTGTACGTGGTGGATAAGGGTGGAGATGTCTCCAAATATATTGGCGGCACTCACGACTGGAGTAAAGGTGTGGACAGCACAGTTGCTACCGGTCACAGCATCGCGGTACTTGGTGACCATGTGCTGGTCGGTGGTACCAACAGCAAGGTGGGCTATTCCGACGACGGCGCCAGCAGCTTCACCGATTTGGACAAAGCCCTTAGTGGGGATGTGCACGTTGCGTTCGACAGCTACTTCGAGAGCAACGACACCATTTACGTCGCCGTGGCTGACGGCAGCGATAGTGGTATCTGGCGCTGGGTCATCGGCGACAGCAGCGAATGGAGAAACCTTGGCGCTAAGCCGTATGACTACTTTGGAATAGTGATGGATTACGCCGATGGCAATCCCATGACCGATGCCACACACGGTGGTGTGCTCTACGCTTCGGCCGTTGGCATCGAGGATGACGGTGACGTTTTCAGCGGCGTGGCGCGAAATCTGACCCCGGCCGAGACTGCCTGCTGTGGTGGGGAGTCCTGGGACTACCTGCATGCCGGACTGGGCGACGGACCTGCTGAAGACTTCAACCTTGAGCCCGTCAGCCTGAAGAAGTGCGGCTGTCTCGAGTCGACGAGCAACACGAACCTGTTCGCCATCGACAACGATGACTATGTGATGGCTGACGGTTCTGATGGCTCTCTGTGGGGCTACGAGGACTGCTTTGCCAAGGCTGCTCCCGAGCTGACCGGACCGAGTGACGGCAGCACGATTCCTTCCGACCCCTGCGTTTGCGACAACGAGGAAATCGTGCTCAAGTGGGATCGACAGTGCAATGCCTGTTCTTACGACTGGCAGATATCGATGGATGACAAGTTCACCGAGGTAGTGGAGAGCGACTTCGACTATGAGCCGCCATCAGGCGCTCACCCGGCAGATGTAATTCCGGAGGGCGCGCTTGACTGCAACGAGACATACTACTGGCATGTCAGGTCTGCGGACGCAGAGACCGGTGAAGAAATTCACAGCTTCTGGTCTGATACCTGGGAGTTTACCGTGGAGGCTGGACCCGGCGGTGCGGCCAGTGTTGGTGGCCCTGAGAACGGCGCCAGCAATGTCGGCGTAAGCAAGCCCGGTTTCAGCTGGACAGCGGTGGCTGAGGCTACCGGCTATGACTTCGTGCTATCGGAGAATGCCGATTTGAGCAGCCCCGTCGTGAGCAAGACGGGACTGAAGACGACAGCCTTAACCTACGACGGGACTCTGGACTACAGCACCAGCTACTTCTGGCAGGTAACTGCCAAGAAGGGTGCCAACGTGCTGAGCAAGACTCCTGTGGCTACCTTTACCACTGCGGCGGAGCCGGTGGAACCAGAGCCTCCGGTTGTGGTGCATGAATACCCACCTGCGGAACCTGTTACTCCCACTACTCCTACATGGGTCTGGGTGGTTATCGGCATCGGCGCTGTTCTGGTGATTGTGGTTATAGTGCTCATCTTCAGAACTCGCAGGGTTTAGTATAACCTGACTTCTCGAAAGGGGCGGCTTACGAGCCGCCCCTTTCTTTTATGGCAGTTGATGGGCCGGCCATGGCTTTGCGTGAGCTTTCCGGGGCAGACGGAAGGGTAAGGACGCGGCATGTGGTCGGCCTCTATGACGCGCTGTTAAGGCGCGAAAATGCGTGCTGTTATTGCCTGCTGTGGAATTAGTCAAAAAGGTGGCCGAATACCCTGAAAAAGGCCTGCCTGTGCGTCTGCGGGGATTTTAGTGTGGTCGGGCGCTTCGATGTATTGTTTTTCAGTCGGCTGAAATCGACTGTGATAGGAGGGACTTAACCCTGCGGATGAATTCCCTGCCCAGGGAAGAGATAGTGGCAATGAGGTCAGACAGGCTACTGCTGTCGAGGCTGACGGAGTCGCTGGTCTCGATGCTGGCGTCCGGGTTATATGTCCAGCCGGTCCTGGCGACATCGTCGACTACGAAGGTAAACGTTGTTCCCGCTGCTGGCCTGCGTAACTCTGCTGACACGAAGGTTACCCTGCCGAGCGAATCGGTGAGGGCGGAATCGCTGCCAGAGGTGGCACCGGTCCAGTGGCATGATACGAGGGCTCCCGGCACGGGAGTACCACCGGCATCCAGGACGGTCACGGTGCCGCTGGCATAGGAGTAGTGGAAGAGCCAGAAGCCGCGTGACCTGGCTTCCATGTCGATATCCTCTATGTGCATTTTCTGCCGGGCTGATGCAGATGGCGTGCTTGCTGCATTCTGAGGGGGGGAGGCGAAAAAGGACACCGAGCCCATGATCTGGGACGGGGGAAGGTACTGCGTGACATCAATCCACATGCCTGCTCTGGCTTTGACCTCGGTGAGCTCTGCCAGCACGTCATAATCGCCTGACTGGCTTTCAGCGGGGAACTGGAGGGCTATGACCTTGCTTATGCGGATGCTGTCGCCCTTCCGGCAGGGCAAAGGCTTGAGGCTTATGGTATAGCCCGGATTCAGTATCTCCCCGGCGGCACCGGTATGGTGGCGCGCTATGACGCGAGAGGAGATGCTGGCTTCGCTTATCGATAGGGGCAGGTCGCGGATACAGACTGCCTCGCCGGAGATTGTAGCGTAGAAGGTCTCGTTGCCGTGAACTTCGGTGCTGCTAAACTCAACGGCGCCGTAGCTGATCTGGATATAGTCCTCGGGGCTTATGGCTAGTGCGGGTGAGCCGGTGGCAGGGAGCAGGAGCATTGCCAGCAGGAGGGCAATTGCAACGCGCCTTATGGCCCAGTGACGAAATAGTCTCTGCTTCAAGGGTTTCTCCCATTGCTTAAGATATAGCATAGGCTCGCCGATTGTCAACGAGGGTGGAGCACCTGAAGAAGACTAGATTCGGGCCAGGAGCGCAAATATGCCTCTGAATGCGCCCAGTTTTTCCGCCATAGTAGTGTAATTGAGCTCGCCGCGGGCTAAAGAACAATAGGCGTTCCACAGTCTCCCGTATGGCTTTAGGAGCCTGAATACCAGATGAGGGAAGCGGACAAATATGCGGGAAAGGGTATAAGCTATGCGCAGCTCAGATATTACCTGGCGGTCTATAAGACGCTGGTAGTCCTGTAAACCGTTTGCCCGCCCCAGCAGGTAGTCCTCGATGACGGGCGCGGCAAGCCGGGCGCTCTTGATGGCGTGGTAGATTCCCTCTCCCGTCATGGGGTCGGCAAGGCCTGCCGCATCTCCCAGGAGCAGGGTCCTGTCGTGCCAGACAACTGCCCTTCTGCCACATACCGGTATCATATGGCTGCCGGTCCTGGAGACAGTGCAGCTGCTGATAGGCAGAGAGCTGAGAAAGGCCGCGTAGCGGCGCTGCAAGTCCTTTGCCTCGGAGGCAAGGCAGCCGGCTCCGATAGAAAGATGCTTCTGCTTGGGAAACACCCAGGCATAGCCCCCCGGGATGCAGCCCAGGTCTATCTCCACCCGTGATTTCCATTTTGCCAGTTCTTCGTCAGGCACGGTGACTTCCGATTCCAGGGCGGCAAGGTATTTCATGTTCCTTGTCATGCCTGCTTCCCTGGCGACGATGCTACGGGCTCCATCTGCTCCAGCCAGGATGCGGGAGTGAAAAAGCCTGTCGGTAGTCGAAATTTCAACCCCAGCGGCGTTTGTTCTAAGCTGTTTTACCTTCTGTCCATCAATAAGCACTGCGCCGGACTGCTGTGCCTTCCTGACCAGAAGCCGGTCAAACGAATCGCGCATCACTGTATATATCAGTGGTTGAGGATGCTGTGCTGTATAGGACTTAGCAAAGTTGTAGCTCAGGGTGACCTGATAGACCACGTCCTCCACTGCCTCTGAAATATCGAAGTCCAGAAGCCGGGTAGTCCTGGCGGTGATCCCGCCGGCACAGCATTTATATCTTGGCAGCTTCTCCTTTTCCAGGAGTAATACCGCGATGCCCTTCTTTGCCAGCTCATAAGCGAGAGTGGCGCCGGCGGGTCCGGCGCCAACAACAGTCACATCGTATATCTGTGTCAATGGCAGGAATTCCTACGGGCAAAAGCGTTAAAATACATCTTCGATTGTGTCAGCGTTATATAATAGCATTGTAGATGGAAGTCTGAACAGGTAGCAGAGGTGTCGAGCCAGTTTTACGATGTCATCATAGTTGGGGCTGGACCGGCGGGAAGCTGGGCCGCCTATGAGCTGGCCTGCCGGGGCCATCGAGTGGCGGTGCTGGAGCAGAAGAGTGCGCCGGGGCTGGACAGCTGCTGCACGGGCATAATCAGCAGGGAGTGTTTCGAGTCCCTGGGCGTAGGTCCGGAGCTGATACTGAGGAAGGTGAACTCGGCGAGGCTGTTTTCGCCATCTGGAAGGAGCTTGAGATTGGGGAGCGAGAGGGTCCAGGCCTGTATCGTGGACCGGGCTTCGCTTGATGAAGCGCTGGCACGCAAGGCGCGGGCTGGCGGGGCAGAGTATTTTCTTTCCTGCCGGGCGGGCGATGTCATGGTGGAGAAGGATGGAGCGAGGGTCGAGGTGCTTCATGAGGGGTCGAGGGAGATATTGCGTGGCAGGGCGATTATACTGGCCGGTGGCTTCAGGCCCGGGCTGTCGCAGAGACTGGGTCTGGGCAGAATCAGGCATTTTATTATCGGCGCCCAGGCAGAGATTCAGGCGCATAACATCGAGGAAATTGAGATATACTCTGGCAGGGAAATAGCACCGGGCTCCTTTGCCTGGCTGGTGCCCACTTCTGGAAACAGGGTTCTGGCAGGGCTTCTAGCAGGGTCTCAGGCCGGGTCATATCTGGGAAGATTCCTGCGCAGTCATTCCTGCCGCGGCGGGGTGATGTCTGAAGGGATGGGAATAAGGCAGAAGGCAGTACCTCTGGGGATATTGCCGCGCAGCTGCGGCGAGAGGCTGCTGGTCGTCGGCGATGCGGCGGGACAGGTCAAGCCAGTCACCGGAGGGGGAATATACCTGGGGCATCTGGGGGCCAAGATAGCCGCTGAGGTACTGCACGGGGCACTGAAAGATGACGATTTATCGGCAGGCCGGCTCTGTCGCTATCAGAAACAATGGCAGGCGAGGATGGGCAGGGAGATTTCACTGGGTTACCGGCTGAGGCAAGTATACGGCAGCTTGAGCGATAGGCGAATTGAGAGGGTATTCGATATGCTCCACCACGGGGGTCTGGTGGAAGCCCTGCTTGATTCCCCCGATTTCTCCTTTGACTGGCATAGCGGGGCAGTTTTGGCTGGCTTCAAGCAGGTTCTGGCCCGGCCCCTGCGCAGTGCCGGGCGGTCTTCCCGCGGGAGGGTGGACCATGACTGAAGCTCGCTATCCTCCCCGGCATATAGCCATTATCATGGATGGTAATGGGAGGTGGGCCAGCAAGCGGGGGTTGCCCAGGATTATGGGGCATGCAGCCGGGGCTGATAATGTAGGGCGTGTTACGAAACTGTTGGCCGAGGCGGGAGTAAGGTATCTGACGCTTTACATGTTCTCTTCAGAGAACTGGGGGCGACCTGAAGGAGAGGTGAATGGAATTATTAATCTGCTGGAGGCGAGGATTGGTAGCGAGGCGAGTGCCTTCCATGCGGCCAATATCAAGCTGAGGCATCTGGGCAGGTTGGACAGGCTGTCGCCGCAGCTGAGGCAGAAGATAGAGGCGGCAACGGAACTGACCGGGAATAATACAGGGCTCACGCTCTGCCTGGCGTTTGACTATGGCGGGCGTGAGGAGATTCTGCGGGCGGCAGGAATTATTGCCTGCAGCGATATTCGCGGTGACAGGGTGGACGAGGCGCTGTTCGAGCAGCATCTCTATACCGGCGGCATTCCCGCGCCCGATTTGATAATTCGCACGGGTGGCGAAATGCGGCTGAGCAATTTTCTGCTGTGGCAGGCTGCTTATAGCGAGCTGTATTTCACTCCGGTGCTGTGGCCCGACTTCGGGGCCAAAGATGCCGGAGAAGCGCTTCGTGAATATAAACGCAGGAAGCGCCGCTTCGGCAGGGTATAGATTGAGGCCGGGCTCTCCAGCTCTTCCTGCATGGCGTCACCTGTGCCGGTCGTTCACCGGTGCCATGGGGTAGCTTTTCAGCTCTCTAACGTTTGGTGTATTGAGCTGCCTTGCGGGCCCGCTTAAGCCCGTATTTCTTGCGTTCCTTAATTCTGGCATCCCGCGTCAGAAGGCCTTGTTCGCGCAATGCGGGTTTTAGCAGCTCGTTCTCCCTGGCCAGCGCTCGAGCTATGCCGTGGCGGATAGCTTCGGCCTGACCGGTGACCCCGCCCCCGGTTACCTTTACGGTAACATGGAATTGGTCTCTGGTATTGGTAGCCACAAACGGCTGCTCAATCGCACGGCGGTGCTCAAGGCGGGGGAAGAGTTCCTCGTAAGGCCTGTCGTTGACCGTTATGCCTCCGCTGCCAAGGATGATTCTGACCTGGGCTATAGCGCATTTGCGCTTGCCAGTTCCCCAAACGTAGGTTTCTTCGGCCATTAATAATTACCTCCCAAACAACTGAATCTTAGTTCCAATGTTTCATTATTTCCATAGCGGTATTTGCGGCTTCTCCCTGCTAGCATGGATGGGGGTGCTCATTTCCAGGATAAACCTTGAGTCTCTTGAATATCGCCCTGCCCAGACGATTCTTCGGCAGCATACCCCTAACAGCATGTTCAATTACCCAGCTGGGGTTCTTAGCAAAGGCCTCTGCATATGTCATGCTCTTGAGACCACCGGGATACCCGGAATGCCTGTAGTAAATCTTCTGCTCGGCTTTCCTGCCTGTTACCCTGACCTTAGCGGCGTTAATTACCACCACGAAGTCTCCGGTGTCGCTATTGGGGGCATAGATTGGCTTGTGCTTACCCATGAGCAAGGTGGCTGCCTGGGATGCCATTTTCCCCAGAGTCTTATTCTCGGCATCGATAAGCTGCCAGTTGTGCTGGATATCTTGCGCTTTTGGGCTATATGTGTTCATCTTCGACCTCTCGTATCCCCGAGGCTTCACCCAGGGGTTTAGCATATTTCACTTGGCTAAGGCATAAGCCGAGAGCAGGTGCTGTGGGACCGGCAGAGCCTGATTTTCTTGCCTCCATGATATCACGAAACTCGTTAAGGCTTATCCTGCCCAGCCCCAGTCTCATCAAGAGACCTGCGGTGTTACGTATCTGGTGGCGCAGGAAGGAATTAGCTACCACTCGAAAAATGAGGAAATCTCCCCCTTTTTCCACCTTTGCCTCGTGAATGTTGCGCACCGTATTTCCAGCCTCGTCCAGGGAAGTAGCGAAGGAAGCAAAGTCATGCTGGCCCTGCATAAGCAGGCAGGCCTGGTTCATGGCTTCGACGGATAGCGCCTGTGGCACGAATAAGGCAAGCCTGCGGCTGAGCGATGACCGTGTACTGCTGTTCAGGATATAATAGCGATACTCGCGGCTCAGCGCGTCGCGTCTAACATTGAAATCATCGGCGGCCCTGTGAGCTGCTTTTACGGCGATGTCACCGGGCAGGTAGTAGTTCAGTGCCTTGACGAGCGATGCAGGAGATAACGAGGGTCTGGCCCAGAAAGTGACCACCTGACCCCGGGCGTGCACACCGGCGTCAGTCCTGCTGGCTGACATAACCCTGCTGCTGTCTCCACAAAACTTTCTTATAGCTTCCTCCAGCTCATTCTGTATGGTAGCCAGGCCTGCTTGCCACTGGAAACCGTGGTATCGCGTGCCTTCATACTCCAGCACCAGAATATATTTTGCCTTCGGCAAAATAGCATTGAATTTTATTTATTACCCCTTCCTCTGCGGCTTGGCCGCAAACTGCTTCTCTGCTGATTGATGCAATTTCTCTATGGCGCGCTTCAGTGCCAGAACTACTTAACGAGCTGGATTTGAATCACAGGCGCATTATCGCCAACTCTAGGGGTCATCTTTACCATGCTGGTATAGCCCCCGGTCCGCTCGGCATATTGCGGGCCAATCTCACTAAATAGTCTCTTAAGCACTTTCTTATCGGTGATAAAGGCGGAAGCTTGCCGCCGTGAAGCAAGGCTGCCTTCCTTGCCTAAAGTAATCATCCATTCAGCTAGACTACGGACCTGTTTAGCTTTGGCTTCAGTTGTGGTAATCTTGTCGTGCTCCAGGAGGGCAGTAACCTGGTTCCGGTACAGTGCCCAGCGATGCGCGGTCGGTCTACTTAACTTCTGCCCTGCTACTCTGTGCCTCATCCCTTCTCCTGCTGGAATCGGAAGCGATAGGGAAACCCAGCTTCGCTATCACCTCTTCGACATCAGTTCTGGATTTTGCTCCCATGCCGGGTAACTGTGGTAAGCCTCCCTTGCTTCTGTCCAATAGTTGTCCCAGGTTGGAAATGCCTGCTCGTTTCAGGCTGTTATAAGCTCGAGTTGATAAGTTTAATTCCTCAAGGGGAGTATTGTACTGGCCGGGTTCGATCAGTAGAGCGCCGGCTGTCTTTGCTTCCTCTGTTGCCGGAATCCGGACATCTCGAAAGGCTGTAAAGTGATTGACCAGGACTATGGAAGCCTGACTGAATGCTTCCCAGGGAGAAATAGTGCCGTCAGTCCAGATTTCATAGATGAGCCTTTCCGGGCTTCCTTCCTGACCGGGCCTGATGGGTTCCACGGAGAAATTTACCTTCCGCACGGGCGTGAAGATGGCGTCTACGGGCAAGGCTCCTAGAGGTAGCTCGGGTGTGGCCTTGGCCGGGGCATAACCCTTTCCCAGCTCGACATTTAATTCTACGTAGAGCTTGGCCTGGGCAGAGTCCAGGGTGGCCAGGTAAAGTTCGGGATTGGCGATGCGGAAGTCAACCGTGGGCCTGATATCTCCAGCACAGACGATGCCTTCTCCCTCCGCTGCCAGGATCAGTGTCCCTGGCGTGTGGGACAGGGGGCAGAGCCTCAGTTCCTTGATATTGAGCAAGAATTCCAGGGCATCTTCCTTAACATAGGGGATAGGGGTGAATTCGTGCTGAATACCTTCTATCTTTACCCATGTTACTGCAGCCCCGGGGAGAAAGCTGAGGAGCACACGCCGCAACGCATTGCCTAAGGTGGTACCGAAACCTGGGTCTAGAGGCTCTGCGACAAAACGGCCATAATTACCATCAGTTTCAACACAACTTACATCGGCCATAGGAAATCTAATAAGCTATCACCTGGAGTAGTACTCGATAATGCTCTTGGCGTCGTACCTGGGCTCGGTGTCATCCTTGCCCGGTAAGCTTGAGACGCTGCCTGTCATTTGTTCTTCATCGAGGCTCAACCAGCCGGGGATAGTCCTTCCCTTGACTTTCTCAATTACCGCTTTATAATATTCACTTTTCTTGCTGGGCTCCCGCCATGCGATGACATCTCCTGGCCTTATGAGGAAAGAAGGGATATCCGTCTTGTGTCCGTTAACCAGGATATGACCATGCCGGACTAACTGCCTGGCCTGGGGTCGTGAGTCGGCAAAGGCCAGGCGATATACCACATTATCCAATCGTCTTTCCAGCAGTATGAGCAGGCTTTCTCCAGTAGCACCGGGAGTCTTCTGTGCTCTGGCGAAAAAGTTTCGAAATTGCCGCTCCATAATGCCATAGCTATAGCGTACCTTCTGTTTTTGACGCAGCCGAAGACCGTAGTCGGAGATTTTGGGTTGCCTGGTCTGAGACCGTCCTCTGCTGCTGGCGGCCCTCTTCTCCATGGGGCATTTGGGGCTGAAGCACCTGTCCCCTTTTAACATGAGCTTCTCGCCGAAGCTACGGCATAGGTGACAGACAGGCCCTAAGTACCTTGCCATTCTATACCCTTCTCCTTCCTTTGGGACGGCAACCGTCGTGCGGAATAGGCGTCACGTCTCTGATGCTGATGACGGTGAGCCCTGAGGCCTGCAGGGCACGGATGGCTGCCTCGCGTCCGCTGCCGGGCCCTTTGATATACACATCGACCTGGCGCATGCCATCGTTTGCGGCCCGCCTTGCCGCCTCTCTGGCTGCCAGCTGAGCTGCGTAGGGAGTGCCCTTTCTGGAGCCCTTGAATTTGCTGCTGCCGGAGCTCCCCCAGGTGATCACATTGCCCTGCGTGTCAGTAATGGTAACAATCGTGTTATTGAAGGTGGATTGAATGTAAACCCTACCCTCCGTGACTTTCCTATGAGTCTTTTTCTTTGGCATCTGTCGAAACTAAGCTCCTTATTTCTTGGCTACACCACGCCTCTGACCTCTACCTGCCACTGTCTTCCGGGCCCCTCTCTTGGTCCGCGCATTGGTGCGAGTCCTCTGCCCGTGGACCGGTAGACTCATGCGATGTCTTATACCTCGGGAGCAACTGATTTCAACAAGCCTCTTTATATTAGACTGAATCTCTCTCCTGAGGTCGCCTTCCACTTTATACTGGTTATCAATAATGCTACGGATCTGGCCGAGCTGCTCGTCACTGAGCTCTTTGACCCTGATTCCAGGGTCAATGCCCGTGTTGCTGAGAATCTGCTGGCTTGAGGTAGCGCCAATGCCGTAGATGCTCAGCAGGGCCACCCGGATTGGTTTATCTTTAGGAAGGTCTACTCCAGCAATTCTTGGCATTTTTAGCCCTGCCTCTGTTTATGTCTGGGATTTTCACAAATAACTCTAACGACCCCTTCTCGCCTGATAATCTTGCATTTTGAGCAGCGGCGCTTGACTGAAGCTCTAACTTTCATTTCTTATCACCAAGACAACCCTACTATTGTAAACTTCCTGGCTCGAACTGTCAAAGGCTGAAGCTAGTGAAGGCGGTAGGTAACCCTGCCCCGGGTCAAGTCGTAGGGAGAAAGTTCCACCAGGACCCTGTCTTCGGGCAGAATTCTGATATGATGCTTCCTCATTCTGCCTGAGATATGAGCTAAAACCGTATGGCCGTTAGCCAATTCGACACGAAACATGGTATTAGGTAAGCATACAGTTACCTTGCCCTCAACCTCTATCCTTTCTTTTTTGGCCATGTTCTCGTTTCCTGCTAGGCAAGTATCTCGGCTCTCTTGTCTGTAATAGCAATGGTATGTTCAAAGTGTGCCGACAGGCTGCCGTCGGCGGTAAGCACTGTCCATCCGTTTGGAGATAGTTTGGTTCGCCAGTCCCCGGCGTTAACCATGGGCTCGATGGCCAGTGTCATGCCTTGGCGCAGTTTAACGCCCTTTGCCACGAAAAAGTTGGGTATCTGCGGTTCTTCGTGCAACTCTCGACCCACTCCGTGTCCGGTGTATTCCCGCACCACAGAAAAACCCTTTGCCTCGACGTAATCCTGTATAGCAGAGGAGATGTCGCCAATATTTGCTCCACAATTAGCTTTAGCAATGCCGGCCTTGAGGCTGGCTTCCGTGGCAGAAATCAGTTTCCTGGCCCTTTCACTTATCTTCCCGACGCCGACAGTTATAGCCGCGTCGGTATTAAAGCCATCAAGCTTTACCCCGGCATCTAACGACACGATATCTCCCTCATGTAACACCCGCTCACCGGGGATACCATGCACCACTTCATCATTGACCGAAACGCATATGCTGGCAGGGAACCCTTGATAGTCCTTAAATGAGGGCTCGCCTCCCATTGCTTCTATCTCATGAAGGGCAATGGAGTCCAGTTCGGCGGTAGAGATTTTCGGCCTGATCTCCATTCTAAGCCTGTTCAGTACCGCAGTTAGCATTCTGCCACATCTACGCATGATTTCTATCTCTTCAGCAGACTTCACAATTATCATTTACTCCCTGCCCCTTAGCACAGAGAGTATCTGCTCAGCCACCTCTGGTATTCCCAGATTGCCATTGATTTCGACGAGTTTATCCTGCTTTCTATAATACTCCAGGATAGGCATAGTCTGGGAAGAAAAGACTCTTAGTCTCTCTCTTACTGTTTCCTCTTTATCGTCAGGGCGCTGGTACAGTTCGCCACCGCACTTATCACATCTTCCCGGTGTTCTCGGTGGTGAGCTTATCAGATGGTAAGGCGTTTGGCAAATTCGGCAAATCCATCTTCCGCTGAGGCGTTTGACGAGCTCCTCGTCAGGCACGTGAATATACACAGCCCTGTCTATGTTCTTGCCCTGTGCCACAAGAGCTTTGTCCAGTGCCTCAGCCTGCTCCAGGGTCCGGGGGAAACCGTCCAGAAGGTAACCGGAGCTACAGTCGGGCTGGCTGATTCTATTCAGTATCATCTTGATGGTTATCTCGTCTGGTACCAGTTTGCCCTCGGCCATATATTTCTTTGCCAGCAGACCTAATTCCGTCTTCTCTTCCAGTGCCCTGCGAAACAGGTCGCCTGAAGCGACATGGGGCAAACGCAACTCGCTGGAGATGATGTCTGCCTGAGTTCCTTTTCCTGCTCCCGGAGCACCTAATAGAATGATGTACATGGAAAGAACCTAAAAGGGGACATGGAAATCAAAGAGCGCGCGTTTTGCATCTTCGACTTCATTTAAGGAAACCTTCATAGCGGCGCATGGTCAGCTGTGCCTCCAGTTGCTTCATAGTATCCAGGGCGACGCCGACAGCTATGAGGAGGGCCGTGCTCTGAATTATTAGTGTGGTGACATTGGTAATTTCTTGAGCGATAAAAGGTATGATTGCCACGAAGGCCAGAAAGAAAGCGCCACCGAATGTAATAGCCTTTATAACCTTGTTTAAGTAGTCGGACGTGGCTTTTCCGGGTCGGATTCCAGGTATAAAGCCGCCTTGCTGTTGCAGGGTTTTTGCCAGATTCATTTGTTCGAATATAATCATGGTGTAGAAGAAAGTGAAGCCAATGACCAGGGCAAAATACAGAGCTTGATAGATCAAGCCTTCAGGCGCCGGAGTGGTAGACTGAAACAGGTTATAAATTGTATTCCAGAAATTTGGATTCTGCCCAGTTGGGTCCATGAAGTATGTAGCTATCGTGCCTGGAAGCTGCATTATTGCAATAGCGAAGATAAGTGGAATCATTCCGGCGGTATTTACCCGCAACGGTATGTAGGTTGAACCCGATTGTCGATACATACGACCGCCACGGAAGGTGCTGCGGGCATACTGTACAGGAATGCGCCGATGAGCTTCGATAAATGCGACTATGAATACCAGAGTAGCTATGCCAATGATGATGAAGACTGTCAGTCCCATGGGGTCATTTGCAGCGATAAAGCCACGACCAATCATGTCTGGCAGGCTGGCCACAATGCCACCAAAGATTATTATTGATATTCCGTTTCCTATTCCTCGCTCGGTAATCAATTCTCCGAGCCAGACCAGGAATACTGTGCCGGCGGTCATTGATATTACCACGCAGGCTGTGGTGAGCGGGTCGAGGGAACCAATTACAGGTGGGCTCTGGCTGCGTAGCAGAGCCAGCATGCTATAGCCTTGAAGAGCGGCCAGGGGCACAGTCAATAAATGGGTAATGCGGTTAACCTTGCGCTGACCGGCTTCTCCTTGCTGGGCAAGAGACTGAAGACTGGGAATGACCGGGACCAGCAATTGCATAATTATGGAAGCGGTAATATAAGGGTAAACCCCCATTGCAGCCACGCTGAAGTTCTCCATAGCGCCACCGCTGAAGAGGTTAAGCATGCCAAAGAGGAGATTCTGCTCAAAAAAGCTGCTTAAAGCGTCGAGGTCGACTCCTGGAAGAGGTACGTGAGAGATAAAACGGAAAGCTACCAAAATGCCAAGAGTGAAGAGTATCTTGCGCCTTAGGTCGGGCAGTGCAAATGCATCTGCCATTGCCTGGATGAGGCGTGGTTGTTTTTCCCTGTGCTGCATCTTAGATTACCTCTGCTTTACCTCCAGCAGCTGTAATCTTCTTCTCTGCGATTGAAGAGAACCTATTAGCTTTGACCAGTAGCGCGTGCTGAATATCGCCGTCGCCAAGTATTTTAATCGGCTGGTTCAGCGACTTGATCAGCCTCGCCTCGAGCAGTTTCTCAGGAGTTACCTCAGTTCCTGCGGGGAAAACGTCAAGCTTGCCTATATTGACGATCTCATACTCCGTCTTAAAGATGTTGTTAAAGCCTCTTTTCTCCGGCAGCCTTTTTATCAAAGGCAACTGCCCGCCTTCAAAGCCAAGGCGCACACCGCCGCCTGAACGCGCTTTCTGTCCCTTGCAACCCCGCCCGGAGAAGGTGCCATGCCCGCTGCCGTTTCCCCGACCTACGCGTTTCTTCTTATGCTTGGCACCTGCTGGAGGCCTAAGCTCATTCTGTTTCATCCACTTTATCTCCCGGTGTTGTGGCAGCGATTTCCAGGTCCTCTATTGCGCCCGGCGCTCCGGCCACCTTGGTCTTCCTCAGGTTAGTCAGTGCAAGCATCGTGGCCTTGACCACATTGATCTTGTTGGAGCTACCTAGAGATTTGCTCAAAATATCCCGCACACCGGCCAATTCGAGTACTGCTCGAGCAGTGTTGCTCGCGATCAAACCGGTGCCAGGTGAAGCTGGTTTCAGTAGAATCTTGGAGGCCCCGAACTTGGTGAAAATTTCGTGCGGGATGGTACCGTTTCTTATTGGAACCTCTATGAGGCCCTTTCTGGCCACAGCGCCAGCTTTCCGTATGGCCTCAGGAACCTCCGCCGCTTTAGCCAGGCCGAACCCAACGTGTCCGTTGCCATCACCTACGACGACCAAAGCTCTGAAGCGTAGATGTCTGCCGCCCTTAACCACTTTAGTTACGCGGTCAATGCTCAGTAGTTTGTCTTCAAGAGCCAGCTCTGAGGCATCGATCCTGCCTCTTTTCCCTATAACCCTAGTAATCGCTTTCATAAAATCTCAAAACCCCAATCCAGCTTTCCTGGCAGCCTCGGCTAGAGCCTTGATCCTGCCATGGTACTTGTAACCACCGCGGTCAAAGACCACCTGGTTGATTCCTTTATCCAGTGTTTTCTGGGCCAGTTCAGTGCCTACTATTTCGGCCTTCTTGCTCTTGGACATGTCGTCCCACTTGTTTCTCAGCTGAGGGTCGAGAGTACTTGTGGAAACCAGAGTCTGGCCCATAGAATCATCGATAACCTGAGCGTAAATGTGATTTGCGCTTCGGAAGACGCATAGTCTTGGCCGCGACGTTGTCCCTGCGACCGATCGCCTAACCCGTCTGTGTCGTGTTTCTCTGCTTGCTCTAGGATTGTTCTTGGTCATCTTAGCTACCAGTTTCTACTTGCTTACTTTAGCCGACTTGCCCGGTTTCAGATGTATTGTTTCATTAGTGTATTTGATGCCTTTTCCTTTATAGGAGTCTGTGGGGCGTATAGCTCTAATCATGGCCGCAGTCTCTCCAACGGCTTTCTTGTCAAGACCGGTGACATGTATACGGTTCGTGCCCTCAACGGTGATTTGAACATCTGGATCTGGCAGGAACTCCACCGGATTCGAGAACCCTACCTGGAGTACCAGCTTATCAGCGGTTTTCTGAGCTCTATAACCTACGCCATTTATTTCCAGCACTTTCTCAAAGCCCTCGCTGACGCCCTGTATCATGTTTGCCAGGAGGCTCCGGGTAAGGCCATGCAAAGAACGGTCAATCCTGTTGTCACTGGACCGGGTTACAAATAGCATTCCGTCCTTCAAAGCGATGGAAATGCGGGGATGGAAGTCCCGGCAGAGCTCTCCTTTATTTCCTCTTGCTATGATCTTGTTTCCATCAATCTTTATGTCAGTCCCTTGGGGTATGATGATGGGAAGTGAACCAATACGTGACATGGTTCAGTGCACCTTCCCGGCTGAGCCAAAAACTAATTTGAACAATCTGACTTTAACTTCCTTCTCACTTATAGCTGTAATAGCACGCCTCACCATATATAGCACAGCAGCTCGCCGCCAAGGTGCTCTTCCCACGCTTTTTGACCCGTCATAATGCCTTTAGGCGTAGACAGGATGGCAATACCCAGGCCGCCGTAGACACGTGGAATTTCGTGCTGCCCTACATAAACCCTTAGACCTGGCCTGCTCACTCTCTCTAAGCCCAGTATTGCCGGTTGGCCGTCGTTGTATTTGAGAAGGACCTTTATCATTTGTTGTGGCGTTCCCTTGACCACTTCATAATTGTCAATGAATTTCTCTGCCTTGAGTATTCTGGTTATGGAGAGCTTTGTTCGGGAAGATGGCACAAGCACATCATCGTGATTTGCCATGATGGCATTGCGAATTCTGGTCAACATATCAGCGATTGGGTCAGTAACTGTCATCAAAAATCCTCACCAGCTCGATTTTCTTACTCCTGGAATTACGCCAGTTGCAGCGAGTTTCCTGAAACAAATACGGCATAAGCCGAATTTGCGCATGTAGGCACGCGGTCTGCCACACAGTTGGCAACGATTATGTTGCTGCACCTTATATTTTGTCGGTCGCTTTGATTTGACGATCTTAGATGTCTTCGCCATGTAAACTTCTCCTGAAGGGCATGCCCATGAGTTGCAGCAAAGCCGTAGCCTCATCATCATTCTTGGCCGTAGTAACTATAGTTACCTGGAGGCCACGGATTTTGTCCACTTTATCGTAACTAATCTCAGCAAAAGCTATTTGTTCCCTTATACCCAGGCTATAATTTCCCCGACCGTCGAAGGAGTCTGTAGACACGCCACGAAAGTCGCGAAAACGGGGCAGCACTATGTTAACTAGTTTGTCGAAAAAATCATACATTCTGGCACCTCTCAGGGTGACCATCATGCCAATGGACATACCGGTTCTCAGCTTGAAAGAGGCAACCGACTTCTTGGCCTTGGTAATGACTGGATGTTGCCCTGAGATTGCGACCAAGTCTCTCTCTGCTGCCTCCAGAGCTTTAGGGTTCTGTATGGCTTCGCCCAAACCGATGCTGAGCACTATCTTTCTCAGCCTGGGCAATTGCATCGGGTTGGTATATCCAAACCTGCTTTTAAGCTCAGGCAGGGCTTCCTTTAGGTACTTATCTTTTGATATGGACATCACAATAAAACTTCGTCAGTCAATTACTTCCTTGCAGGAACGGCAGATCCGCACCTTCTTGCCGTCGGCGAGGACGCGGAAACCAACCCTGGTAGCTTTGCCACACTTATTGCACAGCAACATTACGTTAGATATATGTATTGGAGACTCGAGCTCAATTATGCCGGCCTGTCGGGCCGCCCTGCGTGCCCGGGAATGGCGTTTAATCATATTGAGCCCTTCCACTATAACCCTATCTTCCTTGGGTAGTACGCGGCGCACCTTGCCTTTTTTGCCGCTATCTTTACCGGCGATTACGGTGACAGTGTCGTTCTTTCTTATCTTCATTTCAAAGGACCTCTGGGGCAAGGGATATTATCTTAGCAAAATTCTTGTCTCTCAACTCTCGAGCTACAGGCCCGAAAATTCGACTTCCCTTGGGGTTGTTCTTATCACTCAGAATAACTGCGGCATTTTCGTCGAACCTGACATAGGAGCCATCGGGGCGGCGATGTGGCTTAGCTATGCGTACAACCACAGCCCGTACTACCTCGCCTTTCTCAACCATCCCGTGCGGCATAGCCCGTTTCACGGTAGCCACGATGACATCGCCTGCGTGGGCGTACCTCCTCCTCGTACCCCCGGGGATATTGATGCACATAATTTGTTTGGCCCCTGTATTATCAGCTACTTTAAGTCTGGTGTAAGCTTGGATCATCTTTTACTTCTGGCTTAGCTTCAGCCGCCTCTCCTTTAGCTATCCTCTCTACTACTCGCCATCGCTTCTCCTTGGATAAGGGACGAGTCTCCATAATTTTTACTCTGTCTCCTACTCTGGAGGCATTATTCTCATCGTGAGCTTTATATTTTTTATTACGTTTCACCAGCTTGTGGTAAAACGGGTCATGTCTCGCAGTCTCAACGACGACCACCACAGTCTTGTTCATGCTGTCGCTTATTACTTTGCCTGTTCTAACCTTTCTTCTTGCGTAATTCATTTTATTTCCAGTTCTCTTTCCCTCAGGATGGTTTCCATTCTGGCAATCTTCTTCTTTGCTTTCGGAATCTCGCGATGGTTAACTAACTGGCGCGTTGCCAGACGGAAGCGAAGGTTAAAAAGCTCCTCATGGGCTTCCTCCAGCTTCTTTGATAGCTCCTGGTTGTTGAGAATGCGAATTTCACTAGTTTTCATCGACACTAAGTCTTTCCTTGGCAACGAAACTGGTGGCAATAGGGAGTTTGTAAGAAGCAAGATGTATTGCTTCCCGGGCCGTTTCTTCCTTAATGCCGGCTAACTCGAACATAATCCGGCCTCGCTTCACCACAGCTACCCATTCCTCAGGGCTGCCTTTACCACCTCCCATTCTGGTCTCAGCAGGCTTTTTGGTCACAGATTTATCAGGGAAAATACGTATCCAGAGCTGGCCACCGTGGCGGAGATAACGTACAAATACGCGGCGAGTTGCCTCGATTTGTCTCGCGGTTATCCAGGACGATTCCTCAGCCTTAAGGCCGAACTCGCCAAACGCGACCCAATTTCCGCTGTGGGCTTCACCCTTCAGCCGTCCTCTATGAACTTTGCGGTGCTTGACTCGCTTCGGCTGTAACACCTTCTGTCTCCTTTTCAGGTATAATATCACCCTTATAAATCCACACCTTAACTCCAATATGTCCCATTACAGTATGGGCTTCAGCAAAACCGTAGTCAATGTTTGCACGCAATTTATGCAATGGCATTTGACCTTGGCGGATGGTAACGGACCTGGCAATCTCGCTTCCGTGAAGCCGTCCGCCGCAGGTTATCTTGATTCCGTCAGCCTTCGACTGCATAGTTCTGAAAGCTGCTTGCTTCATGGCTCGACGGAACGGTATCCTGTCTTCGATCCGTTGGGCTATATTTTGAGCCACTAAGGTAGCTTCGAGCTCAGGCCTGTCAACTTCTCTTACGGTCAATCTAATTTTATCCCCGCTGATCTTCTCAAGTTCTGTTCTAAGTGCTTCTACGTTCTGCCCTCCCCGCCCAATCAATATACCGGGGCGACCTGAATAAATCGTTAAATATATCTCATCTCCTGGCCGTTCCACCTCCACCCTGGCAACAGCTCCATCAGAACATTTCTTTTCAATAGCTTTGCGCAATTTTATATCATCCAGCAGG
>CAYMVL010000001.1:0-4373 GCA_964394145.1 uncultured Dehalococcoidales bacterium | reverse complement strand
TTATACGGCCGCGCATGACGCCAGAGTATCTGCAGTGGCGACATGTGCCTGCCCGGCGGATTTTCACACCCTTTCTCAAAGAGAAACCCCTGTGGATAGCGTCCAGCGCCTTCGCCAAATCGGGGCAATCCGGGATGAGGATTTTCCACCGTCAATAGCGGAATGGCAAGGAGGATTTGAGACCATCGCTCCGATAAAGTGGATAGATAAAATCTCTCCCCGTCCCCTGCTCCTGGTCCATGGAGATGCCGACGAACTAATACCGCCGGAGCACGCTTACAGACTCTATGAGAAGGCTAAAGAACCCAGGGAACTGAGGATAGTCCGGGGTGCCAAGCACAAGTTGCGTCTGGAACAAGCAGCTATGGACTTTGTTCTGGACTGGTTAAAAGCCAGATGTTGAACCGAACGAGGCTGCCAGGACTGAAGGAAGCAGTGTGGAAATCTGTTTGTCTTCGACATCACTATAATGCCGCTTATAGTGGGCGCCAGTGACAGAGGGCGCCGGCATCTGCGTTTCAAGTCTTGACAAATACCAGATAGGGCGGTAGCATTTTCTACTAGTCGAAGTTGCCCGATAACGACTGAATCAAGATGGGCAGTTAAGTGATGCTGCAACCAAGAGGAATCCTGTGAGCATCGCGTGGATTCTGTTCTTCGTCTTATTTCCAGCGCTGGTTGTATATCTATGCCATAGACTGCCTGTTCTCAACAAAATCGGCGGCGTAGTAATCTGCTACGCTGTTGGAATAGTCATTGGCAATATCGGCGTCCTGCCCGAAAATATCTTCGGAGTACAGGATACCTTAATGACTGTAGTCATTCCCTTAGCCATACCCCTGATCTTCTTCTCCATAGATGTCAAGAGGTGGGCCAGGCTGGCCAGCAAATCGCTGCTATCATTCGCTTTCGCTGTGATAGCAGTGGTGATAGTAGTAGCTGCGGGTTACTTCATATTTCGCTCTCTTATAGGTGGGGAGACATGGAAAGTAGCGGGGATGCTTATCGGCTGCTATACGGGGGGCACACCCAACCTGGCAGCCATCGGCACTGCACTTCAGATTGACCCGAGCGTCTATATTGCAGCCCATGCTTCTGACGTAGTCATAGGTGCAGTGTGGCTCCTCGTGGTTATAACTGTTCTGCAGAGGATTTTGCTCAAGTTCTTGCCGCCATTCCGGCATGTGGGCAACGACAGCCAGCCTCAGGAACAGGCAAATTTCGATTCATACGCAGGCATATTGCAGCGGAAGGTAATAGTGCGGCTGCTTGGCGCTTTTGGTATAGCGGTCGGCATCTTTGCCATTGGTGCCGGGCTCACGCTGGTAGTTCCGACTGAGTTCTCGATGGTGGTGGCTATATTAACTGTCTCCACCCTGGGGATAGCGTTCTCGTTCGTTCCGGCTATCAGGCGCATCCCGATGACCTTCCAGCTTGGTCAATACCTGATACTGATATTCTGTCTGGTAGTCAGCTCAATGGCTAATGTTCAAGAGTTGCTGAAAACAGCACCGGCTATGATAGGGCTGGTGAGTTTCGTCTATCTCGGCTCAGTGGTGTTACATGCGGGTCTTTCCGCCATTGCCAGAATCGATGCAGATACCGTCATAATCACCTCCGTGGCTGGTCTCTACTCACCACCTTTTGTTCCCATGGTAGCATCCGCCCTAAAAAACAAGGAGGTCGTGGTTTCCGGAATCGTCACCGGGATTATCGGATGGGTCATAGGTACTTACCTGGGGATTGCTATAGCCTACATCCTGCATATGTTATGAGCTCAATTCTGAGATAGGTGCTGTTGGAGTTAGCTGAGGAAGGAGACGGAGTCATGGCTAACATTGAGTTCCCCGAGAGAGGAATGCCCCGCGAAGAACTTCTGGCTACCCTAAGCTCACTGAAATCGGGCGATAGCGACTGGAAGCACGGACGCGTGTTCAGTCTGATTTATAATGCCGGCGATGAGGTCTTGAGGGTAACAGAGGAAGCCTATAGCATGTTTGTGGCGGAAAACGGGCTGAGCCCATTTGCTTTCCCCAGCCTGTTGAAGATGGAAACCGAGGTTGTGTCCATGATGGCCAGCCTGTTCCACGGCGATGCTAATACGGTTGGCAACATGACATCCGGCGGGTCGGAGAGCATCATGGTAGCGGTTAAGGCGGCACGGGATTATGCTCGGGCAAAGAAGCCTCACATCAGCCAGCCCGAACTGCTAATGCCACTTTCAGCACACCCGGCCTTCAACAAGGCGGCGCATTATCTGGGAGTGAAGACTGTTATTGTCCCAACGGACAAGAAGACCCTGGCCGCCGACGTGTCTGCAATGCGTGAGGCTATTACCGAAAATACGATAATGATGGTAGGCTCTGCGCCCTCGTATCCCCACGGCATAATCGACCCTCTGGAAGAGCTTGCCGGGCTGGCAGCCGAAAACGACATATGGATGCACTGCGATGGCTGTCTGGGCGGACTGATACTGCCCTTCATTAAGAAGCTGGGCTATCCAATACCGAAATTCGATTTTGAGATTCCGGGCATATGCTCCATATCGGTTGACATACACAAGTACGGCTTTACGCCCAAGGGAGCATCGGTAATCCTATAGCGGAGTCCGGACCTGCGACAACATCAGATTTTCGTCTATGCTGACTGGCCCGGGGGCATCTACGCCACACCTAACGCCGCCGGCTCGAGACCCGGAGGCCCCATAGCGTCAAGCTGGGCAGCACTGAAATACCTCGGCCTGGCGGGCTACACGGACCTGGCGAAGAAGAGCATGGAGGCGACGATAAATCTCCGCAAGGGCATAGAAGCCATACCTGAACTGTATGTGCTGGGTGCACCGCAGACGACAGTGTTTGCCTTCGGCAGCGATGTACTCAATGTCTTTGCCCTGGGCGAAAAGATGAAGGAATACAGGTGGTACGTTGATAGCCAGCACTTGCCGCCCTGCCTGCATATGACCGTCACACCAGTTCATGCAGCCATTGTAGAGGCATTCCTGGAGGACTTACGGGCTGCAGTTGGAGAAGTGGCTAAGCTGAAGCCGGAGGATGTCACAGGTGAGGCCGCTATGTACGGCATGATAGGCTCCCTGCCCGACCGCGGCATGGCTAAGGACTTTGCCGCGCAGTACATGAACGACCTTTATCGTGCCCACTGACGGCGCTATGGCTTTGACGCTCTTCCTCCTTGGCGGCATACTGGTGCTAGCCCACAGCGTCGAGACTGTACTGGGCTTCGGCTGCACGGTTGTTACGCTGGCTCTTGGCGTCCATCTGCTGCCGCTGGAAACGCTGGTACCCATACTGGTCATGCTCGGCTTATTGCAGAGCATCTGGCTGGTAGCCAGATGGCATCGCTACATAGAGTGGCGGGTCCTGCTGATATCTATGCTTCCGCTGGCAGGAATCGGCATGGTTATGGGCATATTAGGCCGCGAAGTTGCCGACGAGGACACGCTGAAGATGGTTCTTGGTAGCTTTATCGTCGCCGTATCTATTGTTGAGTTGCTTATTCTGTTCCTGAGGAAGGCGCAGAGTAGGCCGCTGCGCTGGTACTACCAGGTGCCGCTGCTCATTAGCGGAGGCGTCTTTCACGGCCTGTTCGCCGCAGGAGGTCCGCCTATTGTGTACTACGCCAGCCGCCAGTTCAATAGACAGGAGGCATTCCGCGCCACCCTGTCCATGCTCTGGTTAGCGCTCAATGTAGGGTTGATGATTGGCTTTGTGAATAGCGGGAAAATGGATTTAACTAAGGCAGCGATGACTGCCATGGTGCTGCCGGGGTTGGTAGCAGGCATCGTTATAGGCAGCCTGATTCACGTAAAAGAGTTCTGGTTCAAGGCGCTGACCTACGGTCTGCTCTTTTTCAGCGGCTTGTTTCTGTTAATACAGGTGTGAGAGGATGTCAGCGCAAGTATTTAAAGCCGCACTGGCTAGGTAGAAACATCAACCATGAATCAATTCTTGCCTTCGCCAGTCCGCTTTATCAGCCAGTATTCCATGCTGTCGGCCAAAGCCAGCCAGCTAGCTTCGATGATGTTGCTCGAACTGCCGACTGTTCGCCAGTTTTCCCTGCCATCGCTGGATTCGATGAGCACGCGGACCTGTGACGCAGTGCCCGCGCTTTCTTCCAAAATGCGTACCTTGTAGTCAACAAGTGTTACAGCACTCAAGTCGGGATAAAATTGGAGTAGAGCTTTGCGCAGAGCATGGTCGAGTGCATCAACCGGGCCGTTACCTTCGGCAGCCGTGTGCACTATTCTATTATCTACTTTGACCTTGATAGTGGCTTCTGACAGCGGCTCTTCCTGGTTTCCTCTGCTGGGTGGGCGGCGCCGTTTCTCCACCACAACCATGAAGTCGATCAGCTCG